>JBBRMT010000022.1:0-32319 GCA_038230695.1 Chloroflexia bacterium
ATCAGGCCGCCCTTGGTAACAACGATGTCTTCGTTGATGGTCTGGCCGGTGCTGGTGATGACCTGGATGCCGTCGGCGGGGGTGCGCGGATACATCAGCGCGATGCTGCGGGCATAGGTGCGATACTTGCCGATTGGCACCGCTACGCGATAGACACCGTTCTCGTTGCTGTCGAGCCAACCGTAGCTGAGGCCGCCGCCTAGCGGGCGCGACCATACATCTACACCCTGTACCGGCTGGTGGCTGGCGCTGTCCACGATGTGGCCGGTAATCAGGCCGCCCTCGGTCATGTGCAAGTCGGCGGTAACGGCGCTGCCCACCGTGACGGGGACGGGATTGCCGGGGTAGGCAGTGCGCGGATAGAAGGCATCGAAGTTCTGCGCGTAGACCTTCCAGGGGCCAGCGGGAACCAGAATGCGATAGTAGCCCTGCGCGTCGCTCATCGGCCATGCCTGATAGCTGTGGCCCTCGTCGAGGCTAGCTGCCCACACGCGCGAGAGCGGGATGGGTTGGCCACTGATCGCGTCGGTGATGCGGCCCTGGATGACTCCGCCCTGGGCCAGGCTGAAGTTGGCTCCGGTGATCACCTGGCCGACGGTCAGGGTAATCGGGTTGCCAGTATACGGCGTGGTGGGATAGTCGAGGTAGACGTTGCGGGCGCGTAGCAGCAGCGTGCCAGTGGGAACGACGATGCTGTAGTTGCCGTTGCTGTCGGTGCGCGGCCAGCCGTAGTTGTGCGCCCAGACCGGATCCTGGTCGCTGCCGGGGTAGGTAGCCCATACGCGGCTGCAGGCTAGCGGCTGGTTGGTGCTAGCATCGGTGACCGTACCCTGGATGGTGCCGCCCTTATTCAGCATGATATTGGCGTTGGTGATAACCTGGCCGACGGTCACAGTGAAGGGGTTACTGCTGGCTGCGCCACGTGGGTAGGTGTCGCTGAACTTATGGGCAAAGGCGGAGTAGGTGCCAGCGGGGACGATAATCTGGTAGTTGCCGTTGCTGTCGGAGCGGAAGCTGCCGAAGCCGCGACTGATGGGGTTGGTTCGCGCCCACGCGCTGGCCCCGCTGATTGGCAAGCTGGTCGCGCTATCGCTAATCGTGCCGCCGATGCTCGCGCCCTTGCTCAGGGTGAAGCTGGCGGTGATGGTCACGCTGTCGGTGACGGTGATGACTCCGTAGTGGGTGAGGGGATAAAGCTGGCTGGGATTGTAGGCCGCCAGATAGTAGGTGCCAGCGGGAGCGGGCAGATTGTAGCTGCCGTCGGCGGCAGTGGTGGTAGTGAAGTGGACAGTCGAGGTGAAACATTCGGTAGTGACCTGATGGGCAATGATCAGGGTGCCGCTAATCGGGTTGCCGCTTACGCTGTCGGTGGTCAGGCCAGTGATGGCGCCAGCGGTGATCTGGTTATGCTCAGTTGCTGCTGCAGGTGCGCTGATTGGCTGCGCGGTGTAGCCAGCCAGTCCGCTGAAGCCGCTGTCGTCAAGGACAGCATCAGCGCCTTCGGGCGGGGCTTGCGGTTCGTCCTGGCTGGTATCCGCCACGCTAACATCGCCGTTGTTCTCCGGGTTGGAAGCAACCGAGGAGTAGAGGATGCGGCTGAGTTGGGCGCGAGTAACAAATGCGTTGGGCTGGAAGCTGCCATCAGGGTAGCCGCTGACCACATCACTGCCTGCTGCCGCCTCGATGAACTGGTAGGCCCAATAGCTGCTCGGCACGTCGGTGAAATCCGGCGTTGGCGGAGTCTGCCCGCTCCAGCCGTTGGCCCGTACCATGATCACGGAAATCTGGGCGCGGGTGATGGGGGCGTTGGGGTGGAAGGCGCCATCACCAAAGCCACTGATTGCGCCGTGTGCGTAGGCGGTTTCGATGAACTGGTAGAAGATGTTACTCGACGATACGTCGCTGAAGGTGGGGGTGGGTGGGTTCTGCAACGCCCAGCCATTGAGTAGCACCACGATTTTGGCGAACTGCTCACGGGTGGACGGCGCGTTCGGGTTGAAGTGGGTCGCATCGGTGCCATTGACGGTGCCAGTGCAGTAGAGGTACTGAATAGCGCCAAAGGCCCAGTGGTTGGCGGGTACATCGCTGAAGTTGAAGTTACAGTTGCCGTTGCTGGCCGAAGCTGCGCCGGGCTGGCTGAAGCCCAGTAGACTGATAGTGACGATGGCGGTCAATAGCGTTGCCGCCAGCCGCCGGGTCTTGTGGGTAACGGGTTGCATGGAAATGCTCCTCCTTGTTATTGTGTAGCTAATCCTATTCTCGCTGGTCACTTGCCGAGTGCACTCCGGAGATGACACTGCTCTCATCTTATCGCTACTCTGTTATAGCTAAATTAAGCTAATGTAAATCTAATGTAAGGTAATGTAATGCTTATGTAAAATTGCTACTGCCCGCCCATTGCATTTTCGGAACATTTGTGCTACAATGATGCCAGCAGCGCACCAAATGTGGGTGCGTGCCTGGAGTAAACGTTGAGACAAAAAGGAGAAATCTATGGAATACACCTCGACTCGGCTGCTGGTGAACGACTTCCCGGCGTGCTTCCGCTTCTACCGTGACGTGATGGGCTTCAACCCCAGCGAGGGCAAGGAGGAGGATGTCTACGCCTACTTCGAGACTGGGGCGACCGCCATCGAACTGTTCGGAAAGATATACATGGCCGACGTGGTCGGACGTGCCGATGCACCTGCCACAAGTAATGCCCAGGACGGGGGGATGCTGTCCTTCAAGGTGGATAGCGTAGACGAAACCTGCCAGCAACTGCAGGGCAAGGGCGTAACCCTAGTAACCGAGCCAACTGACCGCGCCGACTGGGGGGTACGGGTGGCCCACTTCCGCGACCCCGATGGCAACCTGCTGGAGATATTCCAGAGCCTGAACGTGCAGCCCGACCAGAGTCAGACAGCGTAAAGAAAGGAGCAAGGATGCTATGAAATACATCTCCACCCGGCTGCTGGTGAACGACCTCCCCGCCTGCTTCCGTTTCTATCGTGATGTGATGGGCTTCACCTGTAAAAACGGTGATGAGAACAGCGAGTACGCCAGCTTCGCCACCGGCCCCACCGACATCGCGCTATACCGCCGCCAAAGCATGGCGACGGCACTTGGTGAGGCAGAAGCGCCCGCCAACCCCACGTACCAGCCCCAGGCGCTGCTGTGCTTCGAGGTAGATAATGTGGACGAAACTTATCGGCTGCTAATGGCGCAGGGTATAGAGTGCGCCGCTGGAGTGACCAACCATCCGGATTGGGGGATGCGTACCGCCCACTTCCGCGACCCCGACGGCAACCTGGTCGAGATATACAGCGATCTTCCAGCCGCATCCTAAACCGGTGAGAGCCAGAGACGAACAATACAATAGCCCCCAACCACCGGGGGCTTTTTGCCGATCTGGTATAATTCAGGCAATAAGCTAGCATCACATCGCGGAGATGCCAATGTGCAGCGAGGCAACCGGCATGAGACAGGAACAGCAGGTAGAATCTACAATCTACAATCTACAATCTACAATCCCAACCCAGCTGGTGGCCGTCGTGCCGGTCAAGGAGTTGGAGCAGGCCAAGAGCAGGCTGGGCGAGGCGCTCGACCCAGAGGAGCGAGTGGCGCTGGCTGCCAGTATGCTGCGCCGCACCCTGCGGGTAGTCACCGAGGCCGGGGTAGTGACTAGCCTGGCGGTAGTTACCCCTGATGATGCCGTGTTCGCCATCGCCTGCGAGATGGGGGTGGCCGCCATCCGGCAATATGCTGGCGACCTGAACGCCGCACTGGAATTGGGCCGCGAGTGGGCAGCGCAGCAACACGCCGACGCGCTGCTGGTTCTGCCCGCCGACCTGCCCTTGCTCTGCCCCGAAGACATCATCGCTCTGCGCGATATGTCAACGCGGTCATCGGTGGTGATCGCCCCCGACTGGAGCGGCAGCGGCACCAACGCGCTACTGCTACGCCCACCGTCCGCAATCGGCTTCCGCTTCGGCCCTGGCAGTTATCAGATGCATGAGGCTGCGGCGATAGCGGCGGGTGTGCCACTCTTTACCTATCGCTCACCACGCACCGAGCGCGATCTGGATACGCCGCCGGATATGGAGGCAGTAGGTGCGGCCAACCAGCGGATTTGTGACAGCGGATGAAGCGGATTTGGGGTTGGTGCCGCGCCATTGCTGGGGAAGCGGCCAGCCAGCGGATTTGGCAAGCGGATGAAGCGGATTTGGGGTAGTGACTGTGCGCGTTTACTCATTGCTTGGGCATGACGACAAGTTATGCTAAAATGCTTTTGTCAACAGACGCTAACTCGTTAGAATAAGGAGATTGCTATGGCGCTGGATGAAAGCCTGCCTCATCAGGATATTACCTACAATATTATCGGCGCGGCGATGAAGGTTCATACCACACTGCGCTCTGGCTTGCGCGAGGTACTTTATCAGAACGCGCTGGAGATAGAGTTCACCAACTTGGGTATCAGGTTTACCCGCGAGTATCCAGTCGAGGTGTATTACGAGGGGCAGCCGAGTGGCCTCTACTTCCTGGATTTCCTGGTTGAAGAAACGGTGGTCGTTGAGCTAAAGGCCATAGTCCGAGGCATGGATAACCGTGAGCTGGCACAATGCCTGCGCTATATGCAACTTACTGGCGCACCGCTCGGCCTGCTAATCAACTTCGGGGTACGCCATCTGGACTGGCAGCGCATCTTGCCGCCGAAAAGCTGGGGCCGTTACGACCCAAATGACGACCTCTGGCTGAGAGACAAGGGCTATCGCTAAACTCTGCTAGCCTCGCCTAACTCAACGCCGACCCAGCCACCAATCTTGACGAGCCGCCCAGCCCAAATCCGCTTCATCCGCTTCCCAAATCCGCTGGCTGGTCGTCTCTAACCAAATGACCAATCAGCCCAAATCCGCTTCATCCGTTTCCCAAATCCGCTGGCTGGCTTCGCCCGCTTGCAAAGGAGCTTTAACCATGTCTGATATTGAACCCTACGTACCCGAAAAATGGATATGGACTGAGGCCGACTTCGAGCAGATGGGCTGGCACGACTCCCACGTTTACGGCTTTGCCGCCGCCTTTGAAGAAAAGGAGATTATCTTCGATATTGACTACATCTTTCAGTGGATACACCCAGTACCGCCGAATCGCTTCTTCTCTTTCTGGGTCGCTCCTTGCACATTGGTCTTTGAAAATGTCTCCGATGTACATTTCAATGTCAATTATAGCTACCAAGAAGAGAGGGACGGCCATTTGTTTGGCTGGGGAACACCGCAAGAGCTGCAGGATATTGTCCGCACCAAAGAGCAGGTTGATGCTGAGGGGGCAAAGAGCGGGCTGTACGAAGTTCAATATCTAGGTGTCAAATTTCGTGCAACTGGCTACAAGCAATACGTTCGCAGCCAGCCTAATCTATGGCAGGCAAAAAATTGACTACCAGCAATGCGGCGGCCTTTCCTTCAGCCGCACCACACCAGAAGGGATAATCAACAATGGGCAAGAATAATGTAACCTTCGGCTTCACCACCCAGGCGGCCCGCCCCCAGGGCGCGGCTTCAGCAAAGGAAGGCACCGAGTCGTTTCAGGAGTTGATGGCGGGCAACGAGCAGTTCATCGCCGCGCTCAAGCCGCCATTCGACACCGTATGGGTGGAGGATCACCTGCAATGGGGTGATCGGCCCATGATCGAGTGCTGGACCACGCTCACCTATCTGGCGGCCAGGTATCCTCACCTCAAGTTTGGCAACATCGTGCTGGGGCAGGGATATCGCAATGTCGCGCTGACCGCCAAGATGGCCGCCACCTTGCAGGCGCTGACCGGCGGGCGGTTCATCCTCGGCCTGGGCGCGGGCTGGAAGGAGGATGAGTATCGCGCTTACGGCTACGATTACCCCTACACCTCGGTACGCATCGAGCAGCTTGAGGATGCCTGCCAGATCATCAAGGCGATGTTCACCACCAGCCCGGCCACCTTCCACGGCAAGCATTACAGCATCGAGAACGCCTACTGCGAACCGCGCCCCGATCCGATGATCCCGCTGCTGATCGGCGCGTCCGGCGAGAAGAAGACGCTGCGCATCGTGGCGCAGTACGCCGACTGGTGGAACATCAACTTCTGCCCCGCTGAGGAGATGGCCCGCAAGCAGCAGTTCTTGCGGGAACATTGCAAAGCGGTAGGCCGCAACTACGACGAAATCAAGCAGACCTACTACGGCTTCTTGCAGATCGCCGACGACCCTGCCGAGATACACCATCGCAGTGACCTGCATATGATCGCGGGCAACCCTGAGCAGGTGGCCGCCGAGGTGCAGCAGTTCATCAACCTGGGAGCCAGCCACATCATGTTTCGCTTCATCGGCTTCCCCAAGCTGGATGGTCTCACCCGCTTCGTCAACGAGGTGCTGCCCCGATTGGAGTATGGGCAATGAGCGCACCCAGCTTGCAGGTTTTCGCGCTGGACGGCTACCCGGAGGGACAGCCGGGCGACGATGTGGCCGCTCTGATCTTGCAGCTCGGCTTCGAGTTCGCCCCCGGCGACATTCTGGTGGTGACGCAGAAGATAGTGAGCAAGGCGGAGGGGCGGCTGGTAGACTTCCGCGATGTAGAGCCGTCCGACCTGGCGGTGCGCTTTGCCGCCGTCAGTGGCAAAGACCCCCGCCAGGTCGAGGTGGTGCTGCGCGAGAGCGTGCGCATCGTGCGGATGGTGCCAGCATTGGGCTTGATCATCAGCGAGACGCGGCACGGCTTTGTCTGTGCCAACGCCGGGGTAGATCTATCTAACGTGCGTGGCTACGAGGTGGCCTGCCTGCTGCCCGTGGATTCCGATGCCTCGGCGCGGCACATCCATGAGGTGGTCAGCGCGAAAGCAGGTTTTAGCGTGCCGGTGATCATCAGCGACTCGTTTGGCCGCCCCTGGCGCAACGGTATCGTCAACGTGGCGATTGGTGTGGCAGGGATGAACGCCATCGTGGACTATCGTGGGCAGTTTGACAGTCACGGCTACGAGATGCACGCCAGCATTATGGCGGTGGCCGACGAGCTTGCCTGCGCGGCGGAATTGGTGATGGGCAAGATAGATGCCCGCCCCCTGGCGGTAATTCGCGGCTATCAGTATCAGCCCGCCGCTGGCACGATGCGCGATTTGCTGCTGCCACCGGAGCGGGATCTGTTCAAGTAGGATAAACTCAATCGCAGTAGGGGGAGGGTGTCGTCCTCAACGCCAGCGCCCTCGTCCTCGATCTCATTGATCTTCAGGCGAGTGGCAGCGGCTTCGTCGTGCAGGTGCAGCTTATCCTGTATGCTGGCGACCAGTTCGAGCGTTTCGGTTTGATCTTCGTATTCGCCGATTTCATCGTACTGCTGCGCGGCTTGCTGGTAGTATTCCAGCGCCTGCTCATCGTTGCCCAATGTCTCGTATAGTTGGCCGATGTTGACCTGCGTAACCGCTACAGTCGTTACTTCTTCGTTCTCCTCGGCCAGATTGATCACCTCATGCCAGGTCGCCAACGCCAGTTCAGGTTGCTTTAGCATTACATAAGCCTCCGCCCGATCGCGTAGCGCGGTGATACGCATCAGCGGATCATTGTTCGCTTCAGTCAGCTTGTCCAGCATGAAGCTGGTGTCGAGGGTGATATAAGGCAACCGTGCCTCCAGCGCCTGGTGGCTAAGGTGGTGCAGCAAATCTATCTTTGTGAACCCAGAGTCGGCGGCGCTGATCATACCTTGCAACCGCTGCCAGTAGAACTCCGCATCCTGCTCCCGCCCCAGGCCACGATAAATGGCGATCAGCCAAACCAGCAACTGCGTCTGTTCGTGTCCGCTAGCGGTTTGGCCGGTTGCCTCCCAGAGTTGCTCGGTATAAGCTAGCACATCATCCCAGCGACTCAGCTTTATCCCGTCCTCGATGATGCATAGTCGCAGGCTGGGTTTAAGCGCCGGTTCGCTCACCCGCTCCATCCGTAGCAAGGTATCAAACGCCTCAGCGCCACGCACCAAATCTTCATACAACTCATTTAGCTGGGATAGCGCACTGTAAACTCCACCATTATTCCCGCTCTGTTCGGCAAGGTCAGCCGCCCACAGCAGATATGGCACCGCTTCCTCGTTGCGTTCGGCGCTGCGATAGAACGAAGCCACCCACATTGCGGTATCGTAATCAAGGTTGTTGATGTCTACCTGGGATGCGAGTTCGATTGCCATAGGCACGTAATCGCGGGTCCACCTGTCGCCGAGGCGCGAAGACCCCATCACCTCGACGATTATCGCCAGTTTATCCTGCACATCGCTAGCCTCGGCGATCATCTGGTCAATCCGCGCCCGTTGCTCCGCTGCCAACGCGGGCCGTTTCAGCATCGTGTAGATGTAGGCGAGGGTCATAACTGCGCTGATGATTTCAACGCGGCTGCCAGTTTGCTCCGCCAACTGCATCATGCGCTGCTGGTAATCGAGCGCGGGTTGGGCCTCGTCGTGAGCGATGTAATGATTGACCAACTCCTCCAGTGCGAGGATCATGCCCTGCCTATGTTCCGCCTGCTCGAACAAGCTCAACATCTTACTATTCACCGCGACAATGTTAGCATTGCTACTAATCAGCAGTGGCACGCTCCACAGGTTCAGCTTGCCCAACAACTCGGCCATTCGCTCAAGACCGAGCTGCGGAGCGGCGGCTGGCACGAGCAGTTGAGCTAGCAAGTCGCTGCTTTGTATAAATGAAAGCCGACGCAGCTTGTCAACAAAGGTAACGCTATCCCCATTCTCCTTCACCTCGACCACCTGATCCAGCACTGCCAACGCCCCGCTATAATCGCCAGCGCGGATTAGATACTCGAACTGGCGTTGCAAAGGGCGCAATTGTTCGATGCTGGTAGGGGAGGCGGTATGGGCATCGAGGGCGTACTGGGCGGCAAACTGGGTAGCAATCTTTCGGTTAGCCTCAGCGTGCGAGGCGACTTGCTGCTCTCGCCGCGCCAGTCGGGCGGCAATATTTTGCTGCACTTCGTAAGCCTGCTTGCCCTTTGGCGCGTTGCTGCGCTGCTTGCCCTTCTTCGCCTTACTCATCTCTGCTTCATCCTCCACAACAAAGTGACGTTATCGCCAACCTCTGGCAGTGTGGCAACATTCTACCAAAGTTGCGATGGGATGGCAACAATAGCCACGCATCAGCTTGACCCTGACGCATTGCAGGCACTATAATAGCCTTGACTGTAAGACCAGGTGTTGACCGATATAAAAGGATGCACATAAAGGAGCGTAATCAGAAATGGGTACAATAGGATATGCGGCGATGTTCGAGCAGTTTACCCCTACCGACCTGCTGAAGTATTGCCAGCAGGCCGAGGCGGATGGTTGGGGCGCGGTGATGGCCTCCGATCACTTTCACCCCTGGGTGCCATCGCAGGGGCAGGCCGGGTTCGTCTGGGCCTGGATGGGCGCATTGGGCGCTACCACCAGGCTGCGCTTCGGCACCGGCGTAACTCCGCCCGGCTATCGCTACCACCCAGCGATTATCGCACAGGCGGCGGCTACGTTGGAGGCGATGTTCCCGGGCCGCTTCTATCTCGGTCTGGGCGCGGGCGAGGCGCTCAACGAGCATATCACCGGCAACTACTGGCCGGAAGCGCCGGTGCGAGGGGAGATGCTGGGCGAGGCCATCGAGGTGATCCGCAAGCTGTTCAGCGGCAAACTGGTGAAGTATAGCGGCACTTACTTCAAGCTAGAGAGCGCGAAACTGTACACATTGCCACCCGCGCCGCCCCCTATTTATGTGGCGACCAGCGGGCCGATCAACGCCGAGCGCACCGGCAAGACCTGCGACGGCATGATCACGGTGGGCGCGGCGGACGAGAAAATCAAGATGCTGATCGAGCGATTCGAGAAGGGCGCACGCGAGGCGGGCAAGGATGCCGCTGCCATGCCGCGCATCCTGCAACTGCACGTCAGTTGGGCGGACAGTGATGCAGCGGCCACCGAGCAGGCGGTGCGCGAGTGGCCCAACGGGGGGATGAACTTCCCGAAAGGTGATATTCGCAACCCCGAAGACTTCGAGGCAATGACCAAACTGGTACGCGCTGAGAACTTTGTGGGTCGCGTGTTCATGTCCGCTGATTTGGCCGCCCATGCGGCCCACATTCAGCACTTCATTGACCTGGGTTTCACCGAGGTCTATGTCCATAACGTAGGCCGCAACCAGGAGGCGTTCATCAGCGCCTATGGCCGCGAGGTTATCCCCAACCTGAAATGGCCTACAGCCTAGTGCTGAGTGCTGAGTGCTGAGTGCTGAGTATCTCTAATATTCTACACTCTACATTCCCGGCCCCCAACCTTTTGCCCCACAAGGAGATAATATATATGACAAGTCCACGTCAGCCTTTGCGCTTCGGTGTGCTGATCGCCCAGCATCAGCGCGACTGGCAGTTTCTGCTCGATGGCTTCAAGCTGGCCGACGAGTTCGGCCTGGATTCAGCCTGGGTGTTTGACCACTTCATCCCCCTCTATGGCAGCGAGGATGGGCCGTGTCTCGATGGATGGACGCTGATGGCGGGACTGGCGGCGCATACCAGCCGAGTGCGCGTCGGCATTCTGGTGACGGGTAACACCTATCGCAACCCTGCTGTGCTAGCGAAGCAGGCAGTGACGGTTGACACCATCAGCGGGGGCAGGCTCAACTTCGGGGTGGGCGCGGGCTGGTTCGAGCGAGAACACGATGCTTACGGCATCACCTTCCCGCCATTGAAGGAACGAGTGGAGCGATTTGCCGAGGCGATGGCGGTGATTGACAGCCTGATGCAGAACCAGCATAGCAACTTTGAGGGTAAATACTATAAGCTGCACGAAGCGCCCTTTGCGCCAAAGCCAGCGCAGCACATCCCCATCGTGATTGGCGCAAGTGGGCCGAAGATGCTCAAGATCGTGGCGCAGTATGCCGATATATGGGATACGTTGGGCGGCGAAACCTCGACTGAGCAAGTGAGCGCAATGTCCGCGCAGGTGGAGCAGAATTGCCGAGCGATTGGCCGCGACCCGCTCAACATTTGCTGGCAGCTTTCGGCAGGCGGGCATAACCTTGAGAACATAGATACCTTCCGCCGCTTCGTCGCTGATTACAGTGCGGTGGGCATCAGCGATTTTGTGTTCGACCTACCGGAGCGCGAACACTGGGACACGGTGCGCCGCATCGCCAGCGAGGTGATACCGGAGTTGCGCCATGGTTGATCCGCTCGACCCTCGCGCCGCTGCACTGGTGCAGGCGGCGCGGGTGGCCCGCTTCGCTACCACCAACCAGCGTGGCAACCCCCATATCGTGCCGGTCTGCTTTGCCTGGGATGAAGAACGCGCCTACATTGCGCTGGATGAGAAGCCCAAGCGGGTCGCGCCTATTGAGTTGCAGCGAGTGCGTAACCTGCTCGCCAACCCTGAAGCCGCCCTGCTTGTAGACTATTATAGTGATGACTGGCGCAGGCTGGCGTGGGTGCAGATGCGGGGGCAGGCTACGTTGCTGGAGGTGGACAGCGCAGATCATCAAGCAGCAGTAGCCGCGTTGCGCGACAAATATCCGCAGTATCGGACAATGGCGATTGAGCGACAGCCGGTGATCGCGCTCACCCCGCAGCGGCTACGTAGCTGGTTCGCGTCCGCCGAGCTATCGGTTGACGAAATCGTGCGCCCCGCGCTGCCCTGGCCTGCGCTGGTGCGGGGGCGACGCTCAGTACGACAGTACACTGACCGTCCGGTAGAGCGGGAAGTGGTGGAGCAGCTAATCGAGGCGGGCGGCTGGGCGCCATCGCCGCATGGTCGCCAGCCCTGGCGCTTCGCGGTGATCACCAGCGCGGCGGTGAAGGCGCGGTTGGCTGAGGCGATGGGCGTGGAGTGGCGGCGCAATCTGGCAATGGATGGCGAGGACGCAGCGGTAGTCAACCTGCGGCTGGCGAAGTCCCGCGCCCGCATCCTCGGCGCTCCTATGATCATTGTCCCCTGCCTCTACTTGGCGGAACTTGATGTCTACCCCGACCTACAGCGGCAGGCGGCGGAGGCGACTATGGCGGTGCAGAGCATTGGCGCAGCGGCGCAGAACATCCTGCTCACCGCCTACGCGCTGGGGCTGGACGGTGGCTGGGTCTGCGCTCCGCTTTTTTGCCCTGATGTGGTGGTTGCCGCATTGGGGCTTGCAACCAACTGGCAGCCCCATGCGTTGCTAACTATAGGCTACGCCGCCGCCGATCCAAAGCGTCGTCCGCGCAAGCCGCTGGACGAACTGGCGGTCTGGTTCGAGTTACGTAAGGGACATTTCATCGTTATAAACGTATACGGGTGCGCGTCACGTTCTTGCATACCCAAACCAGGGCGGACGCAATCCGCCCCTACGCCACACATACGTTGCAAGAATGTGACGCACACCCAACGTATACAGAATCATTGATTGTTTGCTCGTGCTGTGTTATAATGAACCACGACAACTAGGGTCATAGTAATCAGGGAGGACGGCAATGCAGAAGCATCAAAAACTCTATCACGGCGCAGGGGGCGGGCTGCTCATCCTGGCGCTGCTAATTGGTTCCATCGCGCTCGGCTCGTCTAGCCACGCTCAGATAGCAGGGTTCGCCATCGGGCAGCAGGTCAGTTCGACGGTTGACCTGTATATGCACAGTGGCGACGGCATGAGCTACCCAAACGTTACCATCATGAAGCAAGGTCAACCCGCCACTGTTACGGGTGCGCCTAGCTACGAGTGGTATCCAGTCGATTATCAGGGCATTAGCGGCTGGGCGGCGGGCAGCTACCTGCAAGCCTATAGCGGCACGCCCCCGCCTACTACCCCAGCCAGCTCCCCCGCTGCGTCCAATCAGCCGACCCAGCAGCCTCCCGCGCCTGCTGCCACCGCAGTGCCAACTTCTACAGCCACCCCGGTGCCGCAGATTGTCACCACCACGATCAAAACTGAGTATCCCTACCGCGTTCCCACCGTAGCAAACGCGCAAGGCATCATGCTGGGAGTGATGAAGGGCGGCAATATCCGCGTCGCGCCTAATTCCAACGCAGCGCTGATTACCTGGTGGGGATATGGTCGCAAGGTGATGGTTTATGGCTCCGTTACTGGCACGAGCGTATATGGCAACAACGTTTGGTACATTGTGGGCAAGCCGCCGGAGCGGGATCAGGTCTACTACGTCCATTCCAGCCTGGTCACGCTGATTGAGCCAATCGTGGTGCCACAGCCACAATACCGGATGAGCGGCCACTGGATTGATGTCAACCTAACCCAGCAGAGCCTGACCGCCTTCGACGGCCAGACTGAGGTGATGCACACCCTGATCAGCAGCGGCGCGTTCACCCATACCACCGATGTTGGCTACTGGAAGATCTACTATCGGCTGGAGAAACAGGAGATGAAGAACCCTGACCCCGGTTCGGGACCAGGTGTGCCTGGCTGGTATGATCTCAAGGACGTGCCTTATCCTCAATATTTCAACCCCAGCGGTGAGGCTCTCCACGGCACCTTCTGGCACGATAACTTCGGCACGAAGATGAGCCACGGCTGCGTCAACATGACTACCCCAGCGGCCAAGTGGATATACTACAACTTCACTGACATCGGCACGACTGTGTTCGTTCACTTCTGACCATTGCAGATTGTAGATTGTAGATTGCAGATTGGGGCTGGCGCGATATGCGCCAGCCCCATCACATGATCATCGAGCTTGCCAGCGGGCAGTGGTTGCCATATGCGTTGCAGAGAGCCAGGGCAGTGACATCAGGCTGCAGACCGATGTTGCGGAGCGCGAGATAGACAACGCAAAGCGGCAAGCCGACCACGTTGGTGTAGCAGCCGACTATCGCAGCAACCGGGTGGAAGTCGTGGTACTGGATGGCGTAGCCGCCCGCTTTGTCCAGCGGGTCGCCGCTGACGACGTAGGATTCAATTTCAGCATCGCCGTATTCGCGCATCCGCACCGTAGTGCTGACAACGGTTAGTTCGGTTGCGCCGGGGCGACGGAGGGCAACGGCGGTGATTACCTGGTGGGTGCGCCCATGCAGGCGGCGCAACATCTCGCGGGCGGCATCTAGGTGGGGCGGCTTGCCGAGGATGGTACTGGGCGGATCTATCACCAACGTATCGGCGGCGAGGACGATGGCGGTGGGGAATCGAGCGGCGATTACGTCAGCCTTGGCCGAGGCCAGGCGCATAACGGCGGGATGGGGCAGTTCGCCAGCAAGCAACGTTTCATCAATGTCGGCGGGATGAACGGTGAAAGGGAGGCCCAGCGCGGCCAGCAGTTCACGGCGACGGGGCGATGATGAGGCCAGTATAAGGTCGGCCACCGCTAGTCGTGCGCCAGCGGCACGCTGAAAAAGAATGCGCTACCCTGGCCGGGCTGCGACGCCACCCACATTCTGCCGCCATGCTGCATCACGATACTGCTAGCGATATAAAGGCCCAGACCAAGGCCGCTCACGCCGCTCTGTCGCGCCCCCTCAGTGCGGAAGAAACGCTCGAACAGGTGGGCCTGTTCCTCCTCGCTGATACCCACACCCTGATCGCGCACACTGACCACCGCTGCGTTATCCTCGCGCTGCAAGCCGACGCTTACGCTACCACCTTCGGGTGAATACTTGAGCGCGTTGGAGAGCAGATTGAGCGCCACCTGCTGCAGACGGGCTTCGTCGCCCACAACTTTCAGGTGCGTGGCATTTTCACCTACCCGCAGGTGGATAGCAACCTGGTCGTTGGTCATCTGCTGCTGTTCCACTACCTGAATCAGCAATTGCTCCAGATCAACCACCTCACGGTGTATCTCCAGACGGCCCGCTTCGATGCGCGATATGTCGAGCAATTCGTCAACCAGGCGGTTCATCCGCCGCGTCTGGTCGTTGATGGTGTCCACCACGCGAATAAGCGCCGCCTTATCCATGTTCTCCTGACTGGCGCGGCGGCGCAGCACCTGCACGTAGCCCTGGATGGTGGTCATCGGGGTTTTCAATTCGTGGCTGGCGATGCCCAGGAATTCGTCTTTTAGCCGATTGGCTTCGACCAGACTGGCAGCGCGGGTATTAGACTCTAGTAGCGCAGCGTTCTCCAAAGCAAGGGCGATCATATCAGCAATACCCTGCATCAAACGCTGCTCCACCTCGGTGAAGTGGTGAGCCGCCTCTGCCTGATCGAGACCGATGAAGCCCAGCACCCGCTCGCGGGCCACCATTGGCACAAACATCGCGCTCTGAATATTGAAAGGGTTATCCTCACCAATCTGTTCGGCATTGATGATTACCGCCTGGTGTTCAACAATTAGCCGATAGGTGAGCGGCTCAGTGAGATCAACTGGTGCGGATGGCTGTTCTTGTAGAATCCGCTCCTGCTCCGGGGTTATGCCGCTGGCCGCTCCGAGCCGACTGACGTTCTCCTCTGCATCGTATAGAGTAATGCTGGCGCGGTCACAACCGATAAAGCCAGGTAGCATCCCCACTACCCTTGTCATAATCTGTTCTTGTGTAACCGCCCCCGCCACCATGGCCGCCACCTCAAGCAACGTGGTGGTTATACGCTCATCAATCGCTAGCAGTTCACGCAGGCGCATTTCCTTCTCCCGCGTATCGCTATAGAGTTGCGCCCTGGTAAGCGCCACACCGATTTGCTCGGCCAGCAACAGGATCAGGCTCTTTGTGGCGCTGCCAAACGGGGTGGGTTCTTGCCGACCCAGAGTAATTACCCCCAGCTTCTGCCCAGCGTAGCTGATCGGCGCTCCTAGATAGGAGCCTATTTGCTCTCGCTCGGTTAGCTCCTTCAGCAATGCAGGTGCGTTAGTTTGCTGATAATTCAGTTCTTCGATAACCCTACCCTCGCTGAAGGTGCGCCCGCTTACACCTTTGCCCAGGGGGATAATATAGTCGAGTTCGAGGTTGGGGTCTTGGTCGGAAGGAATACGGGAGACGGCTCCCACACGCAGACCATCGAGTTGCTCGTCCCAGAGCAGCACAGTGACCCATTCTGCGGCTACCAACTCGCTGACCTGATTGACTACATCCTGCAAGATCTGCTCAAGCGCGATAGTGGAACTGAGCCGACTGCTAACCTCGTATAGTAGGCGATTCTCGTCGCGTAGCCGCTGTTCTTCGGTCAGCGAGGTGACCATGTTCTGCCGATCAACCACCCGCGCTGTCATTTCTTCAGCGGTAATCACCACATAGACAGTCCGGCCATCATCTTGCAGCGGCGTGGCAACCCAGCGCCAGTAGGTGCGACCCCGGGCGAAGCCGTCGTAGGCGAACTCCTCGACGGTTACTTCCTTGCCGCTGGCAACTACGCTGCGGATAACCGCGAATGTCGGTGCGGTAGCGCCAACCTCGATAATCGTCTGGCCGACCAGGTTCTGGTTGATCGGCGCTCCCTCCAGAAAATGCGCGTAGGTGTGATTGATGCTCACGATTTTATAACTGTCGGCATCAACAATCATCACGCCGATGGGCAACGCATCGAACACCTGCTGCATGGTAGCGGCTAGCGCATCAGGTTCGGGGTTGTGGATATTCTTAGTATCGGGCATAAGATTCTTTCCACCTCGGTTAGTTGAAGACAGCACAGCGGTGTTGCAGACGGCTGGAATTGTAGCACTAAGACATTACGATGTCAACTTTTGGCAAGCGCAGATCAGCATTGACAAAGCGTGTATAATAAAGGCAGCAGCTTGCGGATACGCAAGTCACAAGCCAAATATGGAGGGGCGTAGTATGGGTAAACGACGGGGTAGGCTGATCGCGGGTTTTGCGGCGTTGATCATAGCAGGGGCGGTCGCGCTGATTGTCGCGCAACGAGGTGAGAGTGGTAATGCAGTGATCATTGTTGCGCCCACCTCACCCCCCACCCACGCCACCAATATTGCGCCCGCCCCACCGCCCACCCCAGCCACCTATGGCGGGGTCGCGCCGCCGCTCCACCTCGGCCTCGATGCCTATCGCTACTGGGACAAGCTCTCCTACCTGGAAGTCGGCGACCGTATCTGGGGACAAACCAGCGCGGATCCGGGCGGCAGCAATGCCGATGCCAGCCACCCGCAGCGCCAGTTGAGCGATGGCGAGACCGTACTATTTGAGCAGACCGGCCCAGCGGTCGTCGCCTTCATGCGGATGCAGGAGAACTACGGCCAACCCTGGAACCTCTACCTCGACGGCAACCTGATCGCGGGAGCCAACACTGCAGATCTAGGGCAGATAAACCCCAGCAGCTTCCCAGCGCGGACGATGCCCTACCCGCTTTCGATCAACCCTAGCCAGAGCCAGGGCAGCAGCATCGTGGCCGCCGCCATCCCCTTTCAGCAGAGCATGATGTGGACTGCGCTGCACGCCAACGGCAACTTCTACGCGCTCTATCGCAAGCTCCCCTACGGCACGCCGCTAACTACCTGGAGTGGCAACGAGCCGGTGGGCGATGTTGTCAGCCTGCTGCGACAGGCGGGCAGCGATATTGCCCCCACCAACATCTACAGCCAGAGCGGCAGCGTCAATGTGGGCAGCAGCGAGACCACCATTGCTAACCTCAGCGGCCCCAGCCAGATTCGCGCCCTCAAGTTTCATGTGCCTTACGCGGAGATGGCTAATTTTGGCAATGCCCGCCTGCGGATCTACTGGGATGGCGAGAGCAGCCCCAGCGTGGACGCGCCACTTAAGTTCGTAGTCGGCGATGGCGCGGGGGTGTACCAGCCAGCGGGCCGCGCACTGGTGCAGGGCTGGGCGGCCAACGCGGGTGGCGACGGCAGCAGCTACATGGACTTCAACCTCTACTGGCCGATGCCCTTCACCGCCACCGCCCGCATCGCGCTCACCGCCGTCACCACTACCACCATCAGCAACGTGGGCTGGAGCGTGCGCTACGAGCCTTTCACCGACCCACCAGGCTGGTGGGGCAAGTTCCACGCCAGCTACACCAACGTGCCGCAGCCGGTCAACGGTCAGGACATGACCTTTCTCGATGTCAGCGGCAGCGGCAAGGTAGTCGGCACGGTAGTCAACTTCACTGCCCCCGACCACACCCTGGAAGGCGATCCCCACTTCTTCATTGACGACAACAACACGCCGCAAATCCAGGTCACTGGCAGTGAGGAGTGGGGGATGGGCGGCAACTACTGGAATGGCGGAGTGCAAACCTCGCTGCCCCTGGGGGGGTTGCCCAGCAGCGTCAACAACCCACCTGGCGCGAATGTGGACGGCGCGGCCCTATACCGATTCCTGATTGCCGATGCCATCCCCTTTAACCGCCATATGGTGTTGCGCTGGGAGCATGGCGGGAGGGATGAAGTCAACGATCACCCTTACCGCGCCGTCGTCCTCTGGTATGGCACGCCAGTACAGACCGCGATCCTGAGCGACGATTTCGCCATCGCAGATAGCGATAGCCGCGCTGTCCACCATTACGAGTCACCCAGCCAGAGCGACTACACCCTAACCGCCGCCTACGAATATCCGGTGCATAGCGCGGCCACCAGCGACACCGGCATTACGATGACCACGGTCAGCACCTTCACTATGGCCCTCGACCCCAACAACGTTGGCGCGTTCCTGCGCCGCAAGTTTGACAGCGCAATTGCCAACCAGCGGGCCAACCTCTACGTTGACGGCCAGTTCGCCGGGGTATGGTACACGGCGGGCGCATCGAACCGCACTGATAGCGACGGCCATGCCCGCCGCTGGCGCGAGGAGGAGTTTCCCCTACCGGCTGCCATGACGACGGGCAAGTCGGCAGTTACGATCAGAGTCGAGTTCGTGGCGACCAGCGACCCGCCCAACACTACCTGGAGCGAGTTTCATTACCAGATGTACAGCTTCGTGATGCCGCCGGATAGTGTGCCGCTTACTCCCATACCCACCCCAACGGCGATGAACACCAACACTCCGCCGCCCCACGCAACATCCACCCCTACCGTAACTGGCACACCACCCACCTCAACCCCCTCCTCCACCGCTGCACCCATCCCAAGCGCCACCCCAATCCTCAGCCTGACCCCAACCGATTGCGCCAACCCGTTCGTGGACACCAACGGCAACGTCTTTTACGGCTCGATCCACGCGCTGAACTGTAGCGGCGTGGTTAACGGGGTGGATACCGCCCATTTCGGCCCCGGTCTGCCCGCCACTCGCGCCCAGTTCGCCAAGATGCTGACCCTCGGCTTCGGCTGGACGCTGATTACGCCTGTCGCCCCCACCTTCAGCGATGTGCCGCCCAGCTACTATGCCTACCCCTATATCGAGACCGGCGTGGCCCATGCCGCAATCAGTGGGCTGGATGCCTACACCTGCGCGGTTCGGGGGCAATTCTATCCCTGCTTTGCGCCCAACGATACTATTAACCGCGCTCAGGTGGCAAAGCTGGTGGTGATGGCGCGGGGGTTGCCGATTAGCACCCCGGCCAGCGGCGCGACCTTCGCCGATGTGCCGCCCGCTTACTGGGGCTACCTGTTCGTCGAAACCGCCTACGCCAACCAGGTTGTCATCGGGGTGGACATTGACCACTTCGCCCCCACCCGCGAGGTGCGCCGCGACGAGTTGTGTAGGATTCTGTGGGTCGGCATCGGCCATCAGTGAATCCAACTCAAACCTCAAACCTCAAACCTCAGCACTCAAGCGTCTAGCCGCAGCAACGCCCGCCGCACCATATTCACGGCGGCCATCGCTCCCAGCCGCTTGACCTCGGCGCGAGGGTATTTGTAGAACTGCTCGATGGTACGTACCCGCCCATCGAAGTCTATGCCAAGGAAGATTGTGCCAGCCGCTTTGCCCTCCTGCTCGTCGGGACCAGCCACGCCGGTCGTGCCAATGCCGATATTCGCGCCGGTGCGTTGCCGCGCCGCCGTCGCCATTGCCGCCGCGCACTGGGCGCTGATTACCCCGTGCTGCGCGATAATCTCAGCAGGCACTCCCATCTGCTCCTTCAGTTCGTTCTGGTAGGCCACAATGCCGCCGTTGAACCACTTGCTGCTGCCCGCCACATTAGTCAGATTGTGGGCAATCAGCCCGCCAGTGAAGCTCTCCATCGTTCCCAGCGTCATGCCGTGTTCCAGCAGCAGTTTGCCCACTGCCTGCTCCAGCGTCTCGTCGTTGTAACCATAGATGTAAGGGCCAAGCACCGCCCGCACCTGGTCGGCCAGCGCGTTAACCATCGCCTCGGCCTCAGCGCGGGTCGCGGCCTTCGCAGTCGCCCGCAGGTGAACGCCGTCCGGTTTGGCGTAGGGCGCAAGCGTGGGGTTGCTGCCATCCATCAGGTGGCGCACCATCTCCTCCGCCGCCGACTCGCCTATGCCCACCGTCTTTATGGTCAGCGAATGTATCAGGCCGCTGCCCAGTTGTGCCAGTTGCGGCTCCGCCTCCTCGCTCCACATCCGCTTCATCTCGAACGGCACGCCGGGCATCGAAACGATGATGCGCCCGGCGAACTGACCCGCTTGCGGCTGCGTCCACCAGCCGGGAGCGCTGCCGATCGGGTTGGGCAGGATGCGGGCCGAGGAGATCAGGGTGGCCTGCTTCACGTTCGATGGCGGCATGGTCACGCCACGCTTCTCGAAGCGGTCGCGCAACTGCTGCTCAAGCTCTGCCTGCACCACCATTGGCTCACTCATCACCGCGGCGAGCGCCTCGCGGGTCAGGTCGTCGCTGGTAGGGCCAAGACCGCCAGTGGTAATCACCAGATCGGCGCGGCCCAGGGCGCGGGCTACCGTTTCGCTAATCCGCCCCACGTTGTCGCCCACCTGCGAGATGTAGTACAGGTCAATGCCCAACGGGGCCAGCCGCTGCGCCAGCCAGCTAGCGTTGGTGTCGGTAATATCGCCAAGCAGCAGTTCGGTGCCAATCGAGAGTATTTCTGCTTTCATGTCACTCCTTATTGCAAATGTAGAAGGTGGAAGGTAGAAGGTAGAAGGTAGAAGGTACGGCCTATCTACTACGCACTCTGGCGAACAGATCGCTAATCAGCCAGTAGCTTGCTGCGGCGATGACAATCCAGAGCAGAGCATCGAGCAGCAACGCGCCGGGCTGCCAGCCGTAGGCAGTTTCGCCATTCTGGGTGATTTGCCCATGCGTCGGACTATAGACTATACGGCTGCTTTCGGTCAGGCCCACAAAGGGATAGCCGTGCGTAATCTGCCGATTGTATTCGTAGACACCGGCGCTACGCTGCTGCGGGTTGGTGTAGGTGGTCGCCCCCGCCAGCCAGCATAGGGCCAGCAGCAGCAGGGCCAGCGCCAAGGTGCAGGCCAGGGCGTGGGGCTGCTTGCGAAGGGGCAGCGCGGGTGGGCGTGGGGTATCACTCATGCCCTGATTATACTACACCAGCCGAAACATGGGGTGGCGACAAACCAAGCCAGGCTCACCAGGGCGGGCCACCGTCCGCCCTCTACGTTTATCAAGTTACTTGTAACTCATCCAAACCCTGATCCATGCTTGACGCAAGCACATGGGTATGCTAGAATGTGGGCGATATGAACGGGCTAGATAAGGGGAAGCGGTTATGGCGGGCAACAACCTGGTACACAATGCTGAGGTGAAGGACAAGAAGTGCGCGACCTGTCGCCACTACGAGCCGTCACCGCTACGCAAGCGGGGCTGGTGCCGCAACCCGTTGCTCTATGATCGCAATACCAATCATCTAGTTGAGGAAGATACGCTGGGCTGTTCGCGTGGCTTCGGCTCGGTCAACTACTGGGAGCCGTTGGTATTGCAGACGGGGCGACCGGCCTTGACTCGCCGCGAGAAGGAAATGGCACGGGCGCGGGAAGATGCGCTGTCCGAGCAAGATGGCGCAGTCGCCACCGCCGAACCGGGGGTAACTGCAGGCGAGGCGGCTATGATTGGGCCAAGCCAGGCCGAGCTTGCCAGCATGAGGCAGGGGGTGGATGCCGATCCACGCACAACTACCACCATGCCGGTCAATGGCAGCGGACCGCTGCGACCAGGCCGTAGTGTGAGGTTGGATATTGCCCCCGGCCCGCCTGCCGTATTGCGCCCCGCCGGTTCGCCAGCACCCTCGCCCAACGATGCCAGCCCCAACCGTCCTCGCCTGCGCGGTGGCCGCCCTCGCCGCGCCATCCCCGCCACCACCCCTACCGAGGTGGAGAATGCCGCCCGCACCGTCTCCGCAGTGCCACTAACCGGCATGGAGAAGTTCAAGGTGTTCATCCTGGCGCGGCCCTGGTTGCCGGTGCTGATCGTGCTGATCCTGCTGCTGGGTGGCGGTGGCTTCCTGTACTTCAAGTCGCATGGACTGCCCAGCGTCAACCTTGGCTTTATCCACATTGGCACACAGCCCACCGCCACTGCCACTGCCGCCCTCACCGCCCTACCCACGCTGGTGCAGGTTGATACTCCCACCCCGGCTCTACCCATAGCAACCCCAACCCCCAGCGTTGCTGCCAATCAGCCGCCCAGCGAACTGGCCGTGGGCGGCTACGCGATGGTGAGCGGCACCAACGGGCTTAATGTGCGTGACCAGGCCAGTACCACAGGCGCGGTCGTAGATCAGTTGACCAGCGGCGCAGTGGTGCATATCATCGGCGGACCAAAGCAAGCAGGTGGTTACACCTGGTGGCAGGTAGACAACTTGCCAAGTGCAAATGGTAAGAGCGGCTGGTGCGCAGGCAAGTTCCTCAAGCCCACTGCCCATCCCTGACAGTGCTGAGGCTTGGATGTTTGAGGTTTGAGTTGGATAATTGCTTACAATGCAGATAGTACGAGGCGGCAAGAAAGCAGGCGGCGTGCCGAGTTACTGGGGGTTGGGGGCGCAGCCCTTTGTTGCAACGCCCCTCATGCCAGGGTTTGCGCCCTAGTTGCACCGCATCAAGGATAGTGAGATAGTCTCCTGCCGCCAGGGTGCGCTGCGATCATTGCCCACATTGCCGCACTAGAGCTTTCGATAAGCATTGATGCGCCCCACCGCTCGGAGCTGCGCTCCTAACCCTCGGTAACTCAGCAAGCGGCGGCTTATCCCCCACCGCTATTGCCTTTCAACATTTGTGGGTAAGAATAAGCCCAAAGGGGAGGCTTTTCACTCATGCCTCATGCCTCATGCCCTGTGCCTACCGCCGCGCCAACAAGGCTAGCGCGGCGATGACCAACACGCCACCCAGCGCCTGCCATATATCAATCGCCTGACCAAGAAAGATGAAGCCAAAGCCGGTGGCACAGACTAGCTCGAAGGTGGAGGTGATGCTGGCTGCGCCGGTTTCGATGCGGGTCAGACCGTTGATGTAGAAGCCCGCCCCCGCCAGCGTGTTGCACAGCCCAGCGGTTAGCAGCAGCAGCCACGCCTGCCAGTGCGGGCCAGCGGCGAACAGGCTGCCGATGCCGCCGCTGCTGAATATGACCACGGTGAGCAGCCCGATTACGCCGAACGCCTGCGCGTAGAAGACCACCGTAAGCGGCGCAAGGCCGTTACGCAGTCCGTGATTGGCAAAGATGGTGTATAGGGCATACAGTACCCCGGAGCCGAGGCCGAGGGCAAGACCCGGCCAGTTGAAGTTCATCTGCGCGGCGGTATATAGCTGGGCGACCAAGGCGCAGCCCACGAAGGTGAGCAGCAACGCGCCCAGCTTGCGTCCGCCCAGCGGTTCGCCCCAGAAGCGCCAGGAGTAGAGGGTGACGAACGCAGGCGCGGTATACATTAGCACGGCGGCGACGGCAACCGTGTTGGTGATGGTACTCTGGCCGTAGACGCTGTAGAAGATGGTGATGCCGAACAGGGCGTAGCCGATCAAAAGCGGCAACTGGCGACGGGGCAGCACCAGCAAAGGGCGATGGCGCAGGCCCAGGTAGACAAGCAGGCCGAAGGCAGCGAAGAAAGCGCGATAGAACACCGTGATGCTAACCGGCACGCCATAAGTATTCCCCAGAGTATTGTAGATGATACCGAGCGAACCCCACAGCGCGGCGGCAAGTAGCACGAAGATGTAGCCGACGATGCGGCGATCCAAGCCACGCAACCGAGCGGCCCCCACCTTAAATAGTCCCTGTTCCGTAACTGACAAATCCGCCCCCTGTTCTCAAGCGTATCTACACTACACGCTATATGCTAATGGAAACATCGGTTATATGTCAAGCGCGACGAATGTTCCAGAGCGTAGCGATCTGTGCTATAATCTTCAAGAGGGTAGATACGAAGTATGCGCTGGGGCGGGGATTCCGCTGTGGCAACGGTTGCGGCTGCACACGCCGCTTGATGAGGAGGGGTTCAATGGCGGACGTAAGTGTAGTCAATGCTGAAGGGGCGAGGCCAAGCGGCGGCGCGTACCTTAGCGGGCGGGCGCTCTACTGGCGCGGCTTCTGGAGCGGTGTGACAGGCGCAGTGGTGATGGTGATCGTAATGCTGATCTTCAACTGGCTGTTCGGGCTGGAGACGTTGCCCGACCGCTTGCAGCAGATCAGCATCAAGGTGCTACCCGGTCAGTTCTTCGAGTTCGGCATTCAAACCTTCGGCCAGGCGGCCAAGCCAATCCAGCTAATCGTAATCACCGTTTTCCTCATCCTCGCCGGTGGCTTGCTGGGGATGCTCTACGTCAGACTTTTCGGCAAGCATAGCGCGGTGGCCGCCGACGATCCCGCCCAACCCGCCAGTATGTTCCGCGATAGCACGCTATGGCGCAGCGCGTTGACCTACGCGGTGGCACTGTGGGTAGCATTCTATGCGGTGATCATTCCGCTGCTGGAGAAAACCCTGGCAAGCGACTCGATCGTCTATCGTGGCGTGGGCGTATTCGGCACCAACTACCACGCGCACGATGCAGGTGTAGTGGGGATGTACAGCGGGCCAGTAGCCTACTCCATCCTCACTCTGCTGATGTTCCTCAGCTTCGGATTGGTCAATGCTTTCATCTTCCACCAGGATGCTGTGGCAACCACCCGCGCCTGGCGCGAACAGTTGGCTGCCCGCGGCCTCGCCGCTGATGCGCCCGATGCGCCCTCGCCTGGTCGCCGCCGCACCCTGCGTTATATCGCGGGTGGCATTGCGGCAGTCTTCGCCGGAATTGTGGCGGTCAATGCCGTACCCCAAATCGGTCTGGGGGCCGCTGGCACCAATATCGGCACTGGCCGACCCGCCGACACGGGCAACAATAGCACGCCAGTAGCGCAGGTTGGCCCCACCGATACCCCCGAACCACCGATTAGCGGCACGCCAGTTGCCAGCAACCCCACTCCGGCTGCAACAGCGGCCGTGCAGTTGAGCGATGCGGGAATGCCATCGGATGCTACTTCCAACCGCTCCTTTTACCATGTATCTAAGAACAGTCAGGATCCGGTAGTCAGTCGCAACGGTTGGACGTTGTCGGTACAGGGGTCGGTGGACACTCCTTACTCGCTGACCTACGAACAGTTGGTGGCAATGCCGACCATCGAGCGTTACCTCAACCTTAGCTGCATCAGCAACCCGGTTGGCGGCGGGTTGATTGGCGCAGCCAAGTGGAAGGGCATCCCACTGGTAAGCCTGTTGCAGAAGGCGGGAGTCAAGTCGAGCGCCCAGCGGGTCATATTCAGGGCCGCGGACGACTACACCGATAGCATCACGGTGGAGACTGCAATGCACAGCTACAACCTGCTGGCTACCGGCATGAATGGCGTAGACTTGCCCGACGATCACGGCGCTCCCGCTCGTCTGCTCATCCCTGGTATCTATGGGATGAAGAACGTCAAGTGGCTAAACACTATCATCGTTTCCGACGATGCCAACTACAAGGGCTTCTGGCAGGCTCAGGGCTGGGACAACGCCGCGCCGACCCGCACCATGTCTATATTCTACATCCCGCAGCGCAGCTCCACCCAACCCAACAAGCCGATGCTGATCGGCGGCATCGCCTACGCTGGAGATCGCGGTGTCAGCAAGGTGGAAGTCAGCGCCGATGGTGGCGGCAGTTGGCAAACTGCCAACCTGCGTACCCCCAAGTCGCCCTACTCGTGGGTGCTGTGGACCTGGCCCTGGACCCCGAAAGCGCCCGGCCAGTACAACCTCCTGACCCGCGCCACCGATGGCAAGGGTACGTTGCAACGCTCCGACGTGACCGAGGCATACCCGTTCGGGGTCGAAGCTTACGATAAGATGAACGTGACCATCTCAGGCTAGTGATAACCCTGATCCCGCCAGCAGACCAGGTTGGACGGCCAGCCAGCGGATTTGTAACAGCAGATGAAGCAGACTTGGCCGACGTTGCATCTCCGCAGCGTCGGCTCGTTTGCGCCTCAGATGGGCGGATATGGTGTAGGGGCGCAGGGTATACGCCCTGATGCAGCGCACCAAATCTTCCCGTTTTCCGCATTATTCCGCATTTTCCGCGTTTCAAAGCGCACCCAACCCCCTTTGTATGGTTGTCAGCCACCAGCCGCAAATGCTATAATGGGGTGAGGACGCAGCATCATGCGCCTATTACGATAGTCGAAGGTGAGGGCAATGGCATGGCATTGACCAGGGAAGAAGTGGCTCATGTGGCCTATCTAGCACGGCTGGGGATGAGCGAAGCGGAGATGGACGTAATGGCGGAGCAATTGTCCGCTGTCCTCGGCTACATTGAGCAGCTAAACCAGGTGGATACCTCGGACGTGCCGCCCACCGCGCTGAGTGTCAACCAGAACGTGCTGCGCCCCGATGTGGCGCTGCCCTCGCTGCCGCTGGAGCAGACGCTTGCAAACGCCCCGCAACGGGTGGGCGACTACATCAGGGTTGGGGTGATCCTGGAAGCGATTAATGAAGCTGAAAGTTGAAAGTTGAAAGTAGTTGTTCGTAGCGGCGAATCGTTGTTCGCTCTGGCTATTCGTACTGCGTAGGGGCGAACAACGGTTCGCCCCAGTATAATGACAATTCGCCAGCCTCAGCTATTGCAGATTAGAGAAAATGGTGTATAATTATGTCAAGTGTGACGCACGAACTTTACAATCTAACCATCCATGAGGCTGCCGACCTGCTGGCAAAGCGCGAACTATCCAGCCAGGAGCTTACCCGCGCCTGCATCGAGCGCATCAGCAGGCTGGAGCCACAGCTAAACGCCTTCATCACCGTCACCGCGCACCGCGCATTGGAGTTGGCCGAGGCTGCCGACCTGGCCTTCAAGTCGGGTGAGACGACCAGCCCCCTATGTGGCGTGCCAATGGCGCTCAAGGATGTGATTGTCACCGAAGGGGTGGCGACCACTGCCGGTTCGCGTATCCTGGGCGGCGACGACCGCCAGCGTTACATCCCGCCTTACGCTGCGACGGTGGCAGGCAGACTACGCAGCGTCGGCGCGGTGCTGCTGGGCAAGACGAACATGGACGAGTTTGCGATGGGTTCATCCAACGAGAACTCCGCATATGGCCCCGCCCATAATCCCTGGGATGTGAGCCGCGTGCCAGGCGGCAGCAGCGGCGGATCGGCGGCTGCGACATCGGCCCGTGAGGCGCTCTACACCCTGGGCAGCGATACGGGTGGCAGCATCCGTCAACCCGCCGCGTTCGTCGGCTGCGTCGGCCTCAAGCCCAGCTACGGGCGGGTGTCGCGCTACGGCCTGATTGCCTTTGGCAGTTCGCTTGACCAGATCGGCCCGCTGACCAAGGATGTGCGCGATGCCGCGCTGGTAATGGAGCAAATCGCCGGAGTTGACCCCTGCGATGCAACTACGCTGGATGCGCCGGTGCCTAAATATAGTGAACTACTGGGCGGCGATCTGCGGGGGATGCGCGTCGGCCTGGCCCGCGAA
Source organism: Chloroflexia bacterium (assembly GCA_038230695.1). Taxonomy (GTDB): domain Bacteria; phylum Chloroflexota; class Chloroflexia; order QHBQ01; family QHBQ01; genus QHBQ01. The sequence continues at coordinate 27,669 of JBBRMT010000022.1, forward strand.
TATTTTGTCGAGGGTATGGAGGCGGGGGTGAAGGTGGCGGTGGAGGCGGCGATCAAGCAGTTGCAGTCGCTCGGCGCGGAAATTGTGGAAGTGTCGCTGCCCCATACCGACTACGGCCTGGCCGCCTACTACATCATCGCCCCCGCCGAGGCCAGCGCCAACCTGGCCCGCTTCGATGGGGTGAAGTACGGCTACTCTCACCCCAGCAACAGCATCATTGATAGCTATATGCAAACCCGCGAGGATGGCTTCGGCGCGGAGGTCAAGCGCCGCATCATGCTGGGCGCTTACGCCCTTAGCGCAGGTTACTATGATGCTTATTACCTGAAGGCGCAGAAGGTGCGTACCCTGATCAAGCGCGACTATGATGAAGCGTTCAAGCAGGTGGATGTAATCGCCGGGCCGGTCACGCCCACCACTGCCTTCAAGATTGGCGAGAAGGTTGCCGATCCGCTGACCATGTACCTGAACGATGTCTACACCATCCCCGGCAACCTGGCGGGCATCTGCGGCATCAGCGTGCCGTGCGGCTTCAGCAATGGCCTGCCAGTCGGCCTGCACCTGCAAGGGCCGACGCTGGGTGAGGCGACCATCCTCAAGGTGGCATACGCCTACGAACAGGCTACCGCCTGGCACAAACAATGGGCGGAGCTATAGGTAATGGTAAATGGTAAATGGTAAATGGTAAATGGTTAAGACTTACTCAGATGGCACTAAAGTGAGTTTATTCTGTAGGGGCGAACAACGTTTCGTCCTGCTGAACTGCATAACTCCTAATGGTCATGGCTATTGATGCTTCCCCTCCCGGTGGGAGGGGTTGGGGGTGGTTCTGATGATCAAGCGCGTAGGCAGGTTCGCTGAATACGTAATGGTTGCAACCGAACGACGCTTCCGCCGCTCGTCGGCCAGCTTTGCCATGCTCATCCTGCTGGCAATTGGCATCTACTTCGTGGTCGGCTTCGCCAAAGAGGTGGTGCATGGGCAGCAACTCAGCGCCGATGTCAGCGCCGAGACCCAGAGCAACGCCGATTTGCAGCAGGCGAACGCCCGCTTGCAGGAACAGAAGCAATACTACCAGTCGGACGGCTACGTAGAGCAGGCCGCCCGCGATGGCCTCAACCTGCGTAAACCCAACGAGACCATCATCTTGCCCATCCTGCCCACCCCCAGCGCAGGCGACCACAGCAGCAGCCCACCCCCCGCCGCCAACGCAGCCACCTCCCCACCACCCAAGGCCAACTGGCAACGCTGGTTCAGCCTGTTCTTCAAGTGATTGCCTTTAACCCATGTATCAAACCGACACCATAGCCGCGATCTCCACCCCGCCCGGCGAGGGGGGCATTGGTGTAGTGCGCCTCAGCGGATCGCAGGCGAAGCCGATTGCCGAGCGGCTGCTAGCTGATGGCGTGGCGCTGAAGTCGCACGCCCTGCACTACGGCCACCTGCACGATGCCGATGACACGTTGATAGATGAGGTAATGGTTGCGTATATGCAAGCGCCGCGCAGCTACACCCGCGAGGACGTAGTGGAGATTAGCGGACATGGTGGCGCTGCCAATATGCAGCGCATCTTGCAGGCAGTGTTGCGGGCGGGGGCGCGATCTGCCGAGGCGGGCGAGTTCACCCTGCGGGCGTTCGTCAACGGGCGGCTGGATCTGGCCCAGGCCGAGGCGGTGCTGGACATCATCACCGCGCAGACCCGCCCAGCTCTCGATGCTGCGCTTGGTCAGCTTGGTGGGCGACTTAGCGATGAGGTGAGGGCGGCGCGGGCGTTGCTGCTTGCCGCCCTTGCCCATATCGAAGCCAGCCTCGACTTCCCCGAAGACGATGTGCCTGCCCCTAACGTGCAGCCCCAGCTTGTCCAGGCCGCTGCAATCGTAGCGCGGCTGCTGGATAGCGCACGGGCAGGCATCATCTATCGCCAGGGTTTGCGCTGCGCCATCGTGGGGCGACCCAATGTGGGCAAGAGCAGCTTGCTCAACGCCCTGCTGGGGGTGGAGCGGGCCATCGTCACGCCCATCGCTGGCACTACGCGGGACACAGTGGAGGAAACTGCCACCATTGCAGGCATCCCCTTCGTGCTGGTGGACACGGCAGGCCTCAACGCCGCTGCGACTGATCTGGTGGAGCAGATCGGCATCGAGCGCAGCCGTCGCGCCCTGGCAAACGCCGACCTGGTGCTGCTGGTGATTGATGCTTCGCAGCCGCTTGATGAGGCCGACATAAACGTTATCGAAGCGGTGCGCGAGGCGGAGGTCGAGCAGCGGCTAATTGTCGCGCTGAATAAGAGCGACCTACCATCCCAACTTGACAGGCACTCTCTACGCGATATGTTGCCCAACGTGTTGCTAGCACACACCGCCGCCCTAACCGGCGATACTGCCGCGCTGGAGCGAGCGATTGTAGCCGCTGCGCTGGGTGGGGCGCAGCCTCTGGTCGCAAATCAGCCGCTAGTAACCAGCGCCCGCCACCGCGACGCGCTAGCGCGGGCGGCGGACAGCATTGCAGCGGCGCAAGCAGCATCAGGCATTGTACCACCCGACCTACTGGCAGTGGATATTCGCGCTGCACTCAACGCTCTGGGCGAAATCACCGGCGAAACAGTGGGCGAGGACCTGTTGGATCAGATATTCAGCAAGTTCTGCATCGGCAAGTAAGGGGCAGCAGGTAGAAGTTCAAATATCTTTACCATCCATCAGCGTGCGTCACAACCAAGCAAGACCACATTCGGTAGGGGCGAACTGTGGAACGCCCTGGTTGGGTATGTCAGAATGGGCCAGCAACATACATCCCAAACGGCTTGACCTGCGTGGCGCACAGGAGTAGAATAGTCGCAGTTTGCATCACTTGCTGGCCCATATTTTGCGGTAACGGGTTTGAACGGGAAGGGGATTGCGGTTTTGGTTAAACTCATCATCCAGATACCGTGCTTTAACGAGGAGCAGAGCCTGCCCGCCGTGATGCGCGACTTGCCCAGGAGCATCCCCGGCGTGGATATAATCGAAACGCTGGTGATTGACGATGGCAGCAAGGATCGCACCGTAGAGGTGGCCCAACAATTGGGGGTCAACCACATCGTCCGTCATGTGGGCAACAAGGGGCTGGCCGCCGCCTTCCAGACCGGGCTGAACGCCTGCCTGCGCCACGGTGCGGATATAATAGTCAACACCGATGGCGACAACCAGTATCCGGGAGAGCAGATCCCCGCCCTGATCCAGCCAATCCTGGCGCGACAAGCCGATATGGTGATCGGCGATCGACAGGTGCAGAACGTCGAACACTTTAGCGGGCTGAAGAAGCGGTTGCAGGGCTTCGGCAGTTGGGTGGTGCGGCGGGTGTCAGGAACTGAGGTGCCGGATGCAGTCAGCGGCTTCCGCGCCTTCAGCCGCGAGGCCGCCCTGCAACTGAACGTTATCACCAACTTTACCTACACCACCGAGACCATCATCCAGGCGGGCAAGAAGAATCTGGCGGTTGCCTACGTTCCCATTAGCGTCAATCTAGTAACTCGCCCCTCGCGGCTGATGCGTAGCACCTGGGATTTCATGAAGAAGCAAGGCAGCACTATCCTGCGTATGTTCGCCCTGTACGAGCCGCTCAAGATTTTCTTCTACGTTTCGCTGGTGTTCCTGATTGTAGGCGCGTTCTACATCGTGCGCTTCGGCTACTGGTATTTCTTCAACCATACCGAGAGCGACCGCCATGTGCAGTCCACCATCTTCGGCACCACCGCGTTCATGCTGGGCATTATCATCTTCCTGTTCGGCATCGTCGCCGACGTGATTGCCGCCAGCCGTCGTCTAACCGAGGAGACGCTGTACCGCTCCAAGAAGATGGAACTGGAGATGCAGAAGCTGCTCGATGCCCAGCAGCAGACCCAGCAGGAAATCCTGAAGTTGCGCCAGGAGTTGGCGGCCAGGGATGGCGTATCACCACCCACCCCATCGGTCAACGGCAGTGTCGCGCCGCCGGAGCGGTTGTTGACGGGTGAGGTGCCACTACCGCCAGAGATAAGCAAACAGTGAGGCATTAATATGGCAATTCAAATGCAAAACCCACCACCCACAGAAGCCGAGACGCAGCCGCGCAACCTGGCGCTGGCTTCGATTCGCCCGACCAACCTGCTCTCCTTCGCCCCCGACACGCCTCCGTTGGCGCTAGAGCCGCTCAACATCCTGATCGGCGCGAACGGCTCCGGCAAGTCCAACCTGCTTGACGCGATCGGCCTGCTGCAAGCCGCCGCGCTGGGCGAACTGACCGACCGAGTCGTGGTTAAGGGTCAAGGTGTAAGCGAGTGGATATGGAAAGGCGCGGATGCTGATAAGAGAGCGAAGGTAGAAGTTGTGATTCCTAATCCTAACGGCAGTTTCATTGATGGTAACAACGTCCTACACTATTGGCTTGAGTTTGAGGAAGGTAGGAAGCATGAGCTTATTGTGGTTGATGAGCGTCTTGAAGACGATATGGGAGCGAGTCAGCTTGAACCATATAGGTATATTGGTTATGGCGAAAACTCACCAGTGATTAACCCTTCTTACCTAGTGCGAAATAAGTATCGCACATCTTTTCCTTCCTTTGTCCTAACTGAACACAATGCACAAGAGTCTGTCCTCTCAAGGCAATGGCCTAGTGAGACCTACTCTGAAATAGC
>JBBRMT010000023.1:0-32105 GCA_038230695.1 Chloroflexia bacterium
ATGAATGATGAATGATGAAAGGCGAATGGGCGTGGTTGTTCCTTGCCCACGCAATGATGGGACGAGCGTGTTTTTAATTCATCACTCATCACTCATCATTCATCATTCCCGGTCAGATTTCCATCTGTTCAAAGTGGTCGGCGGCCATCTTCAGCGGCAGCCAGATGGCGGTCGCGGTGATGGCGACACTGAGCAGCACGCCCACGATGGCGAAAACCGGGAAGGGCGTGGCGATGTACGCGCCCAGGGCTACGCCGCCGATCAGCGAACCGCCCGCCAGCAGCGCGTAGATGATAAACAGAGGGAAGTAGAGGCAACCAGCGGCGGTACTATTCTGCCGCTGCGGGTTGTCCCAGTCGAAGCGGGGGGCGATGCCGCCCAGCCCCACGGTAATGCCGGTCAGCCCCAGACCAAGCAACAGCACGGTGGCGGTGGAGGCAAGCTGAGTGAGCAGGTCGAAGTGCGATACCAGCCCATATGCCATGCTCATAGCGATGCCAAACAGGGCGAGGGGTGCGTAGGCCACGATAAACTTGCCCAGTATCAGCGACCAGACCCGTACCGGCGCAGTCTTGAGCATCCAGATAGCCTTGCGTTCGCGGCTGAACGCGCTGATACCGAAGTATGCGCCGATGCCGCTGCTGGCAAACAGCACAATGGCCGTAGGACCGAGGAAGCGCAGGCTAGTTATAATACCGGAAAGCTGGCGATAGGTGCCACCCGTGAAGCTGGAGCCGGAGCCGGTGGCCTGATTGATCTGCAGCATAAACACTACCGAGACGGCACTCGGCCAGATCAGTTGGGTCAGGCCAGTAGGGTCGCGGCGCAGCATGGTGGCATCCTTGCCCAATATCGCCGATGCGCCCCGTGCTAGCAGACCTTGCGGTTGTGCGGCTGGGGCTATAACTGCCACGGGTGAGGTGGTTGAAGGGTTAGCCGCCGTACCATTGCCGCTGAAGGGAGTAGTGACCTTTGCTGCGCCACTATATGCCGGGGTGGGCGCAAACTGTGCGGCGCGGCGGGCGCGGTCGGCCTTGAGCCGCCCTGCACTCTTGCCACCAACCACGTTGACGTTGGCCCAGCCGGAATAGTAGAGCCGCTCGGCAGCCAACAGGCAGACAATGTACAGGCCAATGGAGATGCCGAAGTAGAGCGCGCCCCAGAACAGCAGTTGCTGCCAGTTGGCTTCGCCCGCCGCCTGCATTGCGTTTGCGCCCCAGGCGGGCGGCAGAAAGGTCAGGTCAATCCCCCCCAGGCGGCTTACCAGCGCGGCAGTGCCGCTGGACACCGCCCCATTACCCCGCATCAGGCTGGGCAACTGGCCCAGCAGGTAGAATGATACGCCAATCAACGCTCCCACCACGGTAAGGATTTCGCGGATACGGCCCGGCGGCAGCACCCGCACCAGTGCGACGGTTGCCAGCGCACTCAACCCCGACGGCACCAGCGGCAGGGCCAACACTGCTAGCACGGCAATCGGATAGTAAGACCAGTGGTAGCCGAGGCCCACGCCGGTGCCAATCAGGTAGGGCAGGCCGAAGCCGAGCAGCAGGAAGTAGATGAAAGCCAGCCCGGTGATGAACTTGCTGACGAATACTGCCCGCATCGGGATGGGCGTGACGAGCAGCAACTCCATATCGCCGGAGAGATACAGGCTGCTCAGGGCGGTGCCGAAACCGCTGAACAGCAGCATGATGAACACCCCGACGAAGATGAAGACGATGATATGGGTAATGGTATCGTGCAGGCCATTAACGTCAATGCCAGAAGGCAGCCTGCTGATTTGATTGGCGGGCAACCCAGCAATCATCTTTGGCAGATTGCCGATGACAAAGGCCAGCAGGAAGCTGAGGACCATAAGCAGCAGCACCGCCACCACGCCGAAGGCCATGCCAACCTTCTGCCCCGTCTTGGCGTGCTTGATGCCATTCCAGAAAACCTGCCAGCGGGCCGCCATCAGGATGCGGAGATAACCGAACATTCGCTATCTACTTTCTGCTGCCCACTGGCTCTGGTGTGGCCTGCTCCTCGGCTTCAGCTTCCTGGGTGAGCCGCAGGAATATATCTTCGAGGCTGACATCCTTGTTCTGGTCAATCGCCCGCAGCTGATCCATGGTACCGAGCGCGATCAGGTGGCCCTGGTTGATGATGCCGACCCGATCGGCAAGCTGTTCGGCAATTTCAAGAATGTGGGTGGTGAGGAACACGGTTACGCCCTTGTCGCGCAGACCGCGCAGGGTGTCCTTCATCTGGCGGGCGCTCTTGGGATCGAGGCCGACAGTTGGTTCATCGAGGAAGATAACTGCCGGGTCGTGCAGCAACGCGCTGGCAAGCGCCACCTTCTGCTTCATGCCGTGCGAGTAGCCCTGCAACAGGTCATCGCCCCGATCGCTAAGGCTGAAGAAATCGAGTAGGCTATTGGCGCGGGCCTCAGCCTGCTTGGGGTCGATACGGTAGAGGCGGGCGATGAAGCGCAGGAACTCGCGGGCGGTCAGCTTCTCGTACAGGTAGGTGTCGTCCGGCACATAGGCGATGCGGGCCTTGGCCTCCAGCGGCTGGCGCTGGATGTCTAGGCCATCAATCAACACCTGGCCGGTGCTGGGCTTGAGCAAGCCCACCATCATTTTAATCGTGGTGGTCTTGCCCGCCCCATTGGGGCCGAGGAAGGCGAACAGTTCGCCGTTATTGACGGTCAGATTTATATTATCAACTGCCAGGAAATCGCCGAACTTCTTGCTCAGGCCAATTGTCTGGATCATTACCCCTCCCAGCAGGCCGCAGTGTGGTCGTGGCCCGTTCTACTGCTATTCTACCAGTAAGAAGACTTCTATGCAAGGTTGACAGTGCGGCGTGGCGCAGGGCGAACCGTTGTTCGCCCCTACGATGCTGCGGCAAAGGGTTGACAGCGCGGCGTGGCTGGCCTATACTCAGCGCAGCACAACATTGCAGCGGAGGTGTCAAAGATGAGCGACCTGGCAGCCCTGGGCGGCACGCATGGTAGTGAGCTTTACTTCGAGCGGGTGATGGTGCGCGGCTATGTGGATGTAATCCCCTATCGCCGCTTCACCGATATGCTAAACCAGAAGGAACGCGCCTTCCTGGTGGTACACAAAGGCGTGAGTCAGCCAGCGGAGCGCCCCTCTAGCGAACAGGATGGGCAATACGACATCATTGTGCCGCGCACCTCGGTATTGTGCGCCACCGTGTTTCAGGAAGCAACCCCGCCACGCTCCTTCAACCCCGCCGAATATCGCATCAAGAAGGAGGCGCAGGCGTGCTTCGTCGCGTTCGGGCCATATGCCGCGCTGGGCTACTTCCATGTGCGGGCGGGACTCAACTTGTTGGAGATGATGGAGATCCTACAGGAAGATTATCTGCCCCTGACCAGCGCCAACCTCTATTTCCTCAGTCAGCCACAAACCCCACCGCGCAGCGCTGATTTGCTGGTAGTCAACCGCCACCGCATCGAGGCGTTTTATCTGATGTGAGATTCGGGCTTGCCAAATCCGACAATATCTGATATAATCACTGGTGTAGGGCAACCAGCAGGAAATAGCGGGGCGTAGCGCAGTCCGGTAGCGCACCTGAATGGGGTTCAGGTGGTCGGAGGTTCAAATCCTCTCGCCCCGACCAAACCAAATATGGCGTTTTGTGCCATTCAACTCAAGACATCAGTGATGCTCCTTTAGTTAAAGGAGCATCACCTGTTTAACCGATCAGGTGTCCGTTCTCGTGCAACCAACAAAATGCGCGAACGGACACTTTTTCGTTGCCTGGCTTAAGTATCCTCGTGCGGTTGGCCCCACTGCTGCCCAGCTCACTAGATAGCAATAATCATCGTTCCCGCTTTCGCGGTACTCGCAAGCGGGTTGCTGGCAACCTACTAGCTCCAGCATCCGCACAATCACCCCTTGCAATACCGCTGGATGCAACGCAAGGCCAGTAACCAGCACCTCGCAAGAACGTGTATCAAGCTGGTTAGCGACAAACCGTAGGGTGGGCAGGCCATGTGCAAACTGCGCTATGTAATAGTTGATACTTCCGACGATTGGCATCGGGCCACGCCGCGCCACCATCAGCCGCCCGGTGATCGTCTCACGATAGCCCTCAGCAATCGCCCAGCCCAGGGTGTAGTTTTGCTCCACAACTCCCGCCCCGGGGCAGAGCAACCTGCCCAGGTCTTTAGCCAGGCGGCTCATCACTACCACATCGTAGAAGGCATGGGGTTGGTTGGTATCGTAGCCGCACGCGGCACATAGTTCAGCGGCAGCGGCGCGGTAATCAGGGGCAATCCCCTTCAGCAGGCTGTCGAGGAGATTGCGTGATATCAACTGCTGTCCCCGATCATTCACTCCATGAGTAGGTCGGGATGCAAGGAGTTGTGCTTGACTTCGCTGCACCTGCATTGTGGTTGCTCGGTTGCCCATTTGTTCACCCATCGTGTCGCTCCTTCTTGGCGCTACCTAAAGGTAGCCTGCTAGTTACTCATTATCTGACTGTGGGGCATCGCATCCAATCCTAGCCGTAGTTCCTTAATCGCCTGCCGGAACATGATCTTTATCTCTATCTCGCTATGCCCTTGAAGGCGCATACGAGGAATGGCCTGGTAGAGCAGGCTAACTACCTCCCGACCCATTCGGCTTTCAACGTAGTAGCCTGGTAGCTGGGCAAGGGCGCGATTTAGTTGTGTATCTGTCAGTTCGTTGTTCATGGGTTCACTCTCATTCTTTCTATCATTGCGACTACAATCTATTATACCATCGCAACTATTGAGTAGGCGTTGGCCTTTTGTGTTGTTTGCGTTAGCTAGTAATTCTTTAGTTGTTAACGCCTAAGCTGCGTTCAGTAGGTTTCCCGCTGAACGCTTGCTCTGCAAAAAGTGACATACCACAATATTGCTTGCATGAGGCAAAAACTGACACCACGCGAGAAAAAGCGTGGTGTCATTGGTAAATGCGCTAGCCAGACTGCGCCGCTGGCGGGTTACTTGCCAGCGCAAGATACGGTCGCGGCTTCCGCCGAGTCGAACAGACCAGAGTTATTGAAGCCACCAACCGCGTAGACGGTGTTGCCAATGCTAGCGCCGTAGACGGCGCTGCGCGTCTGCGAAAGCAAGGGCTGACTAACCCAGTTGTTGCTATTAGGGTCGTAAGCATAGGCAGTGTTCAACGCATCGCCCGCGCTATTTGCGCCACCGAAGACGTAGAAGCGCGAACCGACTACCGTGCTGCCCGCTACCTCCAACGGCTGGGGCAAGCTGGCCCGTGCCGTCCAGGTATTGGTGGCAATGTCGTAGTCGTAGGTAGCGGCGGTTCGCTGCGCCTCGCCCAGCCCACCGGCAACGTAGAGATGGCCGTCAATCACCGCGCCCGCCGCGCCACGCACCTTGTCGGGCAAATTAGCGCGGGTAGTATCCCAGGTGTTGGCAAGCGGGTCATATACCCAGGTCTGGCTTTGTGGCGGGTAAGTTGCATTGGGCGGGTTGCTAATGCTGATACTAGCGCCGCCCGCGACCAGGTAAATCTTACCGTTCCAATAGGCATCCACCATTTCAGCACGCGGCTGGGGCATCTCTGCGCCTGCGCTCCATGAGTTGGAGGCTGGGTCGTAGATGCGCGTGAGGTTGACGGCAGTCCCAGTCGCCACTGCGCCGCCGAAGACGTAGAGCTTGTGGTTGGCGGGGACATAGATGGCATCGGCAAAGGCAAAGCTATCGGCAGCGTGCGCCAGGGTGGACCATGAGTTGGTGGCAGGGTCGTAGCGCAGGAGTTGATTGCTTGCCACGTCTGGTTGGTTGGTGGCGCCGCCGACAGCGTATAGATACTGCCCATCGCTAGCAACCGCTGCGGTGGTTAGCGGTGCGCTATATGCGGCAATGGCGTGCCAGGGGCCGAGCGGCCCGTTGCATGGGGTTGGCTGGCTAGCAGGCTGGGTCACGGCCTGGTTGTCGCCCAGCCGCAGCAAGCCGCTGACCAGGGCTACGCTGGCTGCGATGATGATCAGGGCTAGCGCGGCGCTGACGAGCCTGAGCAGGGGGCGGCTGAATGGCGACTTTATGTCGGATTGCATGGGAGTTCGCATGGTAGTAGGCTCCATTCTGCCCACCGAAGGGGCAATAGGGGTTGCTTTCGCCAGCGTCACCTGATATTCCAGTTGCTGGCTTAGTTGAGTACGAAAGGCTGCGCCTGGCTTTACGCTGAGGGCAGCGTGGCGCAACTGACGGGCGATGGTGGCGCTGGCGGGGTCGAGGTTGGGAGGTGGGCTAGCGTTAGCATTGTAGGCCAGTGCAGCATAGTATTGCTCAAGCAAGGTTATCTGCTGCTCATCTTTGTTCATTAGCGCACCTCCTCGGATACCATGATTTGCTTTAGCCGCTCGATAGCGCGGTGGCGAATCATCCTAACTGCGGCGTTGCTCTTGCCCATCGCCTCGGCGATCTGCGCTGCGCTAAGGCCGACGCAGCCTAGCTCAAGCACAGTGCGTTGCTCTTCGGGCAACTGGGCCAGGCCCACACGCAACGCCTGCCACTGGTCGGCGGCAATCACAGCCTGCTCCAGCGTGAGGCCAGGGTCAGGCAGATTGCCGATGTCCAGCGTAGAGCCAGGGCGGGATTGTCGCTGGATGTTGATTACGGTGTTGTGGGCAATCCTGAACAGCCAGGCAGCAAACATCTGATCGCGGTAGCGGGGAAGGTTGGCGAACGCTTTGAGGAACACCTCGCCAGTCGCATCCTCGGCGGCCTCGTGGCTACCCAAACGCACATAGCAGTAAGAGTAGATTGGCCCCAGATAACGCTCGTAGAGTAGATTGAAGCAGGCAGGGTCAGCCTGCGCCTCCCTTACCAGGTCGCTGTCGTCAGGTTGCACCTCAGCGTTCAGGCTGGCATCAGCCCTGCGCTGCTTGATTAGTTGGAACAAGAAAAGCATCGCGTTTGCTCGTCTTTCCGTATTTTGGTAAGTAAACCCGGGTTTTTGCCTCACCAATATAAACAAGCGAGGGGGGAGAATGTAACACTCAGTTTATGCGATTTGGCATAAATAAAAGAACCCCACCGGATTGTGGTGCGGTGGGGCTGCAGCGGGATTATAACCATCACATTGCCCATGGGCTAGCTCTCGGCAGTCAGATCGTTGACCCGCCGACGGGCAATCAGCGCCGCCTTCTGCTCAAGTGCGGCAACACTGTTGATCGCCTGGCGATCGAGTTCCGCTTTATCGGGGTTGGTCTGATAGGAGGTGGCGAGATAAAGCAGGTCGCGGTAGCTCTGCTCCGGCGAGAAGTCCACCGTGCGGCTGCCGTCGGGGTTGCGTAGCGTCCAGGTATTGTCGAAGCCAAACAGGTAGTCGGGCGCATCGGTGCGGTGGTTGGCAACCACCTGCCAGCCAGCGGCGGCGATGTGTTCAAGCAGCAGGCGGCTGATCAGGACAAGGGTGCGCTGCGCGGCCTGCTGGATCGTCTCCCACTGTGCGTCCATATGGTAACGCTCATATAGCGCCCCCTCGTTGGCGAGGCGGGCAGTAGATCGCGGTTCGCGCTTGTGCCGAAAGCTGAGGTGGGAAGGCTGGCCTGCGTTGGCGCGGGCCGGTTTGCCTGCGCCTGGTCGGGAAGGCCGGGTTGTCCCACCTTCATCACGGCGTGGCGGACGGGGCGGCGAGTCATCGCTGCGGCGTGGCGGGCGTGGGGCAGCTCCTTCATCGCGTTTCCGTGGAGGGCGGGCTGACGCATCATCATTGCGTTTGCGCGGCGGGCGCGGCGGTTGATTGCGGTCGGTTGGCTGGTCGGTCATGGTTGCTCCTTTGGGTGATTGTAGATTGTTGATTGTAAATTATGCTGAAATCTAATCTAGGCAAGCCGTGGTTCGTTACTATAACTAATCACTCATCACTCATCATTCTCTAGTATCTATTTGCTTGTCTGCGGAGCAGTGATGCTGAACTGGGCATTGAACTGGCTCCACTTGAGGGTGAGGTCGAAGCTGCCCGCGCCGCCTTGTAGATTTCCGCTGAGGCGCATCTGCCGCACGGTGGGAGCGGCATCGGTGGACAGCCACAGGTCAATATTGCTGTTGGCGGGATCCGCGTTGGCGATGAAGCTGAGGCCGGGGATGGCGCTGCTGGCGATAACCAGGTGACGGGTGTCAGTGCCATCAATCGGCGCGGTGTAGGGGTTGCCCGCATGGAGCGCAGCGGTGGCCTTGTCTATATCGGCCTGCTGCGGCTTGGCCCACAGCCCACTCAGGCTGACGATGGCGAGATCGCTGCTGCCGGAGGTGTCCTTGCTGAACACTGCGTTGGCGGTACTGCTGCGGTCCCGGGTATAACGGTCGCTGCCGACGATGATTACGTCGTATATCTGCTGCCCACTGCTAGAAACATAGGTCTCATGGTCGCTGTAATGCTGATTGGCAAGGTCGAAATCGCCACCGAGCGCCACCTGCACCCCCGCCACGCTGCCAGTCTCGTCAATGTGGTAGCTTTTGAGCGCCTTCATGTTGGCAAGCGCTTGCTTGAACAACTCCACGCTGGGCAGGCTGGGTGCGGGCGTGGGCGTAGCGTTGCTGTCGCAGGCGGCCAGCAGCAGGATGGCGAACAAGGGCAGGGCTAGGGCAGAGCGGCAGTGGGGGTGGGTCAAGCTATCTCCTTCTATCTACGCAGCTTTAGTTGCTTTATCAGCATGGTGTATGTCATTACTTTCATCGGCCCACCCTTAAACTTTGCATCTCTGGTAACTATCGCATCAAGGTCCTCCGCAATCGCGCAGGCCGCTTGTAGATTGTCCTCGAAGTCCTCTCTTGGCAACGTGAGAGCTTGCTCCAGAATCTTGCGATCAACCGTGCAGATTCGGAAGGCATCGAGGCAGATAGTTATATCTTCATAAGCACGCTTGACTGCCTGGCTATTACCTAGCTTGGGTTTAAGCTGTTTTACAGAAACGTAGAACACAGTAGCTAGTGTGGATGATGCTACGTATGTCGTAATAAGCCCGTCAGTATTAGCCTGCCATATGAGGCGGGCATCTTCGGCCCACGGCTGGCGCTTCAGTAGCCCATCCAAGATGATGTTGGTGTCAAAGAGTACACGCATCATCCGTACTTCTCCATGCGATGCTCATCCATCCACTGCTCTACTTCCTCATCAGTTGGCACGGGCAGGCCCGTATCAGGGCGCGCCATCACCCGCGCCCAAATGTCGTCTTTGCGGTGCGGCTCCTCCGTATCCAACTGCATATCGGCGACATCTCTGATCAAACTGGTACGCAATCTGGGTGACCAGTGGCGGATAACAGTTAGCACATCGTCGTAGCTGGCGGTCTCCAGCGGGTTCGCAGTCTCTTGCTGAGTGGCGCTCATATTACCCCTCCATATCTCTTGATGGCTAAATTGTAACCTAGATGGTCGCCTGCGTCAACCTATCCTTCCTGCAAATCCCCACGCCCATATGTTATAATCCCTTGCAGACCAGTATAATATTATAAACGCACCAACACTCAGGAGGGTTGCTAAACTCAATGGAGAGCGAAGAGAAGATTGAACTGCAGCAGCCGTATATCGGCAGCGCGATGGGCAAGTTTGATGGCAGCGCGTTGCGCCGTGAGCATGACTCGCTGGGCGATTTCGACGTGCCAGCCGACGCATATTACGGGGTGCAGGCGGCACGGGCAAGGGAGAACTTCCCCATCAGCGGGCTGGGGCCGCACCCCGCCTTCGTCCGCGCTACCGTCACGGTGAAGAAGGCGGCAGCGATGGCGAATGCTGGCACGGGCCGCTTGCCAAAGCAGAAAGCCGACGCGATCATCGCTGCCGCCGACGAGGTGCTTGCGGGCAAACACCTCGCCCATTTCGTGGTGGACGTATTCCAGGCGGGCGCGGGAACCAGCCACAACATGAATAGCAACGAGGTGCTTGCCAATCGCGCTATCGAGTTGCTGGGCGGCAAGCGCGGCGATTATAGCATTGTCCACCCCAACGACGATGTGAACATGGCGCAAAGTACCAACGATGTAATCCCTACCAGCATGAAGATCGCGATGCTCGATGTGCTGGGCGGCTTGCAGGAGTCGCTGGCGCATATGCAGGCCGCGCTGGAGGCGAAGGCGAAGGAGTTTGACACCATCCTTAAGTCGGGGCGCACCCATATGCAGGATGCCGTGCCAATCCGCCTGGGGCAAGAGTTCGCCGCCTATGCGCTGACCATCAAGCGGGCCAGCGAACGACTGGCGCGGGGCAGCGAGGCGATCAAGGAACTTAACATCGGCGCGACTGCGGTTGGCACCGGCCTGAATGCCGAGCCGGAGTATATCACCGCCGTAGTCGAGAACCTGCGCCAACTGACCGGCTTCGACCTGCGCGGCGCGGAGATGCTGGTGCAAGCCACCCAGAGCATGGGCGCTGTAGCCGAGTTCAGTTCGGCGATCCGCGGGCTTGCGATTGACCTGAACAAGATCGCCAACGATCTGCGCCTGATGTCCAGCGGCCCCTTCACCGGCTTCGGCGAGATCGTGCTGCCGCCAGTGCAACCAGGCAGCAGCATCATGCCCGGCAAGGTCAATCCGGTGATGGCCGAGATGCTCAACCAGGTTTGCTACCATGTGATTGGCAACGATCTTGCGGTGGCCCTCGCCGCTGAGGCGGGCCAGCTTGAGCTTAACGTGATGATGCCGATGATCGCCTTCGACACCCTGGAGTCGCTGACCATCCTGAAGAACGCCGTCCGCGCCTTCACCGACTTCTGCATCGTGGGCATTACCGCCAACGTCGAACACTGCGAGTATCTGGTGGAACACAGCAGCGGCCTGGCGACCGCCCTTGCCCCGTACATCGGCTACGAGAAGGCGGCGGCGCTGGCAAAGCAATCGGTGCGCGAGAACCGCACCGTGCGTGAGCTAGCCTACGAGCAACAGATCCTGCCCAATGACCAACTCGCTGCCATCCTCGACCCCCACGCCATGACCAGCCCAGGGATTGCGGGCAAGAAGTGATGAGTGATGAGTGATGAATTGTTGCGGCTAGTTGCAAAAGTTACTCCCGAACATTAGTGATGCAAAAAGCCCCCAGCGGGGGTTTGGGGGAGAACTCTTGCCACGCATCAAAGCCCATCGAAACTACGCTTTACACCGTTCAGGAGTGATAAATGGCAGCAAGCAATCGTCCAAAACGTCAGCAAACAGGCAGCGTCAAAGGACAGAACGTGTCGCGGGTGGCAGGCGGCGGGATGGGCAACGCGCCTCGCCATGTGGCAGTGAAGCCGCGCCGCGTACCGCTCTACTTTTACCTGCTGCTGGGGCTGCTGGTAGTAGTGGGTGGGTTCGTCCTCTATACCTTCCTCAGCGGCAACAACACCCGCCGCACTGGTGATGCGACGTTCACTGCCCAGCAGGTTGCTGACCAGGGTATCAGTCGTGGCAGCGCCACCGCCAAGGTGGTCTTCGTCGAGTTTGGCGACTTCCAATGTCCAGGCTGCTACGATTACGCTACCCAGGCTGAGGCCGACTTTAAGGCTACATACGTTGATACCAACCAGGTGCGTGAGGTTTGGATGGACTATCCCCAGCTCAGACTCCACCCCAAGGCGATGAAAGCCGCTGAAGCGGGGCGTTGCGCCAACGAGCAAGGCAAGTTCTGGTCATTCCATGACATTTTGTTTGCCAATCAAGATGCCTGGATAAATGGCAATGAGGATACCCTGTGGAAGCAATACGCGCAGCAAGTTGGCATGGACGGCGATAAGCTGATGCAGTGCGTGCAGGCCAACAAATACGATGCCCAGATCCAGGCGGCGATTAAGGCGGGCGATAGCGAGAAGCTGCACGGCACCCCATCGTTCCTGATTAACCACGTTCTGCTGTTCGGCATTGGCCCCGACGAGTTGAACAAAGCAATTGCCTCCGAAGCGATCCGCTAGCCATGTACCTACCACCCAACTATAGCCTTGCCGACTATCTGGCGCGACGCGCCGCCAAGCGTGACCTGATCAACCCTGGCGTGCATAACGTCGAGGTTGCTAGCCTCAGCGAGGAGCGGGTCGAGGATACGCTGGCCCAGCTACGCGACCTCGACATCCCTTTCAGCGTGCATTTTCCCCTCACCGTGCCGCCCTGGTATCCACACCCACCTCGCGCCGGTCTGTTCCTCAGCCCCGACCCGCAACTGCGAACCGACGCGCTGGCGCTGCTAGAACACAACCTTAAGCTGGCGGGTTGGTGGGGCGCAAGGTACATGGTCATCCACCTCACCGATGCGGACAACGCCCCCGCAGTGGGCGAGGGGCCGACCCTGGCGCGGCAAATTGGCCGCAAGCTGGCCCAACTGGGCGAATATTACAACGTGCCAGTGCTGGTCGAGTACGTCGGCAAGGCGGAGACCTTCCACAGCATTGCCGACTTTGCCGCAATGTTTGCCGCTAACCCAGGGCTGGGTTGCTGCCTGGATAGCGGCCACCTATACAAGCACAGCTTGAAATACAACACCGGTTACCTCGACGATGCCATCCAGTTGCAGCCCTATGTGGAAGCCATGCACCTGTGGCAGACGCGCAGGGGCGACAAGCACAAGCACGTTCCAGTCGAAGCCAGCCTCAAACCGCAGGACGGCTGGATTGACCTGCCTGCGCTGATCGCGCTGGTCTCCAAAGGCAATCCCATCCTACCCATTGTGTTCGAGCCAGGGTTCAAGCTGCACCAGGACGAGGTGCGCCTGCTCACCGGCATGGCCTGGGTTGAACGTTTGCAGGCGGAGTTGGCTTGACTTCTACCTTCTACCCTTTAACCTTCACCCAACTTATCTACCAACTCATGTAGCCGCGTCACCGTATGCGCCTTGTCGAACTCGTGGCTGCGTTCGATCGCTTTGGCAGCTAGACGGCTGCGGAGCGCGTCGTCGTAGATGAGGCGCAGGGTGGCAGCCTGCATCTCGGCAGGGTTCTGCCACAGCATCCCATCCTCGCCATCGGTCACGATCTCGGTCTGGCCCGCCTCGGCGATGACCACCGGCACGCACCCAGCGGCCATCGCCTCCACTGTGGTGATGCCAAAATGCTCGAAGCGTTCGGGGTGCTTGTTCGTATCCTCACCATAGCCGGTGGCGTGCCAGAAGACCTTGCTGCGGGCGTACTGCGCTTGCAGATCGCTGAAGGGTATATCGTTGTGGATGAACACGGGATAGCCCTCAGCCAGCTTCTTGACCTCTTGCAGATAAGCGGTATCCTCCGGCTCACGGCCCACATTGCCGACCAGGTGAAACTCCCAGCCCTCCAGCCCGCCGTCGCACATCCCGCGAAACGCCTTGACCATCACATCGTGCTTCTTGTTGTGGCTGCCCGCGAAGAAGCGACCCACACTGATAATCTGGTTGACCTTCTCCCCTGGCGCAAAGCTGTCCACATCCACCGGCGGGTAGAGTAGCTCGCTATCCATGCCCCAGTAGCGTTTAACCCATTCGGCAGTGTAGCGCGAGATTGACCAGACCGCATCCATGCTGCGGGCAACGGCGGGCAGGTCCAGCGTGGATTGCAGGTGCCAGAGGGTGTTGCTGCCCGCGTAGCGGCGACGGAACAGACGGGTGGTGACGCTCTCCTTCGCTGGTTGCCCATCGGCGGTCGCGGGCAAGAGGTTGAACTGGGCCAGCGCCATGCCCAGGGTGCGCTGATCGTCGGGCGATGAGGGCTGGAATGGCGCACACTCGATGCCCAGCAGGTTGCGGTTGGCGCGGAGCAAATCGGGTGGCAGCAGCAGATTGTGAACCACAAAGCCGTCGCGGGGTACAGTCCACTCGTCACCAATTGGCTTGCCATTGAGGGTGAAGCGCACCACACAATCGGGCGCATCGGCGGGGCGGGGGCTGCTGGCGATGAACTGGGCGATTATGCCCCCACCAGCAGGGGCAGCGGGCAGGATAATCGCCGCCCGCTCCGCGCTCCAGCGGAACAGGGTGTTGCCCTGCCCGCGCTCAACCGCGTAGAAGCCGGTATAAAGGTTGGCTTGCGCGGTCAAGCCCAGTGACCTGGCAGCCATGCCAGATGGTGGCGAGGGCGATGGCGGCAATTGCGCGGGGAAGTAGACCGCGACCACGCTCTTCTTCGCAAAGCTGGGGAAGAGGTCGAGGTGGCTGGCGTTGATAAACAGGTCGTAATCGGCGCTGGCGACCATCGGCGCGGTCATGTTCTCGCGCTGGCTACTTAGCGGCAGCACGCGCAGGGTGCAGCGTGAGAGGTTCAGGTTGAGATGCTTGCCGAGGTCAGCGAGGTCAACCGCATTGTCGGTGAGCAGCGCGACCTGATTGGCCGCATCCGCGCTCAATGCCTCGGCAATGGTTCCCATATAGCGTTCGCCGCCGCCCATGGTGTGCAGCCAGCGGTTGTAGATGCCAATTTTCATAAATCCTCATCTGTTGATCATGGTATTGCCCGCTAGAACGTATACTGACTCCACACCCCATCTTTGTAATGCAGGATGGTTCCATTCCAGCCCACAGCCCACCCTTCATTAGGGGAGACCATTTTGATATCTAGCAGTGGGTTGCGCGTGGGACTGGGGTACAACTGCCAGCTACTGCCAGCGTAGTGCATGATTGTGCCGCCCGCTCCCACTGCCCACCCATCATTGCTTGAAATCATGTCTATACTCGACAGACCCTGCTTTGCTGGGCTATCTACTGCTTGCCATTGGCTTCCGTTATAGTGGTACAATGTAGCTTCTCCTATGGTCGTGATCCAGCCCTCATTCACTGATACCATTTTGATGTGGCGGTTATCGCCATGGGGTTGCGGTAGCCTCTGGGTCAGCAACCAGCTTCCACCCTTGTATTCATATACACCACCATCGCAAACTGCCCAACCCAAGTCATGTGATAGCATTTGGATATCATAAGGGTAGTCCTGGAGGTTTTCTTGTGTAACTTGCCATATGCCATCTGCATAATGCAGAAATGCCCCCTCACCAAACCAGGCCGTAGCCCAACCCTCATTAGCTGAAATCATAGATATTGCGGACACTTCATCCTGGCCATTAAACTGCGACTGCTCGTTCCACCTACCATCTTTGTAATGATAGATTGCCCCGTCTTTAGCCCAGACTTCATTAGGGGATAGCATCTGAATATCACCAATGCCGCCGAAGCCATAACCTTTGGGATTGGTGTCAAGTAGCCACTTGCCATTGAGAAAATGGAACATCAAACTATCCTCGCAGCCTATCCAGCCTTCATCTGCGGAGATCATGTCAATACTATAGCTGTGCATATTAGCGATTAGTGCTTTGTACTTGGCAGTACCCAGTTGGGTGAGCAACACCTCATAAGGCGTGCCTACATTCTGGTGGTGGTACTCGAATACCGCCCGCTCGAAATACTGCACGGTGTAGCCCATGCCATTCAAATCTGACACCTCGTTAAGCTCATTACTTATTGGATAGCCAAACTGCGAAAGCCCCCCATGTGCTTCCCAGAAGGTACGAAATCGCCCACCGATGGTCTTGCCTGTCTGGGCAAAGGTATAAGGATTATCGGTGCTGGCTTGCTGCTCGGGTACCGCGCTGGAATACTTCTCTTGGTATCGCTCCGTACCAAGTAGGGTGAGCAGCACATTGTAGGGCGGTTGGTTTTCGGGATGGTATTCGAATACCGCCCGCTCGAAATACTGCACCAGCGTTCCTATGTTTTTGCCTACCCCTGGCGGTATATCATAGAATTGGTTGGTAAGCGGATAGCCGAACTGGGCAAGGCCGCCGTGATCCTGCCAGTAGGCGAGGAAGCGGCCTTGCACCGTTGCGCCGGTCTCGGGAAAGTAGCGGCTGTTCGCCTGCGCCTTAATGGTGGAGCTACCCGCCATCAAGGTGGCAATCATGGCTAGCAAGGCTACCACCTGAAGGCGCTTTGTCGCTCGGCTTCGCTGCACCATTTGCCTTATCCTTTCACCATCCACTTGGCAATTTCCTTGTCCGTCACCTTCGCCCCGCGTTTGACCTTGCGCCGCGCCGCCAACAGCGCGGGCAGGTGGCGGATGGTGGCAAGTAGGGCGCGGCGCTGGATGCCCGCCATCTCCTTTGTCTGCGGAGGAGTGGCTCGGCCTATGCTGCGGGTCTGCATCCCTAGCGTATGCGCGGCGAAGCGCCGCCACTCGTGCCAGGCCAGGCGGCGGGGGGCCAGCTTGAGCAGCATATAGAGGCGGTTGCGGGTGGCGTGGTAGATAAAGAATGGCGACCATTCCTTGCTGCTGCCCGCGTGGATGTGGTGTACCACCGCCGACGGCACGTACCACACCTCCCAGCCTGCAAGGCGCAACCGCCAGGCCAGATCCATATCCTCATAATACATAAAGAACGAGGAGTCGAAGTAACCCACCTCGCGCAAGGAGGCGGTACGCAGCAGCACGCCCGCACCGCAGAAGCCGAACACCTGCTCCTCAGTGTCATATTGTCCCGCGTCCGGCTCGTAAGTCTGGCTGGTGCCGACTACTATTGCGCCGCGATCGCGCCCACTGCCCTCGGCCAGCAGCAGTGTGCCAGCGTTCTGGATCGTCGGCGGGATCGCCGCCAGCAGATGCGCCGGTATATCAATTGGGATGTCGCCGCTGGGCGGATCGGTTAGGTCGAGCAGGGTCTCGCCGCCCACGCAGACGCGCAGCCGCAGCGGGCCAGTTGCGTCAGGACGGGTGGCATTGATGCCCAGCAGCAGGGGCAACGGTTTATCGTCACTTGCGAAAGGCACGAACGCAGTGGCATGGCCCGCGCTCCAGCGGTACGCTCCCACTCCATCACCCTCCTGACTGTAGAATCCTGGGCCATATTCCACCCCGCTGAGGGTAGTCGCCGCGCCGCGTGCCGTATCCGGCGCGATGTGGGTGACGATTACGCCCAGGTCGCGTTCGTCGCTGCTCATGCCAAGCTGTTGCGGGTTGAAGGTGGTCACCTCAAGCTCTAGCGGCAGACGACGATAGAAGAACAGCAGCTTGCTGGTCAATGCTCCGGCGAAGGGGTGTCGGGCCGCAGCATCCACCAGGGCGCGGAGCCAGCCGCGATCTACCCGCGTGTCGTTGTTGAGCAGCACCACAAACTCGCCCTTTGCCGCCCGCATCGCCACGTTGTTGCCCTCGGCGAAGGCCAGATTAGCGGGGTTGGCGACGATGCGTACCCAGGGAAAGTGGGCGCGGGTGTACTCAATCGAGCCGTCGCTGCTGGCGTTGTCCACCAGCACCACCTCATAAGCGTCGGTCGGATAGTCTAGCACGTCAGGAGCGAGTGAAGCAAGGCAATTATGCAAGAAGCGCAGCCCGTTGTAGTTGACGATCACGATGCTGGCATAGGGCGAGGCCAGGTTGGGCGGCGGCGTGCCAAGACGCACGCTATCCGCATGGGCGGCCAGGGCTCGCTTGTCAATTACTACTTTTGGGTCGCGGGGTTTCCCCTTCAGCCTGCTGCCCAGGCGCACCAATGGCGAACCATTCAGGCGGTCAAGCTCCGCCTGTAGCTGCTCCATCACCCCCGCCCGCCAGGCAGCCTCCTCGCGTAGCGAAGTGATCGCCGCCGCCTGTGCGCCAAGCTGCGCCCGCAATTCGGCGATAATCGCCTCGTAGCGATCGCTGGTGTCCTGCACCGCCTGGGCGGTGAACGCATCCTTGTCGCGCACCACCTGTTCGAGATAGGCATCCTTCTCGTGGATAACCTGTTCGGTGTAGGCGCGACTCTCGGCCATGCCTGCCTCCAACCCGCTGATCAGCTTATGGTTTTCCCTGATCACCTGTTCGGTGTAGGCATCCTTATCCTCTATTACCTGGGCAAGATGGGCGGCAGCATCGGCGGTAGCCCGCTCCGCATCGGTAGGATACTGGTCGCGGTCGGCGGCAAGCTGGGGATCGGCGACGAAGCGCAGCAGTGGCGCGGCCACCTTATCCCAGGTAAAATCGGGCTGCACTGCGGCGAAGCGGGCCGCATACTCGGCACGGGGGGTGGCGAGGACATCGAGCAGCGCGGCGGCCAGTTCGTGTTCGTCGGCATCGGGGGCGAGGACGCGGCCCAGGCCACGGGCGGCAACCATCTCGCTGAGGCTGTCGCCGCCGCTAATCACCATCGGTACGCCCGCCCAGATGTAGTCGAGCAGGCGGGTGCGGAAGCTGAAGCGGGTTTCGATATGCTCGGCGTGGATGCTTACCCCGGCATCGGCGGCCACCAGGTAGGAGGCCCGCTGCGCGTAATCCACCCAGTCCTGGAAGAAGACGGTGCTATCGAGCAACCCCAGCGTATCGCTTAGTTCGCGGGCCAGTTGCGCCATCGCCGAGGGGGGGACGACCGGGTTGGGGTGGCGCGTACCCATGAATAGCAGGCGGGCGCGGGGTTCTTTCGCCAGCACCAGCGGCATGGCCCGCACCAGGGTGAGCGGGTCGAACCACTCCCAGATACCGCCCGCCCATAGCAGCAGTTTGGCATCCTCCGGTATGCCGGGCAACCCGCCCTTGACCGCAAAGCTGGCGGCTGGCGCTTCGCTGCTGATACCAAAGGGAACAATATCCACCAACTGGCGTAGGGTTGCATCGGTATTATAAGTGGCGGGATTGATGCGATTGGCGGCGGTGAGCAGACCCAGCCAATAATCACGTTGCTTCTCGCCTGCGCAGATGAAGAAGTCGCCCGCCCTCAGTTGTTCGTTCAGCACCCGCTGATATTCAAGAAACTCGCGTTCGTCCACATGGCGGGGCAGGCTCTCGATGGTGAAGGGGTTGTAGATGTCTATCACCAGCGGCTTGCCCGTTTCCTTGAGGAAGGGCAGGAAGTGCAACACAAATCCATGCGTGAAGATCACGTCGGCCTGGGCGGCCAGTTCGCGCAGGTGGTCGTTAGCCGCCTCGCGCTGGTAGCCGACGACGGTGAGGCGATCGCCCAGGCTGGGGTCGGATGGCGCACTATCGCCCTCGCCCCTCGCGGTAGAAGGCGCAGTTCCCCCTCTCCCCACCGGGGGAGAGGGTTGGGGAGAGGGCTGCGGCGCGGCCAGGGTGACGTGATGCCCGGCGCGGGCGAGGGCGCGGGCTAGCTCCCAGTTACGCACGCCGGGGCCAGCCATGCGCTGCGCCACTACGTCATCGCTGACCAGCAGCACGCGCCGCGAGGGGGGATTATCGGAGTTAATAGGCTGATTATCGGTGTCCACAAGGCGAAAGTATAGCACACGAAGCAAACTGGCGCAAGGTTAGCTGACCAAAATCAGTAGGGGCGAACAAAGGTTCGCCATGCTGCCGACTGGCGCAAGGCAGCAGATTATGTTATATTATAGGATGTGGAGAGGATTTAGCGATGCAGTGTCCCGAATGTAAAGCCAACAACCGCCCGAACGCCTCGTTCTGCATCGAGTGCGGCGAACCGCTGGAGCTAAACAACGCGCCAGAGTTGGTTCGCGCCCGTCCGCTGCAGCCTGCGATGGAGGCTGCCATCCCCTACCGTGGCCCGTTTGGTAGCTCACCCGACCAGCTAGGCGAGGATAAGATACCCTTCCCGGCCAGCATGATCAGCTGGATCCCTCGCCCCTTCAACCCGCTGGGCTGGGGGTTGGAAGTGCGTATCACCGTGCTGGTGCTGCTAGTGGCGATTGGCTACGATCTGCTCTCGCAAAGCGCCGCTCAGAGCGATGCCAGCAACTATCAGCGCGGCTTGCAGGCCGAGCAGCAGAAACACTGGCACGATGCGGCCAATCTATTGAAGCCGCTGGCTCTTAACAACTATCAGGAGGCCGCCAGCCACTACAAGAAGGTGGAGCAGCAAGTTACTGAGTTCGACAGCTACGACAACCTGGCACAGGGGGTAAAGCTAGATGGTTCGCTTCTCCGCACCGCGCTCTATTTCAAGCAGGCCAACCAGATTGAGCCGGGCTACGATGGGGTAGACAAGGCGCTGACCGAAACCCTGGCGAATGCGGGCCAAATCCTCTACCAGAAGCCCGACGGTCTCTACCTTGCCGATGCCACTGGCGTGCCGCTCTCCGCCCTGCCCGGCAGCGATGCTCAAACCGAGGTGCTGGCGGTATCAGCGGACGATAAATACGTTGCCTACACCGGCTTCGATGTGCGCCTGGCCGTTACTGGAAGCAAAAACATACCTGCATTCAGCCCGCAATTCGTGCCACCGAACAATCAGGGTGTCTACTATATGGGTACCGACAACTTTCAGCAAGCAACTACCCGCAAGGTTTACATTCGCAACCTGATTACTGGCGCAACTGAATCGTTTGATGATGTGCCGATCGGCGGTTCTGGTACCGGGTTGGCGCAACCGTTCGCCCGTTTTGCGACCTTCGTCAACAACGACAAAGGATTGCTATTTGAGACGTACCGCAACGATGACAATCTGCCCAGCGTTGTGGCGGATCTTTCTTATTTCGATATTGCGGCCAATGCTGGGTTGCACAAGATTGATACCATCTATCCACTCAGCTTCGCACAACCAACCGCCAGTGACACGCACCTATATTACGTACCTGTAGATAGAAGTAAGCCTGGTGTTCAGAATAGCATCGTGTCCTACGATTTGAACACGAATAGGGGCAACCTAATCGCCCACAGCGATGGCACAATTGACGAAGTGGCGCTAGGTGGCAAGCTGATAGATGACCTCAGCTTCTACACATTGTTCTATGTCGCCTCTGAGAATAATCGGCTACGCATCTACAGTAAGCAGCCGCCCGACGCTTCGACCTCGACCTTGTTGGTGGATGTGGCGGACGATAGTGCTAACACTGATGCCAAGAAAACCGACATTGCTCCTGCGCCCGAGGGCGATCAGGCTATTGTCATTAAGTTGGGGATGCAACAGGAAGGCTGGCTGCTGAAACCATCCGGTGGCAGCAAGGCTATCAGCCTGAGAGATATAGGCTGGGGTTTGCTGATGAATAACCCTTTGTATATGCAATATAGCCCCGATGGCAGTCAGGTGTTGGTGCAGGGAACCGATGTGCAAGGCGATGCAAAAACCTGGTTCACGCTGGTAGATAGCAGCCTGCAACTCAACCTGCGCCCCAGTTGGTTGCCCAATATAGCCTACCTGCAATGGATGAGCGACGGCAAGCACCTCTACACAATCAGCGACAAGGGTTTCTCCATCATAGACGCGACATCGGGGCAGCAATTGGTGTATGTTGCCCGCAAAACCCCACCCAGCAGCGATCAAGGCCAACTCACCTTGCTGCCCGATAACCAAACCCTGCTCTACGCCGCTGACGATGGGGTTTATATCTCCGACGTGACTGGGCAGTATCCCATTAGAGTGCTAACCGGCGCGACGGCGGCCTGGCTGATATCCGCGACTAAGTAATCGTTACAGGCAAATGGTGATGGGCTAGTGGTGGCAGGAGATAAGCGGCTGTTCACCAGGCTACCCTGGCTGGGAGCGTAGCTCCAAATAGCGGATATGAAGAGGGCTAGCCGAAGTAATAGGGCTAGCCATTCTTTGTTGTAGCGGTAGTGTACTGGTCAAGCACCAACGCCAACTGCAGCAATCTGCTTTTTCGCAAGCCATTCACGGTACAGGCGCTCCAGACTGTTCCAAAAACTGGCCGATATGCCAAGCTCCTGCTCTAGCCGAATCGCCATCTCTGGCGTAACCGCAGCATCACCTGCGATAATCTCGTTGACCGTGTTCAAGGGATAACCCATCTGTTCTGCTAGTTCAGCAGGGGTCATCCCTTTTGCTTCCAGCGTTTCCACAACAGTCTCTCCCGGTGAAAACACAAAATCGGGCTGCCATTCGTTCCGAACAGGTCTGATTGGGTTCACGGCGAGAAACTCGTCGTATCCGTATCCCCGCATATTCCGAAGGTCTGCGGAGTTACCTAGCGCCTGTTCCAGTAGAGTTGCGGTTTTTGGCGTGATTATAGCCTCACTGCTGATGATCGTCTGGATTGCCCAAAGAGGATAACCCATCAGGTCAGCCAGTTCCGATGAGGTCATTTCCCGCGCTTCCAACTTAGCCGCAAGCGTCTCTCCTGGCGGAGATGCCAAAGCTGGCGAATGTCCATTTTGCTTTACTTTAACCCTGATAATCTTTTACCTCTAGTATCCTGATGGACCGAACATTCTTTCGGTCATGCCCGCCACTAGTAAGCCAAGGTATGGGATTATCTGCTACTTCAAAAATCAAGCGGTCTGGATGCTTGAGATAGACGGCTAGTTGTCCAGCCCGCTCCCCGGTTAGCTCATGGCAATGAGCGTTTGGGGGTACTTGTTCCAACGACTCTGCTGCGCGTAGTTGACCAAGTCTGAGGCGTATCAACCTGGCATTCTCGGAGCCAAACTTACGGTCAGCCTCTACGATGTTCTCGCAAACCCTTTGCAGTTTCCGTCGTTGGTAGACAATTTCCAAACCACGACCTACAACGCCTATCGCGTCAGCAGGAAGCCTAGCACAATGAGGGCAACGAAGCAGACTATGGCGAGGATGATCAGGCGGCGGATGTCGCCCTTGATGTAGCTCACCTCATCCTCGACCGAGAGGGTGGCGGCGTTGGCGGCGCGGCTGCGTCCACCCAGCGGCCCACCGTAGAGCGGCCCGGCGGGGCGGGTTGCGCCACCAGGACGCGGGGCGGCGTTAGGCGAGACTGTGCCGCGATAGCGGGTGTTCGCGCTGATGCCCGTGCCGGGGGCTGGCCGAGGGGCAACGTTCACCGGCGTACCGTTGGCAGCGCCATTGGTCACGCCCCTGCCATTGGTTGGCGCGGCGGTAATTACCACACGGTCGCCATCCTGCAAGGCCACTGGCGCGGCGCTATCAGGGGTTGGTATCTCACCAACGTGGGTGCGGCGTTGAAACTCGCGGGCTGCGCCACCACCGCTGCGGCTGCTGCCTTTTGCTACCTTCTTCGGCATAATATTGCT
Organism: Chloroflexia bacterium; assembly: GCA_038230695.1. Classification (GTDB taxonomy): domain Bacteria; phylum Chloroflexota; class Chloroflexia; order QHBQ01; family QHBQ01; genus QHBQ01. The sequence goes on from JBBRMT010000023.1 coordinate 22,845, forward strand.
TAATCTCCTGGCTATCTAGTTAATAATTGCAGCCCATGCTACGGCTGTTCGTAGCCACAAACAAGCCACCTGCGTTGCTATTTTCAGGCGAAAGTATTATACTCTGTTTCAAATCAAATTGCAAATAGCGAGGTGGCTTATGGTTGAGCGCCCCAAAGGACCAGAGCGCGAAGATTGGTACGATCGGGATGATGTTACCAACAGTGTCAATGCCGCGCTCGGTATCAGCCCGCAGGCGTTGGATATTAAACCGGGCGTTGCGTCACCCGCGATTGTCTCCGACCCGCTTTCACTCCGCGCTTTGTTCCTCTCCGGGGGCGGGGCCAGCGGCGTGTATGAGGCGGGTGTCTTGCAGGCGCTGATCATCAACGGGCTGAAGTTTCACGCCCTGGTTGGCACCTCAATCGGCTCAATCAATTCCGCTGCCTACGCCCACTTTCTCACCATGCGCGGTCCTCAGTTGGTCAGCCCTGCCCAGGCCGACTTCCTCCAGGCCATCCTCCACTTCTGGGAGTACGTAGACCAGAGCAATATCACCGATCTGGATAGCTCACCTGCCCGCGACATCCTTTCCGATCTGGAGCGGCTCTACCTGTCGCTCAGTAGCATCGCCCGCTTTTGGACCGCCAACCTTAATCCCGACCTGGGCAACGTCAAGCCCCCTTTGCCCGCCAGTTACAGCCCGCGCCCGCTGGCCCGTTTCCAGTTTGGGCTGCGTAAGTTCAGCGCGGGGGTTGCGCGGGCGCTCTCCTGGCTTGATGCTGGCGTGCTGCTACTGCCCGGGCTGCTCGGCACCCTCTTCACCCTGCCGCTGCAGCTGGTGCGGCGGGCATTGGGCCGCCCTGCTCCCATGGGCGGACTCTATACTGCCACCGCCTCCACTATTGCCCACCAGATTGCCGCTCGGCTGCGGCCAAAGTCGCCTCCGCCACCCCTGCCTGCCACTGGCACTGTGCCTGCCCCTGGCATTGCCCAACTGCTGCACGATATTGTAGACAAGGCGCTGGCCGCCTACAACCCCGGCGCAGACGTGAAGGCGAAGCGTTCCCTGTTTGGCAACACCAGTATCGAAGCGGTCCTCGAAAACTTCCCTGCCCTGCGTATATACAGCAAGCCGGGCGACGACGGTTCACCGATCACCAACCTGCCTTCCATACCTGCCCTCTCCCATGCTCCGCTATCCTCGTTCCGCCAAAGCGCTGATGTGGAGTTGCGTTTCACCCGCTCCAATATGCGAAATGGCAATCTGGAGGTTAGCGCCGCCTATGCGTTGCACGATGCGCTGACCGAAACCAGCCAGTACATCAGTACCACGCTCGGCCTCGACAATGACCCCAAACTGAGCATCACTGCTGACCGCGCCGCCAGCTATGGCGCTCTGCTCGCCTTTGTCGCGGCGCTGGAAGCGAAAGTCTCGCTCGCCGCGCTAACCGGCCAGATGCCGATAAACACCGGCAAATACATGGTCGGCAATCCCGACCTCATCCATGCGGTAATGGCTTCCTCGGCCTTCCCCGCCGCCTTCCCGCCAGTGTTGCTTGACCAGATATACCCCACCGCTGGTGGCGACCCTGATAATCTTGCGCTACGCGACATCTGCCATCTTGCCGCAACATATCGCGCTGCCAATCCACCCCAAGCGCCCGCGCAACTCGACCTGCTCCGCGCCCAGTACCCTCCCGACGCAATGCTGAATCAGGCGGTGGCGAACAAGGTCATGGGCGACATAAAAGGGCGGGCCAGCGCCCTCTACAGCTTTGTCGAAGAGTGCTTCAACTTCAAGTTGCCTGCCAGCATCGCCAATCCCCCCCTGGCGATCGCCCAGCTTGCCGCCTGCATAGTTGCAACCTGGTATCAGAACTATCCGATTTATGACCTGGAGGCGCAGGCTGCGGACGGTGGTGAGCCGTTCATCGAGCAATATAATGATGGCGGGGCGACCGCCGATGCTGCGCCGCTAGCCAACGCGATTAACGCGCTGGAATATCGCATTGCCCACGCCGCCAACTCCTCCGCTGAACTAAATGCCACCCATTACGTCTTCTTCGTCCACCTGGGTGATGCGCCTATCGGTGTGCGCGATGTTGGCGACGATAGCGAAGTCAGCCCCGCCAGTGGCACATTGCCGATCACCACCATGAACCGTTACCTCTTTTACGAGTATTTGCTGCGCTATGGCGAACTCGGTAAGCGTTCTCGCTACCTGTCCGACATGCACGTTGCCAGCCGCATCCATGGCTATATTGCCGCGCTACGCAAGTTTGGTCAGGCGCAGAACGAACTGCTAATCAAGGTGGTCAACATCTATCCCACAATTGCGCTAAACAGCGTCTACGCCTTCGATACTCGCCTGGGATACAATCATGATACCAACCGCCGTCAGATCGCCACCGGATGTAGCGACACCATGCTGACCCTCTGGCGCGAGGTGCAGACCAACGATGGTTCGCTAACCCCCGACGTGGTGGGCCGCCTCAAGCAATGGCTCATCCCCGGCCAAACCGTGCCAGCGTCGGGCAGCGCCGATTTGCCGACCCCGACTCTGTTCTGTCGCAACGGCAGTTGTATGTACCGCCGCGAGTGTCCCTTTGGCGACCAGGCCACGCCGCAGGTTGGCAACAGCACATTGATAACCGACTACAACATCACCAACCCCAGCGATAAATCTGCGCCGCCTGCTGCAGACGTATTATCCAGGTAGCAGGCGCTTTACCATTGCTTAATCGGCGTTTTACCAACATTTTACTTAGTGCGCTTGCCTTGTAGCCCAGGCTGTGCTATAATAACAAGTGAGCGAAGCAAAATCATCCCCGCGCCGTCAGCATCGTTCACCGTTATCGCTCCATTAATAAAGAAAACGTGAAAGCCTCATCATAGGCTAGACAGGAGTAACGAAATGTTGGGTTTGAAGCTACCGGAGTTGATCCTAATCCTCGTCATCGTCGTGCTGGTATTTGGCGTGGGCAAGCTCGCCAACATCGGGGGGGCGCTCGGCAAGAGCGTCAAGGAGTTCCGCGAGTCCTCCGGTCTCGCAGGCGACAACGCCACCACTACTACCACCACGGTCAAGACTAATGTCTCGCCGCTTGATGGTACCGTCACCACGGTAAAGGAGGAGAGCAAGGATCAAACCCTGCCGCCTGCGCCACCTGCGCCGCCCCCTTCTACGCGGATAGGTTGAGCAAGCGACTAATGTAGTTTATCATGCTCGAAACAATACGCCACGAACAGGCCGCTCATCATGAGCGGCCTGTCTGAGTCCACCTTCTGCCTTCTGCCTTCTACCTTTCCCATAACTCGCTGTCGGGGTCGTAGGCCACCACACTCTCCTGCTCGTTGGGGTCGTTGCGGGCGATTATGGCATAGGCTGGTTCGGTGGCGCTCATGTTCACTGGCTGGTGCGGCACGCCGGGGCCGATGAAGATGAAATCGCCCTCACTTGCCACCACCGACTGGCGCAAGCCCGCGCCGTAGCGGGTGTCTACTTGCCCCTTCAGCACATAGTATTACAGCCTCATTTGTCACACCAACAGGCGTAGTTACGATTGGCATTATGGTTAGGCAACAGGGCGTATGCGATTCGCCTCTACACCAATCCAGCCCCTTTGCACCATCTGAGGCTGTAATAATAGATGGCAGTCTCGAAACCCTGATGCCGATGGGGCAGAGCCGCGCCCCCCGCTGGCGCCATTACCAGGTTCATGGATATGCCCTTAGCCCCCGCCGTCGCCTCGGAGATGCCAATGAAGTAACCTAGTCCCTGCTTCGAGGTAGTCTCCGTGGGGCGGCGTACTACCTTGACCCCTTCTCCCATTTTATTTGCCCCCCTTCCAAACTTGACAAAGCATTGCACCATTTGTTATAATGCGCTTGAGAAAATAAAGCACGAGCAAATACACATTGCCTGTGTGATCAACATTCAAAACCGGCGGCAACCACCATTCAGAGAGGGACAATACAATGAGTTGGACAATTGACAAGAACCACAGTTCGATCGGCTTTACAGTCAAGCACATGATGTTCACTACCGTGCGTGGCGCGTTCACTAATTTTGATGGCAACATCAACTTCGATGAGCAGCATCCTGAGAACTCTGCGGTTGATATTACCGTGCAGCTTGATAGCATCAACACCAACGATGCCAAGCGTGATGAACATTTGCACACCACCGATTTCTTCGATATCGCAAACTACCCCACCATGACCTTCCGCAGCAACCGCGTAGAGGCACGCGACCCGGAACACTTCAAGCTCCATGGTGAACTTGCTCTCCACGGCGTAACCCAGCCGCTAGTCCTGAATGTGACCAGGGAGGGCGAGAACAAGCATCCCTTCAGCGGCAACCGCGTGGTCGCCTTCACCGCCGAGGGTAGCCTCAACCGCAAGGACTTCGGCCTGGGCTTCAATGTCGCCCTCGAAACCGGCGGCTTGCTGGTTAGCGAACAGGTCAAGCTCGTCATCGAAGTGCAAGCAGTAGAGCAGCCCGCATCCGTGCTGGCGCAACCAGTGGCGGAGCTTGCCAGCGTCGCGTAACTTGATCATCGAATAAGCGATAAACAATAGGGCGCACATCAGTGCGCCCCATCGTGCATTTTGACCGTTTATCAGTCTTAATGATTGGGCTTGAGATACTGCCGCCCCCAGCTATCAATCGCTTCGACCACCGTTTGCAGCGCCACACCTGCCTCGGTTAGTTCATAACTGGTGCGCGGTGGCATGGTGGAGTGGATGGTCTTCTTCAGGATACCGACCTCCTCCAGCCGCTCTAGCCGCTGGGCAAGGGTGGCCTGGTTGCATCCGACGCTGCGGCTCAACAGGTTGAAGCCCTGCGGCCCGCCCAGCAGGCTGCGGATAATGAACAGGCTCCACTTCTCCTGTAGGATGTTGATCGCCTCAGAAGCCGGGCAGAAACTCTGCTCGTCTTCAATGTTTATGCTCTCTGAAATTGTTATGATCGTTGCGCTCATACGCTAATTATATCATTTCCCCATCTTTTTGTCAAGCGCTTGACAAAGGCTTGCGCCATTTGTTATAATGCGCTTAACGAAATAAAGTGCAGGCGAAAACAAGCCTGCATCTTAAAGCATCAACCAAACCTGCGCGGCAAGGCCGCACATGAGAAAGAAAAAGGAGCATAACCATGAATTGGACAATTGATAAGTCCCACACCTCGATTGGCTTCAGCGCCAAGCATATGATGTTCACCACCGTGCGTGGCTCATTCACCAACTTCGAGGGTACAGTAAATGTTGACGAGCAGAACCCGCAGAACTCCTCCGTCGAAATTACGGTGCAACTCGATAGCATCAGCACCAACGATGACAAGCGCGACGGCCATCTGCGCTCTCCCGATTTCTTCCATGTGGAGCAGCACCCCACCATGACCTTCAAGAGTACCAGCATCGAGGGCAGCGACACCAACCACTTCAAGCTGCATGGCGACCTCACCATCAAGGGTGAAACCCATCCCATGGTTCTCAATGTGACCAAGGAGGGCGAAGGCACGTCCCCCTGGGGTACTCAGGTTCTTGCATATAGCGCCGAGGGTACGATCAATCGCAAGGACTGGGGTCTCAACTGGAACGTCGCTCTGGAAGCGGGTGGCTTGCTGGTCAGCGACCAGATCAAGCTCACCATTGATGCGGAGCTTGCCCCGCAACCTGCTGCCGCCGCCGCCGAAGCCCAGGCTGAGACTACCGTCAGCGCCGCTGCCTAAGCTGCATCATTCGTCACCGCCTTCTCCCTGCCCAGGGGGAAGGCTTTTTTGTTGGGGTGCGCGTCATATTCTTGCATGGCAGACCAGGGCGAACCACGGTTCGCCCCTACTAAATGCCTTCTTGGTAAGAACATGACGCGCACCCTTTTTGTTGCCTGTGGTTGACAACCCTGCCCGCTTCCTATATCATATGCCACGTAACCGCAGATAATAGGGAGGAACCGCCATGCCCAATTTTGAGATTGACGACATCCTTGCCCGCGAGATACTGGACTCGCGGGGCAACCCCACCATAGAGGTAGACGTGAGCCTGGTCAATGGGGCGCAAGGCCGCGCTGCCGTACCCAGCGGAGCCAGCACTGGCGCACACGAAGCGGTCGAGCTACGCGACGGCGACAAATCGCGCTACGGCGGCAAGGGTGTGCTGAAGGCGGTAAGTAACGTCAACGAGCGCATCAGCGAGACGATCATCGGCTACTCCGCGCTCAACCAGTCGGGCATTGATGCGGCGATGTGCGAGTTGGATGGCAGCCCTAACAAGGCCCATCTGGGCGCAAACGCCATCCTCGGTGTGTCGCTGGCAACGGCCCGTGCTGTCGCAGTTGCGCTGGAACTGCCGCTTTACCGCTACCTCGGTGGGGTTTCGGCTTGCACCTTGCCCATCCCCATGTTCAACATCCTCAATGGCGGCAAGCACGCCGAGGACTCCACCGATTTTCAGGAGTTTATGGTCATGCCGGTGGGGGCAGCCAGCTTCCGCGAAGGGTTGCGCTGGGGAGTGGAGATTTATCAGGCGTTGAAGAAGGTGCTGCACGATGGCGGCTATAACACCAACGTGGGCGACGAGGGTGGCTTCGCCCCCTCACTCAAATCCAACGCCACTGCTGTCGAACTCATCCTCAAGGCCATTGAGATGGCGGGCTACAAGGCGGGTGAACAGGTTTACATCGCCCTCGATCCCGCAATCAGCGAACTGTATGAGGATGGGCAGTACAAGCTGGCGAAGGAAGGTCGCACCTTGAGTAGCGAACAGATGGTGGACTACTGGGCCGATTGGCTGGGCAAGTATCCAATCATCTCGCTGGAAGATGGTATGGCCGAGGACGACTGGGAGGGCTGGAAGCTGCTCAACGCCCGCATCGGCAGCCGCGTGCAACTGGTTGGCGACGATTTGCTGGTCACCAACGTGGAGCGCATCAGCCGCGCGATCAAGGAAAGCTCTTGCAACTCGCTGCTGACCAAGGTCAACCAGATTGGCAGCCTGACTGAAGCGATCGCCGCCGTGACAATGGCGCAGCACGCAGGCTGGACCGCTGTAATCTCACACCGCTCCGGCGAAACCGACGATGCCTTCATCGCCGACCTGACGGTTGCGCTCAACACCGGCCAGATTAAGGCGGGCGCACCAGCCCGTGGCGAACGTACCGCCAAGTACAACCGCCTGCTACGCATCGAGGAAGAACTGGGCGATGCCGCCATTTATCCCGGCCTGGCCGCTTTCTCCAATATCAAACGCCTGGGAGTTGTAAGTTGAAAGTTGAAAGTCGAAAGTAACTGCTTTGCCACTTTCAACTTTTAACTTGTGATTTTCAACTCCCCCGAAGGGGGATTCGTGGACGACCTGGTGGGCAAAAAGCTGGGCAAATACGAAATCGAGAGCGTGGTTGGCGCGGGAGGGATGGCGAGTGTCTATCGCGCCCGCGACACTGCGCTAGGTCGCGTGGTCGCGGTCAAGGTACTCGATCCTGCGCTGTCCGAAGACCCAGTGGCGGTGGAACGCTTCAACCGCGAGGCGGTTACTGCCGCTAGCCTGCAGCATCCCAACATCGTTGCCATCTACGACGTGCGCCAGGAAGGGCCATACCACTACATTGCGATGCGCTACGTTGCCGGCGAAACCCTGCGCGACATCATCACTCGTGACGCGCCGCTAAAACTCAGCCGCGTGGTGCAACTGCTCCGCCCCGTCGCGCTGGCCCTCGATTACGCTCACCAGATGGGCATTGTTCACCGCGACATCAAGCCGGGCAACATCATCGTCAATCCCCAGAGCAGCGATGTGGCGTTGACCGATTTTGGCATCGCCCGCGCCCAGGACCAGTCCCACCTCACCGCTGTTGGCATGGTGATGGGGACGGCGGATTATCTGTCTCCAGAGCAGGTGCGCGGCGAGGAGGCCACGGACAGCAGCGACAACTACGCGCTGGGCATCGTCACCTACGAGATGCTCACCGCCAACCCACCCTATGCCGACAAGCCGGTATCAGATGTGCTACGCGCCCAATTGAACGAACCGCCGCCGCCGCTCAGTCGTTTCAATCGCAGCTTGCCCGCTGGCACCCAGGCGGTAATTGACCGCGCTCTTGCCAAGCGACCTGCCGACCGCTTTGCCACCGCTAGCGGCATGATTGAGGCGCTCAATATCGTGGCGCAGCACGCCGCCAGCGCACCCGCCGCGCCGCAGCGCCAGCCCGTCCTATCAAGTCGTGCTGTGCCACCGCCACTCTATCAGCAGCCAGTGAAGCCAACTCCCGCCCCACTCAATCGCCCGCAATCATCAACGCCCGCGCCGCCCGCCCGCCGCCTTACTCCTTCGTCCCAGCGGGGGCAGCCCGCCCGCTCTAGCGCGGGACTGTGGGTGGCTTTCGTCGGCCTGTTGCTGATAATCGCCGCGTTGGTTGCCTATCTCTACCTATCGAATCAGAGCGGCGCGAATGGCGCGAGTGGCAACGCCGCTACCCCCACCCAGAACGCAACCACCGCCCAACCAACTACCGCCCCGGTTGTCTACAATGGGCAGTTGCGCCAGAACAACGGCCCTAATTACAACGCGCTGCACTTCAACCAACCCCCAGTGATTGATGGCACGCTAAACGAGTGGCAGGTAAACTCCGGTATCGAGGTCAATGCCGCGGCCAACATTGTGCCTGGCTTGCCCCGCAGCAACAACTGGGGCGGGCCGAGCGACCTCAGCGGTATATCATACGAAGGTTGGGACGCACAGAACTTTTACCTTGCGGTAGGGGTAAGCGACAACGCCCACGTGCAGACTTCTACTGGCGGCAATTTGTACAAGGGCGATCATGTGGAACTCTGGATTGATAGCGACCTGCAGGGCGATTTTAATAGCACGGCGATGGACGGTGATGATTTCCAGATTGGCCTCTCGGCTGGTAATTTCGCCAACCTCAAGCCCGAAGCCTATATCTGGAGCAATCGTGACCCCGCGCTGCTCGCCAGCATCAAAGTGGCAGCGCAGCCACGCGGCAGCGGCTACACCCTCGAAGCGGCTATCCCCTGGTCTACGCTCAACTTCCAGCCCACTGCTGGTAAGGCGCTCGGCTTCGATATTGACTACAGCGACACCGATACCCCAGGCGCAGCGGTGCAGGAACTGATGCTCAGTTCCTCGCTCCACCGCATCTACAATAACCCTACCAGTTGGGGCAATCTGTTCCTCAAGTAAAAGATTACTTGTCGTCTCCATACCCCATGTCGCGTTCGCCATATTCAGGGTCGGATGAGGTGCGGAAGCCCCGCGCCTC
>JBBRMT010000024.1:0-30015 GCA_038230695.1 Chloroflexia bacterium
TGGTGCCGGGATAGACATCGAAGCTAACCCCTTTAAGCACATTGTGGCGGCCAAACGATTTTTGCAGATCACGCGCCTGCAGCAGTGGTTGGGACATAATTCAGGTAGCTCCTTTCATCGGGGCGCGTCGCACGTACCCCAGTTGGAACCAGGCTTGGAACTTAAACTAGAGCAGGCTTCGAGACAGAGCATCGCCCAGCAGTGCCGCAAAAGGTCGCAACCGGTTTCAGATGCCATGCTGGTGCAGTGAAGATAGCGTCAACCCACAGCCTTTGTTATACATTCTATGCTTGACACATTCAGTCTATCCTGTATAATAGAGTCACACTGAGCAACTATGCCCAGAATTTAAGGTTACGACTTGTAGCACAGGTCGAGAGAGGTTCATCGAATGGCAGAAGTAGTGGTTGGCGACAACGAGAGCTTTGAGAGCGCAATGCGGAGATTTATGAAGAAGGTGCAACTTGATGGTATCCTGCGGGAGGCTCGTCAACGTCAGTATTATGAGAAGCCGAGCGTGAAACGCAAGAAGAAGGAAGCGGCCAAGCGGCGTAAGTCGCAGCAGGCAGAGAAAAAGGCGGCAGAGCGTCCCACTTGGGTAGCGCGAGGGCGTGGCCCGGCCCGCAGTAGCAGTGGCGGGAGCGGACCGGGTCGCTAGGGGAACGGATTTGGAAATCATTCGAACTTAAGGTTGAGGCAGGGCGCACGATGGTCGCCCTGTTCTTAGCCTCCTCATCCAAACCCCTTTATTGGCTGGCGTTAGGCATAGTAACTTGCTAACGCTAGCCAGCCCATCTGTCCTACGTAGAAACAAGCGAGGTCGCCTCATCAGTTGATGGGGCGGCCTGAACTTGCATGATAAGATCAGGGTTTAGGCTGGGGGTGCAATGGAGGACTAGAGCGGCTTGATTGCGCTGAAGTAGGTGCTGGCGGCCTGGTCAATCAGGCGGGGGGTTAGCTGCGGCGGTATCTTATGGTATTGGGCAAAACCGATAAGCTGGCGCAGCAGGTCGCGGGGGTGAACCGAGCGGGGTGGGCGTTGGGTCTTCATATAGTATTCGGTAATAAGGTAGTTCAGTCCGGCCTCGTCGTAAGGCACTCCCTGGCGTTGGCACTCGCTGATGAAGATCTGACAGAATTGTTCGAGGGTGGGGTTTGGCATATTGAGCTTGTTCTGGATACGGCGCAGGAATGCCTCGTCTACTAGATCAGCAGGTTCAAGATTGGTGGAGAGCACCAGGAACAACTCGAATGGAACAAGCAGCTTCTTGCCGGTATGCAAGGTGAGGAAGTCTATGCGCTTCTCCAGCGGAACAATCCAACGATTAAGCAGTTGCTGGGGGCGCATTTGCTGGCGACCAAAGTCGTCAATCAGAAATACCCCATTGTTGGCTTTCAACTGAAAAGGCGCTTCATAAATGCTGGTTTCCGTGTGGTAGCGAAGGTCCAGGTTCTCCATCGCCAGTTCGCCACCGACCATTACCACCGGGCGTTCAACCTGAATCCAGCGGTGATCGGGATACTCGGCGAGGCGCAAACTGGTCAGGTTGGAACCGCCGTTAGCAGGCATCTCCTTACTCTTGTTGAAGGATACTGGACGGTGCAGGTTCAGGTCGAAGAATTGGATAATCTGACCATCGGCCTCGATGGCGTAGGGAATGGCGATGGTGTCGCCCATCATCGCGGCGATGCGCTCGGCCAGCATACTTTTGCCGTTGCCAGGCGCACCGAAGAGAAACAGGGAGCGGCCAGAGTTTACCACTGCACCGACCTGATCAATAAGGTCGGGGGTAAGGGTCATGCCTTGCAGCGCCCGACTAACGCTGGCGTGGTCAATACTCGGCTTGTAGCGGGCCTGGGTAAGCACCAACTCGATGTATTTCGCCAGCGGCACAGGTGCAGGGCCGATATAGCCTGAGCGACGCAACGCAGCCTCGGCGCGGGCCATACCCTTGTTGGTAAGCAGATACTGATAGCCCGCGTCGCCGAGGCCGTTTGCCCCGGTTACCTCGAGCAGCTCCTCGCGGCGCAATGATTGTATGATGGTGTCGAGCAAACCGTGAAAGGTGAGGCGCAGTTGCGCGGCTATCTCATAGCCGTTGAGATAGCTGGTATAGTAGAGAAACTTTATCACCAGATCGCCAATCACGCTGGCGCTAATCAAGGTTTCCGCAATCGTCTTTGGTTCGGGCAGGCAACTGACGATTAGCTCGGCCTCATTCATTGGCACGGCCTCCCCAGGCGCAGTGACCATCGCGGCGGGATAGGCGGCAAGTTTAAGTTCTTCGGTAGAGACTGGCAATTTGATTTTCTCCTGTTATTAGTTACTTTTGTGATTGCCTTAATTATTACCTAGATATAGCGGATTTACAAGGTGTTTGAGAGTGAGATGGCGTTAAAAAACCGTTTAATAAGCGTTTGTTTCATGTTATCTCGACGGTACTACAGGCTATTGGTACTTTCGTACCCATCTTTCAAAATACCTTGACAGCCGAGCATTAGTAAACTATAATTAGGCAAGGCAGATGACCTGATGCGCTAGCTCACTCTGCTCCGTACTGGCTACCGACGTAGACACACCAAAGGAGATAAAAGATGATAACCACCGTTACAACCAGCACAGTCAGTTCGATAACCACTGTAAGCCTGAGTCTGGGCCTGGCCGCACTCACAGTCATTGTGTTCGCCTTGTTCCTGATGCAGAAAGACGTGTTCAGCAACTCCAACAGCGCATTGGGGAAGCTCCTGGGTCGGGCGCTCAATGTGGCGCTTGTGCCTCTTGGTCTGGCCTTCGTCATGACAACGGTGGCTAAACTTGTGGAAGTGTTTAGCGCGTAACGCCGCTGCCAAAGAAGGGCGAGCGCAAACTCGCCCTTCCATCGTGCGAAGCGGTCTTTAGCAAAAGCCCGCTAATATCTAGTCTGTTGCAAGTCAAACATAAAGAGGCGGGTCGGATAACTCCGGCCCGCTTTTTTGTTGGCGGCAGAACCTGCCATGTCTAAACCCGCCCTGCCTGCCATCAGCAGGTAGGGCGGGCTATTGGCGGGGGCTATGCCAACGCTGAAGGTTAGTTGCCGCCCCGCTGTGGCGCAAGCTGCCAGGTAGTCTGGTAACGGATACTGGCAAAGTCGCCGTATGCCTGCTCCACCTGGGTAAACTCCTCATTGTAGCTGGCGTTGGTGAGCCACTCGCCACCGCCCAACTTGCCGTTTGGCAACTGCTTGACCACAATAACGCTGGGAAGCAGGTCGCGGCCAGCGATGTTGGCTTTCACATCGCCGATTGGGGTAACGCAGTGAATAACCCCCTGCTGTGTCTGACCTGCAGTGAGAGCGAGATTAAGCCCGCTGCTGTTCTGCGCTACTTTGCCGCTGAAGGTCATGATGGGGGTAACATCCGCAGCGCAGTTAGCCGATTGACCATACTTTCTGGCATGAACCTCAAGCGCAGCGGTGGTTTCCTGACCGCTGAAACTGCCGTCGCAGGCGATCATGAGCGTTACGTTGATCTGGTTGCCACCCCCGCCGGTCACGCCCTTGCCGGTAAAGATGAAGTTACCGTAGACAGTCCCCACCCATGTGCCTTGCGGCAGTGGCGATGGGCAACCGGCGTTCGCGCTAGATGCTGCTGCGCCGTAGCTCTTCTGATAGGCAAAGCTCCCCAGTTGCGCGAGTAGCACATTATAGGGCGCGGCATTCTCAGGGTGCAACTCCATCTCCGCCCGCTCAAAGTATTGTACGGTGTAGGTTTTGCCGTCGAGCTGGCTCTGCTGAGGCATTTGCTCACTGATGGGATAGCCGAACTGCGCCAGCCCGCCGCGCGCCTGCCAGTAGTCCTTGAACGCGCCGCTCACGCTCTTGCCCGTCTGTGGGAAGGTGACTGAATCGAGCGCGGCATTGGCTTTTTGCACGGGTGCGGCTGCAGCATCAAGCTGCCGATATGCGCTCACCCCCAGCAACCTGAGCTGCACATCGTAGGGAGGCTGATTTACGGGGTGCGACTCTATCACCGCCCGCTCGAAGTATTGCACGGTGTAGGTTTTGCCATCGGCTGGGTTTTGCTCCTGAAGGTTGCCGCTGATGGGGTAGCCCTGTTGCATCAGCCCGCCATTAGTAAGCCAATAGCTGAGGAACTTGCCACAAAGGTTCTGGCCGGTGGCGGCAAAGTAGCGACAACCGCTCTGTGCCTGGCCTGCTTGTGCGCCCACAACCAGCGTCAGCAGCAGCGCTAGCGCCAGGGCAATATGTAGGGTTGGGGAAAAACGTGTCTTCATGATCCAGTCTCCTTTATATAAACGCCTGCGTCACGGCAGCGCCAAACCGCCGCTTGCGGGCATGAACAAATAAAGCACGATATTGGTCAGGCTGTGGGCAATCACCACCCCCACCAGCGAACCAGTCCTGGTCACCAACCAGGAGAAGAACATACCAACGGCAAACACGAACACCAGGTCGGCAAGCGACAGATAGCCGATGTGCATCGCAGTAAACACCAGATTGATGTAGACCGGCCCACCTTTTATCCCTGCCTGGATTGCCGCCTGCTGCATTACGCCGCGAAAGATAAACTCCTCCAATAGTCCGGTGCCGATTAGCAGCGCGATAGCGGCGAACACCATCTGCCAGATGTACTCCCGGTTGACCAGGGGCGCGGGGTGAAGAATAAGGAACTCGCAACCGCCCAGCACCAACCCGCTTAGTCCAATCGCCATCTGGATAGGCAAGCCGCGCCAGGATAGCGTGAAGCCGAGGTGACGCGCCCCGATCTTCAGGGTGTAAGCCACCACAATGCCAGCGGCGAACACCGGCATAGCGATGATCAAGTACCAACTCATCAGCGGCAGGTGGGCCAGCGGCAGCGTCAGGCTCATGATGCGGATCAGCGGCGCAAGGGTGAGGCTGAGGAGCAGGGGCGCGACGCTAGCCCCGGCTTGCTGGGCGAAGGCGTAGTGTATCGGCAATATGATGAGCAGCGCGGTATGCAACCCCAACCCCAGTTGCGGGCTAAAGGTTGCGACCATTAGCTCGGCCACCGCCAATAGCAGCAGATAGTAGGCGGGCGCGAAGTCGAAGAGCCATCGCTGCAAAGTGGGCTGAAGTTCGCTGCTGCCCAGCCGTCGGGTGTGCAGGTTGGGCGATGGCTGACCTACCGACTGACTGAGTGACGACAATGGTGATTCCATTTCTAGTCTCCTTGCCATGTTCCGGCTCGCCCCAATATCAGGCGCAATTGACGATAGGGCGGCTCGATGCCGTCTTTATAAAGGAGTAGTTGCACCGCCTGCTCACCTGAAACGCTGGGCAGCGACAGGTAACTCTGCCGCTCCCAGATTTGCCCGGCGGCTAGCGGGCCGACCGCGACATTGGCGACCACCTTTCCGCCGTCGCTTACCTCTACTCGATAGCTGGCCGCTGCGCCCTCATCATTGATTACCCCCAGGGTAACGGTTAGCGGGACACCGTCAGAGGTGGCCTGGGGATAATCCTGGGCCTGGCCGCTGGCGTTCAGCACGTAAAACTCGGTGTAGGGCGGCGGTGGAGTCTGACTGACCGCATAGCTGACCGCCGCGCCGCCAACTATCAGCAGGGCGAGACCGGCGACCGCCAGCCGTGCGCCGATAGACATATGTCTAAAGCGCCATGCTGAACGCGGATTAGCGCCAACCTTCACCGCTGCGCCGCTACGCCGCTGCAGGGATAGCGCGGCCAGTGGCAAGGTTAGAGCCAGCAGCGAGGCGGCAATCGCCAGCGTACTCAACCCCAACCCGCTATAGTCGAGGAGGAGGGCCAGGAATGGCACGATTGCCAGCGATAGCCCCACCGCGACGGCCAGGCCCAGCTTGCCGTCGAGTTCGCGCAGGCGGGGTAGCGCGGCAAGCAGCAGGTAGCCCGGCACGAACAGCACGCTGACAAGACCGAGCGGCAGCCGCGCCAGGGTAAGCCAGGGTATAGCGTCCCCCAGCAGGCTGAGGCCAAAGGTGAGCGCGACGGCGATGACGCATCCAACAATGTCCCGATTGTTCCTTAGCATAATCATGCAACCAGCCTTTCATATATCGCGGCGGTAGTTTCGGCGGTAGCCTGCCAGCTAAAACGCTGCGCCTGGGCCAACCCTCGCGCCCGCATCTCGCGTCCCAGGCCGGGGTTGCACAACACCCGCGCCAGGGCATCGCTCAATGCCGCGTCGTCGGTGGGGTCAACCATTAGCGCGGCATCACCAACCACCTCCGGCAGACTGCTGGTGTTGGCGCAAACCAGCGGAGCGCCGCAGGCCATCGCTTCCAGCGCGGGCAGGCCGAAGCCCTCATAGTGCGAGGGGAAGGCGAACACCGCCGCCGCGCTGTAGAGGGCAGGCAGATCCTCGTCGGCGACGTAGCCAGCAAACTTCACCTTCGCCCCCAGCCCCAATTCGCTCAGGGCGCGGCTGATCGGCTCGTGCTTCCAGGTGGGTCGCCCGCCAATCACCAGTTGCACATCCGCGAAATTGGGCGCAGTCAGCCGCGCATAGGCGCGGAGCAGGCCATCAACGTTCTTGCGGGCCTCCAACGCCCCCAGGTAGAGGATGAAAGGTGGGCGCAGGTCGTATTTAGCCACCACCCGCCGCTTATCTTCGGCAGAGGCGGGCTGGAATCGCGCTTCGGCAGCGATGTAGCAGTAGTGTAGCCTGGCGGGCGGCAGCTTCAGGCAGCTTTCTAGATCCGACCTGGCGCTCTGACTATCGGTAATCACAGCATCGGCAAAGCGTAGCATCGCGGGCAGGTAACGACGATTGAGAAAGTTGTTCACGCGGTTGTAGCCCTGGGGGTAGCGAAATGCAATTGCGTCATGAACAGTCACCACCCGCCGATAGTGGCCGCTGATCAAGCGCGGCCAGAACGGGCTAACCCCCACCGGATCGTGGACGAGGTCGAGGCTGAGGTGTGCCGCCGCCCGCCCCAGCGCCGCGCCGCCTAGCGCCATCAGCCCCGGCAGGCGCGCACAACTGGGCAGGTAATAATGGCGGTCGTCGCTGGCAAACGGCCCTTCGCGGTAGGGGGTGAGATATGTCACCTCCAGGTTGGGCAGGGCGGCGAGGGCGCGGCCAAGTTCGAGGGTATAACGGGTGATGCCGCTCATGGGGCGGTCGAGGCCGTAGGTCAGCAGCCCTACGCGGATTGGTCGGGACATAGTTCACCTCTGGTAGGGCGTAACCGCTACCCGCCGATAAAGCTGGGCAGCGCCATTGTCGTAGACGATCATATCGTTGGTGGAGATCGGCAGCGGCTGGTTTAGCCGCGCCGATCGCAGCCGGTTGATGTCGGTGATGAGGAAGGCGCGGGTCTCCGGTTTGGGTGTATAAATATCAATCACGTTGCCGCCCAGCGATGGGCCGTGGGTCAGGTCGAATGCGGTGGACAGCCGTTCGTCGAAGTCGGTCCAGATCGAGGCGGTTTGCAGATGGGCATCACTCCAATTGAGCGCCTGCATCTCGCTGGGCAGGTAGAATACCCATTTGTTACTGAGCATCGGTTCGTTGGTGGTTTTTAGTAGCGCGGCAACCACCAGGCAGGCGGCAAGCAATGCCAGCATGGTAAGCCGCAACTGATGCCAGCGCAGGCCAGCTAGCCAATCCCCTGCCTCCTTGACGATGACCGCCACCGCCGCCACCACGAACGAGGGGAAGATGCGTACCTCCAGATTGCCCGCAAACATCCCTGAGTAATCGCCCGCTACCGATAGCGCCCCCTGCACCGCGAAGGCGAGATAGAGCAGCCAGACCAGCCCCTCCACCAGATCGAGCGACTTGCCGTGCCGCAGCCAGCGCCAGGTGCGGCGCAGCCACAGGGCCAGCGACCAGGCGAATATCAGCCAGGTAGTGGCCGATACCGCAAGGTAGACCCAGACGTTAGTCCAGCCCAGCCCCACTGCTCCGTAGGGGTCGAAGGGTAGCTCCGCACCGAACAGCAAGGTTGTCACCTTGCTCATCTCATCGCGCAGCAGCAGCCAACCGCTGGTGGCGGGGGCATATAGATAGGTCATGAACACAAAGGTGAGGACCGCACAGGTGACACTGGCGTAGGCGAAGCGGCGCACCAGGGGGGCGATGTTGCTACGCTGCCGACTGCGCCAGATAGTGAGCATCGCTCCCAGCAGGGCGATTGCCAGGGCAAATGAGAGTGATGAGCCGAAGAAGGCGTTGTAGGAGAGCAATCCCGCGATGAATACATAGAACAGGGTAACGTAAATGGCGAAGGCGCGGGGATTGTCGCGCTGTTTGACACTGCGTACCAGAAACAGCAGGGCGAGGATGAGCAGCGGGCGGCTGAACTTTTCGTGGCTGCCGCGCAGCAGCACGAACATACTCTCCGACTGCAAATAGACAAGGAAGGTGCCGAGCGCCGCCACCCACGGGCCGGGGGTGAACTCGCGGTACAGATAATAGAGGGGGATGACCATCAGCGTAGCAAGCAATGGATAGGCCAGGGCGTAGAGATCGGCGATAGAAAGGCCAGTCAGGTCGCTGAGATACGCGGACACCGCCTGGAAGCCAAAACCGTTCTGGTAGACAACACCGACGCTTGGCTCAAGGCTGTCCTGGTTGATTACGGCGCGAGATGCCTGAGCGAGAAATGCGGTGTCGTTCTCCGCCCAGTGTCCAGCGTAGCGCAAAGTGAAGTAGAAGCCCACCAGCAGCACATAGGCAAGCAGGCCGAAGATCAGTGCGGTTTCGCGGCTGAAACGTGTGCGGGGTAGCACGATATGGTGCGATGAAGCTGCCGCCATGGTTAAATCCCCCCTCGAACATTACTGGCTGCGTCTGGCTGGTCGGTGCTAGAGTGGGTGCGCCGCGCCCCCGTCAGCATGGATGGGCGCAGGCGGGTGGTCAGGCTTGCGCCGGGCAGTCGCCAGGCGGTCAGTACCAGACTGGCCCCGCAACCCACGATGGCAATAATCAGGACGATGAGCAGGCCGAACAGCCAGTCGGGTAGGCCGACGTTCAGTAGCGCGGCATCGGGGCGGGGTGCATTAGCAACTGTGAGGGCGCTGCTGAAGGCGGTCACGCCATTGAGCGCCAGCCCGATGCTGGTATCACCAGCCACCTGCGGTAGCCAGGTGAGCGGCAGTTGCATCCGCCCGCCTCCCGCTACCGTTACCGATGTGGTGGTCAGCGCCGTGGCCGCGCCCGAAACTGTATAGCTCAGGGCGAGGTTGGCAGTGGCATCGCTATCGCCGCTGTTGCTTACCTCCAGGCGCAACCCTAGTGGCTGGAGCAGGTGCGCCGCGCCGGGCGGGATGCTTACCACCGCGCTGAGATGGGCGGGACGTGCGGGGTGGATACTGAAACCAACCTGAGCATCATAACTGAGCAGGTAATCGCCCGGCGCAAGCCTATTCGCCCAACCGAACTCGCCGCCTGCCTGGTCGCCCACTTGCCTGATATGCAGGACGCATGAGAAGCCGCCCGCCCGCAGGTGGTAGCTGTCCATGGTCGCGCCCGCAAATGTAACCTGGGGGCCATTGCCAAGCGTGGGGAAGGTGGTGAGCGGTGCAGTTTGCGCTGCGCCGATTGCCTGCCCCAGCGCCACCCACTCGGCGTGGTTGGCAGGCGGGGTTGTTACCAGGGTGGCGGCGGCGGGCGGCGCGACATTAATCACGACCTTGCTAGTGTCGGTGTAAGCATAGTAGCCAGCAGCCCAATCCAGGCTACGGGTGGTTTTGCCATCCTGCTGTTCGCGCCACTGGTCAAGGTACGCGCCGCCCAGGTTGGCATAAGTCACCTGGGTATGCCCATCCACGTTCCATACACCTTTGCTGGCGTTTAGCAGGTGCAGGCGGCGGTCAATCGCGCTCAGGTAGATACCCACCTTGCCGCCCAGGGTGGCGTATTCGCCGCGCATCCCGGCGGGCATCGCGGTGTAGTAGCGGGCGGGCGATAGGTCGCTGCTGCCGCTCAGGTAATCGAGTTGCGCCTGCACCGAACCGGCTAGCGGGCTGGCGCTGCTCGTCGTATAATCCGGCACCCCTTCGGTGGTCGGCCACTCGTACAAACCCTCGGTGCTGATGTAGCTGGGTTGCTCGGCGGCGATGAAGGTGGCATAGGCCCAACTCTGCTGCCAGACCCACGTGGGGATTTGCGCGTATGGCACCATCTGGGCGCTGAGAACAGGAAGCGCAACCGTGGTGGTGATTGATTGCGTTCCTGCTGTGCCGATGGCGTAATCCCAGTGAGCCTCGGTTCGCGGTGCGCTACTCCACGAATAGCGGATTTCATCGAGCGCGGTGTTCTGGCTACGTAGGTGCAAAGGGCTGAAGCTATCGGCGGCGGCAAAGTGAACGAAGCGCACCATCAACTCTGGTAGGCCATCCTGGTTGCCCGCCAGGTCGTAGAAGGCCATCGGCTGCTCGAAGTCCAATTGATTGAGCGTGTTATCCTTGACCGACTGCAGCGAATAGCTGAACCAGTTGTGTTCATTGCCGCGTGAGGCGACGAACTCGCCAACCGCAACCACTTTGGCATTGGCCCAGTCCACCTGAATCGGCGGGTAGGATTGGTGATAGGGTTTGTTGTAGCCCCATGGCGCGGCGGCCAGGTAAGGCCAGATTATCCCCGCTGCAAAGGGGGCTTCCGCATCCGCCTGATCGCCAATCAACTCGCTGCGGTAGTAGCCGCTGCTGCCCGGCAAGGGGGCAAGCAACTGGGTCAACTGGAACTCAGGCCGACCATCGTGGTTGCTATCCCAGACGCGGATGCGGAAGTCGGCAACGCCATCGTTTTGCAGGCGGGACAGGTAGCCCTGGAAGCCCGCCCCATGTGCCGCTCTCACTGCGCCATCCACGCGAATATCGAGATTGTAGTTGACCATCGCGCCATGCTGCCACCAGCCGTCTTTAGCAACCACCGTAACCACCGCCGAGCCAACCTCGTCAATCGCCACCGCCCCAGCACTGGTAATGTGATAGGAAACATGGCGATCGCCGTTCTGGTCATCGAAGATACGAGCGGTAAGCGTACCATCAGCCACGCGGCTGAAGACGATAATGAGCGCGGCCAGGCCACCGTGGGGGCGAAACACCCAGGTGGATGGCTGGCTGAGGGCGGTATCCTGCCATGATGCCTGGGGGTTTACGTCTACGCCGTAATATATGTCAATCTGGTCGCTCTGACTCAGCCACCCTGGCTGACAGGTAACCAGCAGGTGACGAGGTTGGTCATAGTGGCCCTGGCAGTGTGCCGGGTCGAAATTAGATGCGTACACACTCTGCGCCCCCGCCATGCCAGCGGCGGTAAGCAGCAGGGCGGCGCAGAGTAGCAGGCTGATGAAGAACTTTTTACCCATTAGCGCTCCGATTCGGATAAGTGTTTGGCACTTCAGTCAAGTGCCAGATATATAGCTATCTGACCCATACATATTATAGGCGAGACTATGCTAGAGATGTGCCGAACGTTCGTTAGTATGACGTTGGGTATGTGTTTATTAGGCGATGTGAAAAATTACACCGCTGGGTTTGTTCTTAGGGGATGAGTTGTGAACAACCACTTTCTAATCATCGGCCAGCGGCAGGGCGAGGCGGGCGGTTGGCAACGTTTGCGGCGCAGCCTCGCGCCCGCCTCGCCACCAGATGAACGCCGCTACTGCGGTAGCGATGATGGCGCTGCCCAGTGGCTTGTAAAGTTCGTCGAAGGCGCTGCTGCCAATGTCGGGCAGGGCATAGCGTAGCGCCACTACGATGAGCATCCCCGCAAAAGCAGCCAGCGGGGTCGCAGTCTGCCAGCCACCTACCTGCCGCTGCCACTCGCGCCATAGCCGATACAAAGAGGCGGCGGCAGAGGCGAGATAGGTAAGCGCCAGGATCAGGCTGGCGGCGGAGGGGATAAGCAACGCGCCCACCACCGCCGCGCCCACCACTGCCAGCAGGCGCAACGCCAGGGTCATCACCGCCCGCCCGCTATGTTCGCTGGCAACCAGCGACCAGGTAAGCAGGTTGGTCATTGCCAGCAGGAAAATGAGCGGGGTGAGCGCCACCAGCAGCGGCCAGACCGATAGATAGCGGCTGGTGTACAGGTATTTGATGAACAATGGGGCGTAGCAGGCGACCAGGGCGGCGAAGATAAAGCTACCCATGCCTATTGCCTCTAGCATGGTGGTAAAGAAACGCCGCCGCTGCTCGTGATCTGTGGAGGCGATACCAGCCAGGCGGGGTAGATATACCATGTTGACCACCGCCGCTGAGGTTTGCGGCAAGAGACCGATTACTGCCAGCGGCACCGCCACGCTGGCGGCAAGGGCGAATTGCCCCAACGCGCCGATAACCACCAGCGGCAGCGATAGATAGAGTGTATCCAGGAGCACGATGGCGTACAACGCTGCCGAGAAGGTCAGGCGCGATTTGTAGCCACGCCAGTCTATGCTGAGGCGGTGGGGGCGGGGCAAGCCAGCGACCAGCACGCAAGCAATGCTGAAGATGCCCGCGAGAACAAAGGAGAGGGCATAAGCCAGCATCAAATTGCCCAGGTTGACCGGCAGGATGAGCAGGAGGCCGATGTAGATGCCCGCCTGTCCAACCAGCGCGGTCAGCACGGTGTAGGTATGCTCCAGTCCCTTCAGCACGGCAATGAAGAAGTCGTTAGCCACCGCCAGCGCGGCGCAACCGCTTGCCGCCAGCGGGATGGGTGAGGCGGCCAGCAAAGCCCAGATTACTCCCACAGCGAGGAAGGCGAATAGACTTACCACCCGCACCGCCAGCAGCGAGTAAAAACTCTGGGCCAGCAGCGCATCGGTTCGTAGCTCGGTTGCGCCTGCTGCCCTGCGCCGTGATACCTCCAGTATGGCCTGCGAGGAGAGGCCCAGGCCGCTGACCAGCAGGATGACGTTGGCGAGGTTGAGGAAGTACACCACCTGCCCATACTCGACCTGTGTGGTGTTGCGGGCGAGATACAGGCCCGCCAGGGCAGTGAGTAGCACGCCAGCGGCGTTACAAAGCGCGACGGTGAGGCTGGTTTTCAACAATGCGCCACGCTTCATAGCGCTGCTCCTACCAGTTGCGCGGACGGCGCAAAGTTCAGGGCCAGGCTGGGTTCCGTCTGCGGTTCGTTCAGGCAGGCATCGCACCAAAGTTGCAGATTGAGTAGCGCCCAGATCTGGGCGCTGCTGCCCTGCCCGCGCAAGATATAGTCGCGGGCCAGTTGCTCCACGCGGCGGCCATCGAGCAGTCCCCAGCGTTCGATATTGGTCGCCGCAAGGGTGTCGAGGGCGAACTCGCTTAGGGCATTCTGTAGCCACCAGTCGCCAGGGACGGCGAATGGACGCTTAGGGCGGCTGATCACCGAGGGGGGTAGCAGGTCGGCGCAACCCACCCGCAGCAGGTGCTTGAGTTGACCACCCGGCATCTTCTGGCGGTGTGACAGGCTGAGGGCGAAATCCACCAGCCGATTATCCTGCAGTGGCACCCGCGCCTCGATCGAGTTCAGCATGGTCATGCGGTCTAGCCGCTGGCTGAAGTGCTCGCGCAACCACAATGCGGTATCGAGCAGACCAACCTTGTCCACGCTGCTGCCCCGGCTGCCCATCAGCAAGCCGCGCAACAGCACGTCGGCAACCATATCGTCCACCCCAGCGGAGTTTTGTAGCGCGTGCTTGGGCGCGGCGCTGAAAATGTCGTGGGAGAGCCGGTAGCGGCCCACCTCGTCGGCCCTGAGCATCTGGTAGACGGTGCGGATGCGTTGTTGCTGCTCAGGCCAGTGGTCGAGCAGATGCCCCTCGGCTACGCTGTGGAGCAGGCCGACCAGTGGCTGGAACGGCTTATACCCAACCAGGCGGCGATAGCCCTCGTACCAGGGATAACCGGCGAATAGCTCGTCGCCGCCATCGCCGGTTAGCAGCACCTTTACCCCCTGCTCCCGCGCCGCCTCAGCCATCAGGTAAATGGAGATGTAGCTGCCTTCCCACACCGGCTCGTCGAGACCCTCGGCAAGTTGACCAATCAGTGAGGTGAGATTGCGGCTGGGTCGCACAATCACCTCGTGGTGGCGCGTCCCCAACATATGGGCAACCTCGCGGGCGTGAGACAAATCTTCGTTGTAGGAGGGGTCGGGCAGGATTTCGCCCTTGCCCGCGAAGCCAACCGAGAAGGTGTCAATCGGGCCATCGTGGTTGCGGGCTGCCAGCGCGGTGACGATGCTTGAATCCAGCCCGCCGCTAAGGAGGGTGCCAACCGGCACATCGCTCATCATCTGGCTCTGCACCACTTCTTCGAGTATGGTACGGGTACGCGCCGCCAGTTCTGCGCCGCTGGCCCGCTCTGCGCCCGGCTGGGTGCGCGGCTGCCAGAAGTAGCGACAACTAATCGCGCCATCCTCCAGAGTCAGGGTTTGGCCCGCCTCCAGCTTGCGTATCCCCCCGATCATCGAGTAGGGCGCAGGCACGTACCCGAAGGAGAGGAACAGGTCTACCGCCTGGCGATCCACGCGCCGATCAATCGCGGGGTGGGCCAGCATCGCCTTCAATTCCGAGCCGAACACCAGCCGTTCGCCATCCCAGTAATAATAGAGCGGCTTGACCCCCATGCGGTCGCGAGCCAGCACCAGGCTGTGGCTGCGCTGATCGTATAGGGCGAAGGAGAATATGCCATTGAAGCGGGAAAGCGCATCCAGCCCGTACTCCTGGTAGGCATAGATAACCGTCTCACTATCGGTTGCCGAGCGATAACGGCATCCTCTTGCTTCCAATTCGCGGCGCAGTTCCATATGGTTGTAGATCTCGCCGTTGTAGGCCAACCAGATGCTGCCATCGGCATTGGACATTGGCATATCGCCCATCGCCGACAGGTCAATAATCTTGAGCCGCCGCGAATCGAGGCCGACTGCGAAATCGCCCTGCTGATCGGCATAGAAGCCGTGCGCGTCTGGCCCGCGATGAGCGATGCGGCTGCTCATCCGGTCGAGCGTGATGCGGTCAACCGCACCACGGTTGTTTACTTCACCAACAAAACCACACATAAACCCTCCTGCATAAGCGGGCGGCAGGCGATAAACCGGCCGCCACGCTGCGATATACATCCATTGTCTGCCAGGCCACCTGCTGCCAGGTGTACTGGTGGGCCAGGTGCAGCCCCAACTCACGACGGCGGGCCACTTCCGCCGCATCGCCAAGCATCAGCGCAAGCTGCTCGGCAAGCTCATCCACCCGCATCGGGTCGGCCAGGAAGGCCGCTGCGCCGACTATCTCAACAATCGAGGAGGAACGAGCGGCTAGCAGTGGAGCGCCACAGGCCATCGCTTCCAGCGCGGTCAGGCCGAAGCCCTCATAGAGACTGGGCAGGGCAGCCACGCTGGCAAGGTTGTAGAACTGCACTAGGTCGGCCTCGGATACTGCGCCGACTAGGTGCAGCCGCTCGGCCACGCCCAGTTCCGCGCCAAGCTGCTTCATTTCCACTACCAAGTCATGGTTGTGCGCCTCGCCCACGCAGACGAGATCCAGGTCAGCAACACTGCCTGCAACTTCGGCAAAGGCACGCAGCAAGCGGGCGAAGTTCTTGCGGCGATCGAACGAGCCGACATAGAGCAGATAACGCCGCGCTGGGTCGAGGCTATAGCGCGAGTAGAAGCCGTCCTCCACAGCGAGGGGGCGGAAAACTGCATGGTCTACCGCCAGCGGCACCACGCTGATGCGCCTTGCCGGATAGCCGAGATGCTCTACCACCATCTGCTTCGTGTACTGCGAGTCGGCGATCAGCCAAGCTGCCCGCTTCAGCCCGCGCATCGCCAGATAGTCGCACAGGCGCTGGGCGGGGTGATTGTAGGAACATAGCTCGCGGTCGTGGCGCAACATATAGGGGATGATGTCATGCACCGTTACGATGGCGCTACGCCTTCGCCCCAGCAGGGCGATGCCCAGTGTCTGGGTGGTGAGGTGGGTGATGGCCTGCATTTGCGCCGGGATGTGGGTGGGGTAGCTGTTGAAGAAGGTTGGCAGATCCCAGCCTATGCGGGCGGCTAGCGGCGCGAACCGCAGCAGGGCCGCGGGGGGCTGGGCCGTGCTGGTAACTATTTCGAGGTCGGCCGGGTCGAGCGCCCGCAGCGCGTCGCTCAGGGTGGCGACGTAGCGCGAGGTGCCGGACATGGCGCTGGGGCGACTCACCATATTGACCCGCAGCCGCTGCTCATTGCGGGCGGTCAGCGTGGTGGGATAGCTCAAGTTATCTGCTTGCATGATGGAGGCTCCTTTACCAGCGATTGCGCTGGCTGGGGTTCAGCAGAGTGATTAGCGAACTGGCCCAGGTGTAGAAGTCGAAAACAGTAATCGGCAGCAGCCAGAGTAGGGTTGCCGGTCGCCAGCGAGCCGCGCCGAGGTCGTGGGCGAAGGCGAGATAGCGCAGGCGTGCGCCCAGGGCATGGACAATGCCCACCAGCCAGAGGCTGTACAACGCGGTGCGGACGCGGTGGGGGGCGAACAGGCCGCTGATCGGCGCAAGCAACATGGCGAAACCAATTGCAGCGGTGCGAAGGGTGCGGCTGCTGTCGGGGCGTTCGGTCAACGGCAGGTCGTTTTCGTGGATTAGGATGTTACGCAGCCAGCGGGCGTGTCGCCGCTGATAATTCGACCAATCCTCGGCGTACTCAGCGCGTACGCAACTGCCCCATACGAAGCGGATGGGGTAGCCCATTCGCCATAGATCCTGGGCCAGATGGTAATCGGTGCCGGTGGCAACATCGGCGAAGAAATCGCCCGCTTCGCGTAGCGCCCAGCGGCTGACCGCGCAGTTTGCGCCCAGCAGCCCATCGGCAACCTCGCCGCGCAGGCTATCTACATAAATATCCACCGCCGCCTGGTAGGCCACCAGAGGGTTCGTCATCCGCTCGGCGAAGGGCTGCCAGCGGCCCGAAGTGGCGTGCGCCTCGCCCGCGATGATCGGCGCAATCAAGCGATTGAAGCCCTCGGCATTAAGGGTGCAATCGGCATCGGTTAGCACGATGATCTCGCCCTGACAGTGCGATAGGGCGCGGCGCAAGGCAACCTGCTTGCCCTCACCCGGCAACTGCTTCACGATGGTGATGTTGGGCTGGCTGGCAAGCCCCTCGGCCAGCGCAAAGGTGCCATCGTCGCCGCCCGCACACAGCACCAACTCGCGGTTAGGATAGTCGAGGGCGCAGAAGGAGGCGACGAAATCAGGCAGTAGCCGCGCCTCGTTCCAGGCCGCCCCCAGCACGCTTACGAAGGGAGTGGCAGAGGGAAACGCCAGCGGCGTAGGAGCCAGGGCAGGAGTAGTGATGGCACTCGCTCGCGCCTGGTCGCGTCGCCGCTGGCGCTGGTTGAAGGTTGCGCTGAGGCCCAGCCCCAACGCCAATACTGCTAGCTGCCCACTTAGTTTGAATAGCTTCTTCACGCTTTATTCCTCAACGGCGGTAGAACATAGGATGGCAAAGAGCCGCCCACTCTTCACCTTTGACCCAATCGTAGACAATCTCCCCAGCGGGGCGACGCGCATAGATGCGGCTGGCAGTCTCGGCGCAGATGAGGGGCTGCCCGGCGTAGGAGCAGGGCAACTCCCAGTCGGCAATCTCGGCGGACGGCAGCGGGCCGCCTGCATCATAGATGGCGCTAAGGTAGGCGAATGCCTTGTCGTTCCAGCCGCACACCGGCAGCAAGTCGCGCAGGTCGTCGCCCCGAATGTCGCGCTGCTGCTGGCTGACCTGGGCGGCGAAACCGTAGCCGCTGCGAAACCCGCCGGAGGGCAACTGCCCAGCCAGCAGGTAGGCGCAACCTTGCTGCTCGGCAACCGCCAGTTCCGTCCAGTTCGGCCACTGCGCTTGCGCCTCGCGTAGCACGCGCAGGATGTCGGCGAGGCCCGCCACCCAGGTCGGATAATCGGCGCACCTGCCGCCCGCATATACCACCTGGGGGAAGCTACCGTCGGCGCGTTGGTGGGCAAGGATGAATTGCAGCGCCCGCTCCGCCGCCTGAGTGAAGCGGCCATCGCCGCTGATACGCCCCACCTGCAACAAAGCTGGCACGCAGCGGGCGATGTAGAAGGGGAAGTATTTGCCCTGTCCGTGGGGATAAGCCGGTTCGCTATACTGGGCGATTGCCCCATCCAGCCTGCCGCTACGCTGGTGCTGCAGCAACCGCTCCAGGCCTGCCAGCGCGTAAGTCAGCCAACTGCTTTCGCCGCTGAGTTCGTAGCACAGGAACATTGCCTCAGCAATGGTGGCCGCTTTGTTCGGCACGAAGGCCCGTGCCGCGCCCGGCTCGGCGAAGCTGTGCTGATCCTGCCATAGCCGCGCCATATGATACTGGGTGAGATTGGCGCGGGCGGCTTCGAGGTATATGTCGCCTTCGGATTGACGGCCAAGCTGCTTTAGCCGCGCCGCGAGGCGGAGCAAAGCCAGGTCGCAGGCGGCTTCGTGCGGCGTGCCGCCAGTGGCGGGGTTCAACTCGAACGCCGAGTTGCGGAAGTTGCCAAGCGGCAACTGGCCCGCCACCAGGTCGCCGCCAGCGCGACAGGCCAGGCGCAGCCAGTAGTCCGCGCCAGTGGCCCGATGCAGGTTGAGGTAGCCGCTGATGATGCCCTCATAACGCCAATCGAGACCCACGCCGGTGAAGAGCAACACCGATTGCCACCAATGCACCACCGGGCCAGAGTAGCCCGCTGTCGTCCGCATCGTGTCCAGCCAGACAACCAGGCGAGCCAGCGCCTTGCTGGCGGCATCGTCCTGGCTTGTAGTTGCCGGGGCAAAGGATAGGTTGGCCGGTGCGCGGAGCAGGGTTAGCATTGCCCGTCAACCTTGCGCTTGGCAATCAGCAAATAGGTACGCGCATAGATAGGCAAGCCTGGTGTCACAAAATCGCGGCGCATCTGGAAGTGGCGACGGTCGCGCCACCAGTCCTGCCCCGCAAGTTCGGCTAGATGGCCGAGGCCGCCTAGCAGCAGGCCGCCTAGCGGGTGCAACCCCGCCTGCCACACCACCTCGAAGTCCGCATCATCAAGCCAGGATGCCACCCGGCCCGCCTCGTTGCGCCCGCCCTGGTCCATCCTTACCAGCATATAGATGCTCGCGCCCTGGGTCAGCGGGATGCTGTCTAGCGCGGTGCTAAGGCTTTGGGAGGTGGTTGCCAGCACGCCGTCGTATGTGGGGGCGCTGGCTGGCTCATTGGCGGCCAACAATTGCGGTTGGCTCCAGACCGGATAATAAGCCCACTCGCGCTCGAATAGAGCCGTTGCCTGGTCAATCACAGGCTGGGGCGCGACTACGCTGAGGTCGCCGCGCCAGCGCTGGCGCACCCCGATAAGTTGTTCTGCGCCGCCCACCAGAGCCAGCCAGTGGCCGCCGCGCTGGTGCGCCGCCTGCGCCCAGATGTCCAGCGCCAAGGCCTCGTCGAGGTCCAGGCGCATCTCAGGATAGCTGGTGGTGTTTACTCCCATATGGTTGATCATTTGCTCCCTCCAAGCACAAGATTGTAATATTGTAGCAGCCGTTCAATCAGCTGCGGCCAACTGTAGCGTTCCTCAACCTTGAGCCGTCCGGCCAGGCCCATCATCCGCATCCGCTGGGGGGCAGCCAGCAAGGCAAGTAGCTTGGCCGCCAGGTCGGAGGCATCGGCGGGGCGGGCCAGCAGACCTTCAATCTCGTCGCGCACTACCGAGCGCACCCCCGCCAGGTTGCTGGCGACTACCGCTCTGGCGCTTGCCATCGCCTCCAGCAGCACCACGCCAAAGGCTTCGCCAGCCGTAGTAGAGGGCAGGGTTACAACGTCCGCTGCCGCATAGTAGAGGGGCAACTCGCGGTCGTCCACCCGCCCGACAAAGCGTACCGCCGCGCCAATGCCCAACTCCCGCGCCCGCGCCTCGTAAGTGGGGCGCAAATCGCCATCGCCCACCACCACCAGTTGCGCCTGCTGCGCCATTGTGGTTAGCCGCATTGTGTGCAGTGCGTCGAGCAGCACCATCACGCCCTTGAAGTAGTGGGCGGTATCCAGACCACCGACGAACAAGAGCAGCTGACCTTGCTCGGCAAAGCCCAGCTTTCGTCGCGCCGCTGCTTGCGACTGCGGGTGGAAGCGGCTGGTGTCTACCCCGTTGGGCATCTCCTTCACCCGCTGGCGCAGCCTGCGGGGCAGTTGGGCCAGCCGCGAATGGGCGGCGTAGTCCAGCGAGGTCGCCATAATCAGGCTTGCGCCGCCCAGCACCAGTTTGCCGAGGCTGCGATGGTGCAGGCGAGCCGCCAGGTCCAACGCCCCGCGCAGCCGTACATCCTGATGGTAGGTGATGACGTAGGGTACGCCGCGCAGGTGGTTGCGCCATACCGCCTCACCGCCAAAGTAGTAGGGATAGTGCAGATGCACCAGGTCGAAACTCCTAAGCCGCGCATCGAACAGCGCGGGGGTGAAGGGCGCGTTGCCCAGTTTGTAGGGGGCGGCCAGGCGCACCACCTCGATTTCGCCTTCGGTTGATTTGCTGTATCCATCGCCGTTACGAGCGGCGGTGAAGACCGTTACCTTGTGGCCCAGGCGGGCCAACCCCGCCGCATTATGGTAGCAAACCGCGCCCGTGCCACCATAATATGGTGGATAGGTTGCGGTGACGTGGGCGATACGCAGGGTGCGAACCTGATGCGGGGTGGGCGCAACGATGGTCTGGCTCATCGCTCCACCGCCGTATTCATTGCGGCCGCCTGCGCCCGCGCCTTACTGCGGGCAAGGTTGTTGCGTAGCAGGCGCAGGTTGAGGCGAAAGAGGGGATTGAGCATTAGCCCCACCAGTCGCCCCAGGCGCGGCCCGGCCAACTGGGTGAACTCCAACTCGCCGCTCACCGTTTGCAACACAAAGTCGTCGTCACGCCGTCGCAGGCTTTGCACTGCGCCCCGCGAGGCCAGGATGCGCGGCAGGTTGCGCCCCAGCCAGCCGTAGCTACGCAGCTTCTGCCAGATATGGCGTGGTCCACTCTTGAGCGCGAAACCCCAGGCCACCGCCTCACTGAGCAGCAGGCTGGGCAAGAGGGCCGCCAGCGTGGCTGGGCGCAGGATCCGCAGCAGCATCCAGTAACGGTTGCGTTCCAGATAGTAGAACTTGGCGGGGCCAAAACCAGAGCCGTAGCGATGGCTTACCAGCGCGGCGGGCGCGTAGCGGCACTCATAACCACTCATGCGGGCGCGGAGCGACAACTCGGTATCCTCCAGGTAAAGAAAGAAATCGCCCGCGAAGCCGCCCAGATAGTCGAACAGGGCGCGGCTGATGCTAAACGCCGCGCCGGAAACTGCGCTCACTGTGCCAGCGCGGTCATATGGCGCAGTCGCAGTCGGTTGGCCCAGGCCACGGCAACAGGTTATGCCGCTGCTGTGTACCACGTTGCCCGCAGTGTTGATCAGATGCGGGGCGCTGCCCAGGGTAATCTGAGCGGTGACAAGCGCGGCGGGGTGCTGCTGCTGCTCGGCCATCAGCGCGGCGAGGAAGCCAGCGGCGGGGATAGTATCAGGGTTGAGGAATACCAGGTATCGGCCACTGGCATGAGCCGCGCCCAGGTTTGCGCCGTTGCCGAACCCCAGGTTTACCCCGGCCTCAAGAACCTTCACATCGGGGAAGCCTGCCACAACCAGAGCGGCGCTCTGGTCTGACGAAGCATTGTCCACCACGATGATTTCGTAGCTGAGGTAATCCTGAGCCACGAGTGCGGTCAGGCACGCGCCGATCGCATCGGCGCTCTGGTAAGTGACGATGATGACGCTAACTTCTGGCTGTGGCACTTTTACCTCCGATCAACAGGGAAGCATTACGCTGATTAGAGCTATTGCGAGTATCAGTGGTAACTTGCATACGCTGCGTTCCATCTATGCGGCGCAGATGGGCCTGTTTCACTTCGTTCGCAATAAGCGGAGGCAACATCTGCTCACTGACGAGTTTGAGGTCATCCTGCAGCCCTTGCATCATCGAGGTAAGCGAGTTGAGCATAAGCCCAGCGAAGGCTGCCACTACCCCCAGCGTGAGCAGGAGGACAGTTATGAGCGCGTATCCGATTGCCAATGTCTGGCTCTGGTTGTAAATTAGCATGGTATAAAAACCGAGCGCCAGGCCGCCCATTACCGAAGCTATACCCACGCCACCCAGTAGGAGTAGAGGCCGCCGCCGCGAAGCAAGTGTCACGATACCGCTGATTACCTCCATACCTTGCTTGAGCGGGCTACGCTTGGCTGCTTCACGATAGATAGTGGTGATCGGCACCTCGGCGGTATTCAATTGATGGGTGTTCATCAGGAACTGCATCTCCGACTCTACTGAGAAGCCGTGGCTGGAGAAGGAGAGTAGCGAGATGGCCCGTTGGGAGAAGGCACGCAATCCACTCTGCGAGTCGCTCAAGACTACGCCGCTGCCCACATTAGTTACTGCGTTAAGCGCCTGCTGCCCAATAACCCGATACCTCGGCATTTCACTCTTTGTCCCTAGATAGCGCGAGCCAACTACCATATCCGCGCCACCCTGCAGCACTGCCTTGAGGGCGGTAAGCGCATCATCCACCCGATGTTGACCGTCGCCATCGAGCAGTATCAATACTTCCACCTCGGTCTCACGGGCCAGGCGGAAAGCAGTGTTTACCCCTTCACCCTTGCCCATGTTCGTCTCATGGCTTACCACCAGCGCCCCGGCAGCCTTCGCCACCTGGGCGGTGTCGTCAGTTGAGCCATCGTCAATCACCAGCACTACGGAGAAGTAACGGCACAACTGTAGCACCAGGCTACCAATGAAGCGGGCTTCGTTATACGCTGGCACTGCTACCATCACGTTCGGCCCATAGTGTTCGACTACCTGCGCGGACTCTGCCTCTAGCTGCAGCGTAGTTACGCCGCTGATGATCGGCTCATCGCTGCAAACTACTGCCTGGGTCATGCGGTTCGACATTGCTACCATGACGTTTTCCTCCTGGTTATTGTGATGATGGTAAATGGTGCGGCTGCTGCAGTAGGGATTTGCTCGGCCCTACTGCGCGGCTCTAGCGGCGATGTTTAGCGACGAGGTCGCCGACTGCCTCGATTACGTCCTCAACATCGTTATCGCTCATTGACGGATAGATAGGCAGGGCCAGCATTCGGGCATGGGCGCGTTCGGCCATTGGCAGATCGGGTAGGGTATAGCTGTAGTTTTGCATATAGTAAGGCTGGCGATGCAGCAGAATGAAGGGGACATTAGCGCCGATGTTGCGGGCCTTGAGTTCGCGCAAGAATTGGTCGCGGGTGCAAGACAGTTGGTCAATCTCAAGCTGCAGGATGTAAAGTTGCCAGCTGTGGTCGCGGTCTGCAGCCTGGTAGGGAATACCCAGCCCTGGATAGTGGGCGAAGGCGGCGCTGTAGCGGGCGGCAATCTGGCTGCGGCGGGTCTGGATCGAGGCCGCTTTACACAGCTGCATCTCGCCCATCATCGCCGCCGCAGTGGTCAAATCATAGCGTCGCCCCGTGCTGGCGCTATCGCGGGGCCAGCTCTCCGCATTGGCATAATAGCGGCGGCCAGTATCGTCGCTGCCCTGTCCCACTGCCCGCCGCAACCGCCGGGCATATTCGGCATCGTTGGTTACCACTACCCCACTCTCGCAAACGGTGAGGGTCTTGGCGTTGTAGAACCTGAAGATGGTCAGCGGGCTTATGCTGCCGATGCGTCGCCCTTGATAAGTGGCAAGCAGGGCATGACCTGCGTCCTGCACCAGGGCCAGATGATGGCGAGCGGCCACCGCGTTGATCGCGTCGAGGTCGCCCGCCTGCCCTGCAATATCCAGGGCAATGATCGCTTTGGTGCGCGGTGTAATGGCTTGCTCCAGCCGCGCAGGGTCGAGGCTCAGGGTGGACATTTCGCAGTCTACCGGCAGCGGGGTTGCCCCGGTATAGTGAACTACGGCGGCAATGTCGGGGCTGGAGAGGGCTGGCACCAACACCTCGTCGCCAGGGCCAATACCGATTACGCTCAGGGCCAGATACAGCGCGGCGGTGGGCGAGTTGACCGCAACGGCGTGTCTTACCCCGATAATAGCGGCAAACATAGTCTCGAACTGGCTAACCCGTGCGCTTCTGGCGCTTCCCCCTGCGCCGATCAGGGACAGCACGGCCAGTATCTCGTTGTCCTCAATCTCAGGCTTGGCGAATGTAAGGTAATCGTGACGCATTTTGCTCTCCCTTTCAACATCATTGTACTATCTGCGGTGTTACCCAATCGTTGACCACGGCGCAGCGCGTCGTCGGGGTTTGGTTTGGTTGGTGTGAACAAAGTGTTAGTTCTACGTTAGCTGGGTAGGGGTGTGGCGGGCGAGCCACCTTCAGCCGCCACTGGCGGCGTAGATAATCGCGCAGGTTTCGTCGCGGCGGATGATGGCGTTCGGCGCGAAGTGGTTGCTATTGCGTCCCTGAATCAGTCCATGCGCGTGCGCGGTTTCGATAAAGGCATAGGCAAAGTAGGTGGCGGGCACGTCCACAAAGGTTGGGGTGGACGGGGTGGTAAGCTGGTAGTGCGCTGCTCCGACCACCACTCGCGCCGTTTCCGCTCTGGTGATGGGGCGATTGGGCAGGTAGCAAGGGTAGATTGCGCCCGCATCACGGCAACTGGCGGCGGAGTAACCACCCAGGATACCAGCAGCCACGCCAGCTTCGATAAAGTCGTAGGCAAAGTAACTGGTTGGCACGTCGCTGAAGGTTTGGCCGGTCGTGGTCGCGCTTGGCAAGACGAAGGACAACACTACTACCTTGGCAAACTGGGCGCGGCTGGTCAATCCGCTGGGGTTGAAGTGGGTGCTATCCACCCCGCTCACATCGCCCGCGCAGTACATACGGTGAATGGCGGTGTAGAAGAGATTGCCGTGGACATCCACGAAGGGGTCGGCGCAATCGGTGGGCTGGGCGCTGGGTAGGGGAGAGGGCATTGGGATGGTGGCGGGTGCGGTGGGTAGGACGGCGGGCAGGCTGGCTGGGCGGTTACTCCCTCCACTCCTATTGGCGCGGGCGAGGTAGCTACCGGCGCTGATCTGGACGAGGACGGCCAGCGCAAGTAGCGCGAACATGGCGATCCTGGGATGGTTGAGTTTGGACATGAGTTGTTCACGTCTCTTTCTGCCTTATCGGCTACAGGTATTAAACTACATCAAGGGTTGGGGAAGTGTTGCAGGATAATGTTTCCATGCAACGTCAATTCTAGCGTCGCGCTATTAGCCCGCTGTTGGCGGCACAGCGAAGAAGCCCATTAGATCGGGTTGGGCTTGCGTTTGCTAAGGGTTAGTTGGGTATTAGGTGGAAACAGCGAGGTACAGCCTGGCGAACAAACATCTGGTGAGGAGATAACAAAGGGTTAACGGCTGATTAGCGGGCGGGCAACGCCCTCTCTTCTATAATAAATAAAGAACACCACATTTTAATAGCCGAAAGTGAACTATATATGAAGATATGCTTTATACACAAACCTATTTCGCAGATGCCATTGTTGCATCAAGCCAACATTGTCAGCCTTGCCAATGGGCTTGGCACGCTGGGCGATGACGTTACCATGGTCAACCTTTTTGGCAGGCTAGTATCACACTGCGAGGGTGGCCACAAGCAGGGCATCGAACACTCGATCTCGACCAGCGCGCGGTTGCCATACTACCTCAGCAGGTTGAGTCAAACCCAGGTTGACTTCTTCACGCTATTTAGCTGCGATCTCGATGAGGATTACTACAGGCTGATACACAGAGCCTTCAGCGCCCGACCGTACCTGCTATATCTCACCCGTGCGCTGGATGATGGGGGCGAACTCTACCAGGCGCTCAAGCGCAGCGGAGTGGCGGCTGATGCCCACGCGCTGGTTGCCGAGTCCGAATCGGTGGCGGCTAGGGCGGGTGATTTCTTTGGCCGCCCGGTACACATGGTTTCGGCGGGCATCAACCCACTGCATTATTACCCCAGCGCGGTAGATGGCCTGCGTCTGCGCGGCGCACTGGGCATCGGCGAGGCGACCAAAGTGCTACTCACGATTGCCCCTCTGGAGGAACGCGAGGGTATTCAGCAGGTGATTGAGGCATTGCCGGGGGTTTTGCGCCAGTTTGGGGATATACGCTATTTTGTCGTGGGCGAGGGTAGCTACGCTGCCGAGTTGCGCTCACTTTGCGCCAGGTTGGGGCTTGAGTCGGTGGTGCGCTTCGTCGCGGCGGCGGGGGATTTGCTCCCTTACTACAACATGGCCGACGTTTTCGTATTGATGTCGCGCAACCGCGCCATTCCTATCTCCTGCATCGAGGCGATGGCCTGCGCCCGCCCCATGCTACTTGCCAGCAACGAGCGGTTTGTCGAGGCGCTGCCCAGCAGTTGCAGCCTGCACGTTCCGCCCCGTGATGCCGAGCAGCTAGCCGACGGCATCCTCTGCCTGCTCAATGGCGCTCAGGCGCAGGCAATGGGGGCGCAAGCCCGCCTCTACGCCCTACGCCACTATACATGGACAGCCCGCGCCCGCCAGATCCATCAGCTTTGCAGCGGGATGCGCCCGACCAGACTGGCGGCAGCCTAGATCGCTTCCTCGCGCAGGATCTGGGCGGCAAGGTCACGGGTCTGTTGCATCGGGGCGATGCCCAGCTTCGCTTTGAAGCTATCCACCACATTCTGGTAGGTAATCAGCGCCTGGTTGCGCCGCTCCGATTTATAGAAAGCAACCATCAGCACGCGATGGGCCGCCTCGCGTCGCCAGTCTTCCTGGATGGCCCGCTGGGCCACAGCAATTGCATCATCAAAGTTTCCGGTTTCGATGTACAGGTCGGCGAGACGAACGAGGACGCTGGCAAATCGCTCCCGCAATTGTTCGCGCTCGTAGATAATCCATTCAACGTCTTCTTCCATCTCAAGGTAAGCGCCCCGGTATACCGATATTATCTGCTCGTAAATGGCGATCGCATCATCCAAACGGCCAGTACGCTCGGTGGCGCTGGCCTGGTCGAGTAGGGTGTTAAATTGTTGGACATCGTAATAGTAGTCATCGCCGATATCGAGGCAGAGGCTGCTGCGCTCGGTCAGAATCGCATTTCTAAGTTTGGGGTCATCAGCCGCAAGGATACCACGCAAGGTATGAAGCGTGCCGCGCAGATTGTTGGCGGCCAGGTCGCCGGGCAGATCGGGCCAGAGCAGGTCGGCGATGCGCTCCTTGCGTACCCGCTTGCCCAGACTGGCGATAAGATATTTTAGCAATTGCATGGCCCGCCGCCCACCGCTACTATCATCACACACCACCCGGCCCTCAACCAACAACTTGAACGAGCCGAGGGTGTATATCTCTACGGGGGCGTGGATGGGTGGCATAACGGCATACTTTCGGGTCATCAGCGCACGCAGCGGCGCGGTCTGGCTCTTGCCCCCACTGCTCTGCGCTTGAGTTATAGCAGCAGTTTGCTGCGGGGAGAGCGCGGGGGTGATGGGCAGCGTTTCGTTGTTGGGAGCGCCTTCGCTCTTTGCCAGCAATACACGCATACGAAAGACCAGGTCGCTCAGATCGAGCGGCTGGGTTACGTAATCGTCTACCCCTCTTTGGCTCAACGCTGCCACCAACTGCTGGCTGCGCCTCTGCACAATGGCAATGATGATCACTTCCGGGCGGCTGGCACGAAGCGCGGCAGTTAGCGCCACCCCGTTATCGGTCAGGCGGCTGGTATCAAGCAGTACGACATCAACCTGGTTGCTCGACGCATATTCGACTGCTTGGGAAGCATCGCTGACCAGGGACACGCTATAGCCAGAGCTTTGAATGAAGGTCACTATCACGCTGGCGGTTGGCAGGTCGTCCTCGACAACTAGCACCTGAGTAAGCCTTATAATTTTAGCTACCTGTTCCATCCGTTCACCGCTCAGGTTTAGCTCTGGCCGTTTCATCCGACCAGCAAAGTCACCGATGTTTAGTGCCATCTCAGATATATTCCTCTCGATGTAAACATAGACTAGCGGGACGCTTTCCACCGAAGCTATCCTGGCATTGACATAATGCGGAGGTTGACCTAAACTGAGCATCGAGCGTAGTCAGAGTCGAAGGTTTGTTCCTCTAGCTTAATTGTCATACCACTGTATTATACATCATCAAGTTATAGTATTGCAATAGCTATTTTTTCTACTGTGCGTAACAGATAGTCCCATCTGATTGCTACATACTTACCAAAACCTTACCAAAATACCGCTGCTGGTGTTGCCCCTGGACAACTTCGACTTAATACTAACGGCGTAAGAATAATTGTTAAACAGCGCAGCAACATTTGGTCGGTTATAATCAAAGCAGCCTGTACCGTGGTGGAGCTGGCGAACCAGCGGCTTGACGCTTTGCTGCGCCCAAAATACAAGTATTTGGAAGAAAACCAATGGACGTGATCACTTTTAATCGCGAGTTGCCTGAGTTTTATTACACTCTTTCTGCAACTGAGTGCGAGGGTATATCCAGTCTGGCATATGAGAACGTGGGAGTGGCGATTTGCGTGTTCGATGCAGCGGGGCGATTCGTCAAAGCCAACCACGCTTATTCGCGGCTGTGCGGGTGGGGCGAGGTGGACCTGCTGGGGCAATCGTATAGCCTGACCATTACCGAAAACGAGGATAGCATTGCAACGTTGCTCAACGCTCCATATTTGGAGGGCCAGGCCGATCAGCCTCTAACCGGCGAGGGTATCGTGCTGTGCAAGGATATGGGGATTATAGATGTATACACCACGGCGACCCTTATAACGCGACGGGGCGGCCAAAGTATGGTGGTGATGAGCTTGAGCGACATCACCATTCGTAAACAGCACGAGCGCAAGCTGCTCTATCTATCGCGCCACGATCACCTGACCGGGCTGCCTAACCGGCTGGCGTTTGAAGAGCAACTCGCGCAGGTGATTGCCGTCTCGCCAGCCGAGAGGTCAGGTGCGCTGCTGTTTATAGATTTGGACGGCTTCAAGCGCATCAATGATACCGCACCGAAAGGCCACGCGGCGGGTGATCAGGCGTTGTTGGAGGTTGCCGATAACTTGCAGAGTACGCTACGTGCCACCGACTTGCTGGCGCGGTTGGGCGGCGACGAGTTCGCCGTGCTGCTGCCACATACGCCGTTGGCAATTGCCGAGCAAGTGGCCGAGCGGCTGCGTCAATCAGTGTTGGTGGAACCGTTTCTTACCGATGGCTGCAGCTTTCCCCTGAGCCTGAGCATAGGGCTGGTGGCGATAGCGGGGCAGGCGGCGGAACACACCGTTATCCGCGAGGCCGATACTGCGATGTATCTGGCGAAGCGGCAAGGCGGTAATCGGGTTATCGTCTTCGACAATGCGATGGGTTAAGGGCGCGACAAATTGGTAAAGGTGTCTTCGTCAGCTGTTCGCGGCCAAGTAGCCCCAGCAGCACATTGTAGGGCGCAGCGTTCTCAGGGTGATACTCGAACCGCGCACGCTCGAACCACTGGGTCAGGTAGGTCTTGCCATCGGTGGGCGACACTTCCTGATGCGCGTCGCTAATCGGCAGGCCGTTGATGTACAGGCAGTCGGCGAACGCCCACCCCGCCAGATATTGCGATGTTGGTATTTGCATGTGCGAACTTACCTGGCGGGCTGATCACTACGATCTGTGTCTCACAGTTGATACGGGCATAGTCAACCCACCACTTGACCGTAAGGTGAAGTCTGCAGGCGTTGACCTCGGCGAGATTAACATCGCTGCCTATGTTACCGATGATGGGTCATGCTCAAGTCCGTTCAATCAAATATCTGCTACCTGTAGCAGAAGAGCCTCGGAAGAAGGCCGGTCTAATCACCGCTGCTGGCTTTGCCGCCAGAAGCCCCCAGCTTTAGCTGTGTGCGACCTTTAACGATATAGAAGATAACCGCTCAGTGGTCATTCTTGGACAACGGAATGAGGGCTAGGCGGCAAGCGTTGACAGTTGGCAAACTGCCAGGGTTTGAAGCCCGCTGACAAAAGTTCGGCTGCTACCAGCTACAGGTGGCTGACCGATCAGCCCTGCGACCGCAGCTTCCGAAAGAAACCCTCGTTTAAGCATCGTGAAGCCGAACAGGTGTAAGTAGCTGATACACCTGACCCAAA
>JBBRMT010000025.1:0-29820 GCA_038230695.1 Chloroflexia bacterium
CCCCGCTGAGGGCTTATACCAATTCGCTTTGCTGATGCAGCAATTTCGTAGGGGCGGGCTGCAGCCCGCCCTGGTGAAGCTGCCGTCATGCTTATCGAAAGTTGCAAGCTGAGGCTGGCAATGAGCATGGTCACCATTGCATCTGGGCGGGCTGCCACCCGCCCCTACGGATAATACTTCGTTTTCTCGGCTATTTGGTATTAGTTTAATCTGCTGGCGACGGTGTAAATTGCATCAGGGCGCACAGCCGTGCGCCCCTACGGAATTACCGTATTACCGGCTGGATTTGGTAAACGGAGGAAGGCGCATCATCAGATGCGCCCCTCCGTTTTTACTCAGTCATCAGTCCCCAGTCCTCAGTCCTCAGCACTGCTCACGGCTTGTCGAGGATGCCAGTGTAGGCGATCTGGGCCATCTCGTCGCGGCGGATGCTGTTGTTGGGCAGGTAGGTGTGGTTGGGGTAGCCGTTGACGATGCCGTTGTGGTAAGCAGTCTCGATACTGGCGTAGAAGACGTTGGCGGTCGGCACATCCACGAAGTCTTGCGCCCCACCAGTCGGCGTGTGCAGGGTGTAGCCACCGGCATTGACCACCAGCTTGGTAAGCTGTCCTCTGGTGATAGGTAGGTTGGGCAGATAACAGGGGTTGCCCAGACCATGTGCCGCGCAGGTGGCCGGGTCGAAGCCGCTGAGTATGCCTGCGTGGTAGCCGCTCTCGATAAAGACGTAGGCGAAGTAGCTGGGTGGCACGTCCACGAAGTCTGGCGTGGCGGGAGTGTATAGCGGCGTGCCGAAGCCTAGCACGACCACCTTGGCGAACTGGCCGCGTGTAGACGTGCCAGCGGGCGAGTAATGGCTGGCATCAGTGCCGTTGACTACCCCACGGCAGTTCAGGGTGTGGATGGCCGTGTAAAAGATGTTGCCAGTGATGTCGGTAAAGGGGTTGGGGCAATCGGTGGGGGTCACGGTTGGTAGGCTTGGCGTGCTGGTTGGCGGCACTGGCGTGTCAGTTGGCCCACCAGGAGTATTGGTGGGGGCGGGCGTGTCGGTGGGGCCGCCGGGCGTGTTGGTGGGCGGCGCAGGCGTAGCGGTTGACGGCACTGGCGTGTCAGTTGCGGGCAGCGGCGTATCGGTGGGCGTGTCGGTAGGCGGCACTTGCGTGTCGGTGGGCGTGTTAGTGGGTGGCAGTGGCGTGTTAGTCGGGGTGTTGGTGAGTGGCAGCGGTGTGTTGCTGGGGCCGGGCGTGGGCAGACACAGCGGGCGGCTACCGTCAGTACCACCTAGCGGAGTAGGACACGAGGTCGGCACCGGGGTCGGGGTCAGCGTCGGTGTATTGGTTGGCGTGTTGGTCGGCGGCAGCGGTGTATTGGTCGGCGCAGGGGTGTTGGTCGGGCCGCCATTGGGCAGTACGTCGAGGAAGACAGCGGAGACTGGCCCCCAGCTCTGGTAGGCAGTGGACGGAATGTTGTTGACACCCCGCCCGCGCACGAAGATGATGTGACGGCCCACCGAGAGGCTACCGGTGCTGACCGTGGCGTTGACTGGAACTGTCTGCGAGGTGAACGTGCCGTTCATTGGCACTGCGGTGCCACCCGCCCAGGGCGGGGTGTCCACATAGTATTCTGCCGCACCCACGTTCTGGGCAAGGCTGTTGCCCGTCCAGGCATAGTTGATGGTGGCTGTCAGGTTCGCCGCCGTTCCCTGAGTTACGGTGATCGGGACACCAGAGGGCGTGATCGCATCCGGCCCATATGCCTCTTGGTAGGGGGTACGGGCAATCTTGGCCTCATATAGCAGCGCACCTTTGTTGTCCGGCCATATAGTGTTGTTTACCTCAGAGAGCGGTACGAAGAAGTCGTTGCCATCGACCTCGGTGGTAAATGCCGCCGCGCCCAGTTGCCCATAGGCCCAGTCAATCGCATCGCCGTCTACGTTGTACAGGCATACCCCCGGTTGACAATACTGGTAGTTGTTGCCAGCGGGATAAGCGTTGGATGCGCTTATGTGCGCCCCGATGTTCGCCAACTGAGTGCCATTAGGAGCGGGGCTGGTACCCCAACCCCAGGGGTAGATGTCGAGCGCGGCATTGGAGTGCATATTCTGGTACACACCAGTGGTGGTCAGCGGGGCAGCGTGGGTTAGGTCAGGGATACGTTGCTGGGGGATGAGGCTGCTCACCTTGTTCTGGATCGC
This sequence comes from Chloroflexia bacterium, assembly GCA_038230695.1. Lineage (GTDB taxonomy): Bacteria > Chloroflexota > Chloroflexia > QHBQ01 > QHBQ01 > QHBQ01. The sequence goes on from JBBRMT010000025.1 coordinate 2,192, forward strand.
CAGGGTTTCAGGATCGGAAGCTGCACTGGGGCCACGATAAGTCTGACTACAAGCTGCGGTGCTAGAGCCGTTGTGTAGTCCCCACTGGAAGCTGAAGTTGCGGTTGTTGTCGGTGCCGAACTGGTTGCTCTCGCCGGGCGGCCAGGTGGTGCAGTTGTTGGTATCGTTGGCGTTCTTGCGCTGATAATAGGGGGAATTGCCGTTACCACCCGCCTCCACAATGTGGTGGCCGTCGGGGTTAGCCATCGGCACCACCCAGATATCGTGGTAATCCACCAGCCAGTGAGCATCGGCATCGGTGTTGTAGTTGCTGAGAAGGTAGTCAATATAGCGCATCGCTACTTCTGGCACGGCGATCTCGCGGGCGTGGATACCGGCATCGTACCAGTAGACCGGCTTGGGGCCGGGAAAGCTGCGGTTGGTGATGTGCAAAGCGTAGATGTTGTAGCCATTCCAGGTCAGGTTGGGGTTGCTCTGGGTGCAAGGGGCGTGCAGCATACACCAGGATTGGCCGATGTTGATCTTCTCCGCCAAATTGGGGTATGCGGCCACCTCCTGGTCGAGATAGCTCTGCATTTCCTCCACTGTCTTGAAGCCACCATAGAAGGTGTCGGGGCTGTTGCTGCCAAACAAGTTGGGATTGTTGACTAGCTGGGTAGTCTGCTGGTCAATCGTCACCTTCAGACCGGTCGCCAGCATCTGGTTGTAACCAGCCTGATCGGTGTAGACGGTGATGTAACCGCCGAGGGTGTTTTGTTCGATTGCGCCCCACTCGGTAGCTAGGCTGTCGCGCTCTGCGTTGTCGTGGAAGTAGATATGCACCACGAGCATCTGTGGGCGGGTCGGATTGATGGCTGCGCCACTGCCGCTAGCCTGGACTGCCTGCGGTTGCAATGGAGCCGCGCCGCTGCCAATGCTCATCAGCATCCCGACATTAAGGACGATTACCGCCAGGGCAATACCTACCCCAGCGCCGACTGACTTATGCTTCACTGCTTCGCTCCTTTTCCTCTACTGGCTAAACAATAACCCTATAACCGCGCCATCTGCACGGCTCGTTAAACCGCTGGGACAAACAGGGGATGAGAGGATCAGCCAGAGGGTATGATGGAAGGGCGGACATCCTCATGCCACTGCATCGTAGCATGGCTGCGCCAGTATAGCAGCGGCGTATCCCAATCGCAAGCGCGGCCGGGTAGTAGGGTGTGCGTCACATTCTTGCAACGTATGTGTGGCATAGGGGCGGATTGCGTCCGCCCTGGTTGGATATGCAAAAACGTGACGCGCGCCCGTGGTAGTATTTTATAGCTATATCGAAGTGGGATGGTGGATGGGGGCAAACCGCTCAATCTCGGCCTCAATCGGCGGATCTTGCAACCTGCCCCATCGTCGCGCCTGCCGCGCTAGCAACAGGCCGACCAGTTGGCCGCGCAGCCGCGCCCGCGCCGCCGGTTCGTGCAGGTGGCGCAGCGCCTCGGCGGTGAAACGCAGTTGCGCCCCCACGAAGCGCCCCCAATATCTTGACCACATTGGCGCGGTCCAGTGCCGCGCCGCCAGCAGGATAATGTTGCGCCCCACATAGTAACTCGCCAACGCCCCGCCGCCGGTCGCGCTCAACTTGTGGTAGACGATTGCGCCAGACACGTATAGGGTGCGGTAGCCGTGTTCGCGCAGCCGCAGGTTGACATCTACATCCTCGCAGTACATCACCAGCCGCTGATCGAAAGGCCGATTGTCGGGGTTGTCGGCGGCAATATCGGTCAGCGTGGCGTGACGATAAAGCGCCGCCGCCGCGCACGCGCCAAACACCTCCTCGACCTGCTGATAACGACCGGCCTCAAGCTGCCACACGCCGCGACTGTTCGGCACGCCGTTTAGCCCATAGTAATCGCCCGCCGAATGTAGCCGCGCCATTTCGGGGTGGGCGGCGTAGTCGGCCAGTGGGTCGGATACGCCCTCGCGCCACAGGCGGATATGGCTGGCAAAGGCGGCATATTCGGGATGCGCGGCGGCAGCGTTTGCCAACTCTTCCAGCCAGCGGGGGTCAGCGGCAATGTCGTTGTTGAGCAGGGCAATCATCTCACCCTGCGCGGCGGCGATACCAGCGTTGACCGCAGCGGCAAAGCGACGATTGCGCGGCTGGCGTACTACCCGCACTTCAGGGTAATGCGCCAACACCGCCAGCGAGTCGTCGTAGCTGGCATCGTCCACCACGATCACCTCGAAGCGATCAGCGGCCAGCGTCTGCGCCCGCAAGCTGTCGAGGCAGGCGGGCAGCAACGCCGCGCCATTATAGTTGGGGATGACTACAGAGATCTGTGGTGGCATATCAATTTGGTCTACGCTAATCTTGCCATTCTGATTGTATAGAAGCTACTAGCATTGGCGAATGAACGCTTTTGATAAACATTGATGCACTTGACCGATCGGAGCTTCGCTCCCAGCCCTCGGTAACTCGGCGAGCGGCGGGTTATCCCCACCACTACCACCCTTCAATACTTATGAGAAAGGTTTAGCTTTGGGGAGGCTGGGAGAGAGTACGACTACAATTCATCACTAATCACCAATCACTAATCACTTCGTCTCCAGCGCGGCGGCAAAGCGGGCGGGGTTATGCGCTACCTGGCTGAGACCAGCAATCGTGGCGGTGGCGATCTGGATTTCGGGGGCAGGATGCAGTGCGAACTCCAGGCTCTGGTTCAGGTGTTCGGCCAGCCCTTTCAGTTGCGCGCTGCCACCCACCATAGTCGCGCCATCGGTGATGATCGCCTCGCGGGTGCGGGCATCGAGTTCCAGCCAGATGGCGTTTAGCTCTTCCGACACCCGCTCAATGCTGTGCAACAGCGCGGCGCGAACCTCGGCGGCGCTGATATTCATATAGCTGGTATGATGGGTAAGGCGGATCGAACTGAAGGTGCGCTGTTCGTTCTCGGTGGCGGAGAGGTCGCCCAGTTCGCACTTGACTCGCTGGGCCATCTCGCGGGGCAGCAGTTCGCCGCGCTCACGGCGGATGTAGCGCACCACCCCCTCATCGAACCAGTCACCCGCATAAGGGAAGCTACGGGCGTAGATAACCTGATTGAGAGCGCATACCGCCACATCCACCAGCCCTGCGCCCATGTCAATAATCATGCGCGGACGTGAACCGGCGATCGGTATACCCAGAGCCTGACCCGCCGCCAGTGGTCGCGGCAGTAGTCGCACCCGCCCCGCGCCTGCGCCCAGCAGCACGCCAATCAGCAGCAGCCGCTCGGCAGGGTTCGCCCCCGCTGCTACTCCGGCGATGACACTGGGGCGCATCGGCCCCTTGGTCAGCCGCCACATCGCGGCCAGCATCGCCTGGGCTGCGTCCGGCTCGGCAATCACCCCTCGCTGCATCGGGCGCACCGCGCTCAGGCTGGGTGGCACGGTGGTGGCGGCTACTTCCTCGGCCTCCTTGCCTACTGCGACCACGCGGTTGCGGGCCTTGTCTACCAGCACAATAGCGGGCAAGTCCATCAACCCCGGTGGCGTGCTGCTACGCAAACCTGGATGGGCAATCCGCACCCGGCTGCTGCCAAAGTCCACCGCCAGCCGCTTCGCCAGCCTTCCCACTACCGGCACTTCCGCCATAGTCGGCCCCCATAAAGAATGTAGAATGTAGAATGAAGAATGAAGAATGTTGTGGTTGAGCCGCGCTTCACACTTTGTATCACTACTCTGTAGTCATTCAACTTTCAGCGGGTGTGCATCACGTTTTTGCAAATCCGCCCAGGGCGAGCAACGGTTCGCCCCTACCGATGTCTACCTTGCAAGAATGTGACGCGAACCCACCTTCAACCTTCAACCTTCAGCTTTCAACTCGCTCTTCAACTCGCTGCTGGCGATGTAGGCAGCCAACGCTTCCTGCCAGGGACGCATCTTGATGCCCAGTTCCGCGCCTGCAAAGTTGCCGAGGGCGGAGAATTGCGGCGGCTGCGCGGCGCGGGGGTAGTTTGCCAGAATGGTCGGTTTGAGCGGCACCGCTGCCCGCCCGGTCAGGCGCATCACCTCGGCGGCGTACTCGTAGCGCGAGCAGTAGCCATCGTTGGGCAGGTGATACACGCCGTAGACCGCCGTAGGCAAGCTGACCAGCTTGAGCAACGCGCCCGCCACATCCTCTACCCAGGTGGGCGTGCTGATCTCGTCGGTTACGACGCTGAGGCTGCCGCGCTCGTCGGCGGCCCGCACAATCTTGGCGATGAAGTTGTTGCCGCCCGCGCCGTAAAGCCAACTGCCGCGCACGATATAGTAGCGGCGGGTGAGGCTCTGCACGTACCACTCGCCCACTGCTTTGCTCTGCGCGTAGGTACAAAGTGGGTTGGTGGCCTCCCACTCGCGGAATGGCGTGCTGCGCTCTGGCGGCGCGGTGAACACCCAGTCGGTGCTGAAGTGCATCAGCGGCACGCCTGCCGCCTCGCACCACAGCGCAAAGTTACGCGGCCCCAAAGCGTTGACGCGGAAAGCCAGGTCGGGGTTACGCTCCGCGCCGTCCACGTCGGTGTACGCGCCGCAGTGCATCACCACATCGGGGATAAACTGCGTCAGCGTAGCGTGCAGCGCAGCGATGTCGGTAAAATCATGCTCCGGCAAATCCATGCCCAGCACGGTGTGACCGCCCGCCTCAGCCTGCCGCTGCAACGCGCCGCCCAACTGCCCCTTGCTGCCGGTAATCACCATCCGCATATAATCACCTCTATCAGTGCAACTGTGGCAAAAAGCCCCCAGCGGGGGTTTGGGGGAGAAATGCTGCCCCACATCAATGCCCAGGCAACCACACTTCAGGTCGCCAGCGCTGCCAACCTCCTTAGCCAACCCGGCAAACATTAACTCTGCTTCGAGATTTCTCGCCCAAGCCCCGCTGGGGGCTTTTTGCCTTTGGGTAAGGGGGCTGCACTTGCCCCATCTGACTACCCCACCACAATCGTGCCAACCATAATCAGGGCAGCCAGCGCCAGGCCATATAGCCAGTAGAAGTCGTAAGCCTGATCGGGGCGCAGGCGCACGCTGATGCTGAGACTGAAGAAGCGTACCAGCAAGGTGAGCAGCAGCGTCAACAGCGCGACAATAGCGACTTGCCCGATTATGTTTCCTGGTGAGGGCAACAGCAGCGCGGCAGCGAAGATTAGCAAGCCCGCCTCCCGCGCCAGCCTGCCTACGCCTGCGCTGGTTGCCAGGGGCCGCAACCCGACGATGGACTCGGGATCGGCGCTTACGGTGAAGGGGTGAGCCTCCAGCTTGGCGGGCAGGGCGATCAGGATGGCTAGCAGAGCCAGCCCATGAGTTGCCAGTGGCAGCGCATTGCTCGGCCAGAGCGCCACGCTTGCCAGGTCAATCCTACCGGCCAGGGCAATTAGCGCCACTAGCGCGACGATGTAGGCAAGGTTGTGGAAGAGCGCGAATTGCAGCCGCCTCGCCCCTGCCAGTTGCGCCCAGGTGCGGCTGTCGAGCAAATCGCGCAGCCCCGCTGCGACCATGCCAAGCTCCAGCAGCAGCGCCACGCTGATCAGGTCGGCCCCTGCTAGCAATCCGCCAATCGCCAGCCCCGGCCCCAGCCAGCCCAGCAGCCCCAGCAGATATTCGGCGGGCGTGTTGCTGATGCTGAAAAGCCCGTTTATCGCTAGCCGCAAGCTGGACTGCGGCGTGCCTTCGCGAGTACGCAGCCAGCGCAACCCCGCGCCCACCAGGGGCAGCAGTATAAGCGCGGCAAAGGTGTAAAGTATCTCCATGCGTCGCCCAGTGTATCACAGCCTCAGCCCAACGTCAATAAACAAACGTAACCTGCTCGTTGGCGACGCAGGATGTATCCGGCACGGTGGCGTGGTCGAGGAAGCCCACCATCAGGCTGAAGGGACACAAGTCGGACAGGGCGCTGGCGTGGGCATCGGCGGGCAATTCCACATAGTTGCTGTTGCTCAGGTTGGCGTTCACCTCCCGCGAGTAGAGCGGCGGTGTCACCGGGTCGAAGTCCGCGCCCAGCACCAGAGTAGGCAGGTCGCTGTAGAGTGGGTCGAGCGGCGGGGCATTGAAGTTGTTGCCCGGCCAGTTGGGGCATATACTCTGGCTATCGGTTATGGTGGTACGCTCGGCTTTGGCGATTTCTGGTAGCACTCCGACGAGAGCGGTGTTGATCTGGTCGGCGGTGAGCGCCCGCACCATGTCGCTGCACTCCACTGAGTAATATACCACGTCGCTGACGCTTTCGTTGGTGCCAATATTGTCGCTAAGGATCTGGCTGAGGATGGCGTAATTGCCATCATTTATCTGGTAGAGCAGCAGCGGCAATGCGCCAATTTCGCTGCTGTAATACATTCCCTCGTGCAGTATCTGCACCAACGTGTTGCCATCTACCGACTGGCTGATAGTCTGTCCGCTGGCGGGGTCGGTGGCGCTGATGCTGGCTGGCCTGCTGTTCAGGCGGGCAACCACGCGGGAGAAGACTGCGTGCAGGTTGGGATAGCTAGCGTTGCAGGTGGCATCGGCGGCGCAGGCGTTGAACAGGTTGGTAAGCGCGTTGCTGAAGCTGGCAGGCGCACCGAGGTCGGCGTTGAGACCTAGCGGCACCACCGAGTCGAGTACCACATCGCGCACCGCTTCGGGGTGGTCACGCATCAGCACCTGAGCCAGCAGCGTACCGTAGGATACGCCGTACACGTCGAGCTTGGCGTAGCCCAGGGCGATGCGAATGTCGTTCACATCGGCGGCATCCTCAGCGGTGTTGTAGGCGGCCAGATTTATGCCCTGGCTCTCCAGTGTACGGGCGCAATCGAGCGCGGAAGGACTGGCGGCGGGGCAGGCCAGCGACGGCTGCGAGTGGCCGGTGCCGCGCTGGTCGAAGATGATCACGTCGTGGCTGCTGGTAAACGAAGTGCGGATGCTGCGGTAGGAGAATAGCTGGGCGAATACCTCGGAGCTTCCGCCCGGCCCGCCTTGCAGCAGGATTTCGGCGCTGACTGGCGATGGCCCGGTGTAGCGCTTGTACACCTGCACCGCCAGGCGCAGGGTGTGGCCGTTGGGTTGACTGTGCAACTCTGGCACCACCACGTAGCCGCAAACTAGGTAGCGGCTGCCTACCAGGGCGGGGGGAACGGTGAAGGCGCAACTACTGCTACGCACGAAGCGTGGTCCGCCAGTTTGCGCCGCCACTGTTGCGGGGGCGGCAGCCTGCGCGGGAACGCCGCCAAACCCGACGGTGGCAACCAGAACCAGACTGATGATGAGCGTGGCCTTACGAGACATGGCCTTGCTCCTTCCTAGAGAATGGTGAATGGTGAATGGTAAATGGTGAATGGTGAATGGTGAATGGTGAATGGTAAATGAGGACGGCTGGGCTGCGGCGTGAGCATCCCCAACTTATTATACCAGATGGCGCAATGGCACACGCCGTGCTGAAGCTATCTGGTATAATTCACCCAAGCCAATTCAACATTCACAATTCAACATTCACAATTCATTGCGACTGGAGCATAGAGAGATGGCAGACAAGATGAACCCAATGGAGCGCGTCCGTGCCGCGCTAGAAGGCGACAGTGTTGACCGCCCCGCCGTCAGTCTGTGGCGGCACTTTTACGAGAGTGAGACCACGGCTTCCGACCTGGCCGATGCGATGCTGCGCTGGCAGCGTACCTACGGCTGGGATTTCATGAAGGTCAACCCCCGCGCCCAGTACCATATCGAACCCTGGGGCGCGAGGGTGCAGTATTTCCGCGACGGCGCGACCAAGCCCGCCATCCTTGACCTGCCGGTGAAGCAGACGGCCGACTGGGCCAACATCAAGCCAGTGTCGCCTACTGATGGGGCGCTAGGTGAGCAACTGCAGGCGCTCGACCTGCTCAAGCGGGCGTTGAGGGGCGACCAGCGCATCCTCTTTGTCCAGACCGTCTTCTCGCCGCTCTCGATTGCGGGCGACCTGGCCGACCCCGCGCAACTCAAGCAGGACATGACCGAGCATCCCGACCTGGTAGATGCCGCGCTGGAGGCAATCACTTCCACCTTTGAGCGGTACGTTGCTGAGTGCATCAATCTGGCCGACGGTATCTTCTTCGCCACCACCGAGTGGGGCAGCCGCGACAATATTACGCAGGAACAATACTCGCAGTTTGGCCGACCCTATGACCTGCGCGTGCTGGCGGCGGCACAGCAGGCCGAGTTCAACATCCTGCACGTGTGCAAGGACCACAATATGCTACTCGACCTGCTCGACTATCCGGTGCGGGCGTTTAGCTGGGCAGTGCATGGCACCGGCAACCCTGGCCTGGCCGATGTGTTGACCAAAACCGACAAGGCGATAATTGGCGGGGTCAGCCTCAACACACTGCGTGAGGGCGACGCGGACGATATACGCAAGCAACTGCACGCCGACCTCGACGCGGTGGACGGCAACCCCCGCTGGTTGGCCGCTGCCGATTGCTCTGTGGAAGTGACCAGCCCCGCCAAGAACGTCGCTGCGGTTGCCGATACAGTCAAGGCGATGCGGCTGTAGCTGTGCTAACGCACTCAATCTATGTAGGGGCGGGACTTATCCCGCCCAGGATGCCCACTTTGCATCAGCGTTGTGATGATCGATCGGGATTGACATTGGCCGCTCAATAATGTATAATATCGCTTGCCCCACCCCAAAGTGGGCAGCTTACTGGAGACGTGGTGTAGTGGTTAACATGCGGCCCTGTCAAGGCCGAGATCGCGGGTTCGACCCCCGTCGTCTCCGCCAGTCAAGCAAAAAGCAAGCCCTGACTACCAGCAAAGTAGCCAGGGTTTTTCTTTAGGCATAGGGCAGAAGATGGATTTATGACAGACATCCAACCCCCAACTCAGCACTCAGGGCGAACGCAATCCGCCCCTACAGAAACTCAAAACTTCACCCACTCTCCTCGCCAGCAACTCATCGCCGACGCTACCCTGGTGGCAGTGGTGGCGGTGTGGGGCGCGACCTTCATTCTGGTCAAGGACGCAGTGAGCAAGACCGCGCCGTTCTTCTTCCTCAGCGTGCGCTTCGGCTGCGCGGCGCTGGCCCTGGTTGCCCTGGGGTTGGCGCAAAGGCGACTGGGCGGGTTTACCAGACAGGAGCTAGGCGGCGGGACACTGGTGGGGCTGGCATTGTGGGGCGGGTTCGGCTTCCAGACCATCGGCCTGCAATATACCAGCGCCTCGAACGCGGGTTTCATCGTGGGGTTGTCAGTCGCGCTCGTGCCGTTGTTCAGCTTCTTCGTGCTGCGCTACCGCCCCAGCGTGGCTGCGATGATTGGCGTGGTCATTGCGGTGGTGGGTCTGGCGTTGCTCAGTATTCAGGACAACTTCACCATCAACGCGGGCGACTGGCTGGAGATCATCAGTGCGACCGCGTTTGGGATGCAGATCGTGCTGGTGGCCCGCTTTGCTAAGGCGGCGGATTCACTGCGCCTGGCCCTGGTGGAGATAACGGTGGCCGGGCTGCTCAGCCTGCTGGCCTCGCTGTTCCTCGAATTGCCGACCCAGGGCTGGTGGCTGCCACCCGATGTTCTGGCTGCCGCTGCGTTCATGGGGGTGATTGCCACCGCAGTTGCGCTTACTACCCAGGCCACCGCGCAACGCTTCACCAGCCCTATTCATACCGCGATTATCTTCACCCTGGAGCCGGTGTTCGCCGCACTGTTCGCCTTCATCCTTGCGGGCGAGCTACTCAGCGGTCGGCAACTGCTGGGCTGCGCCCTTATCCTGCTAGGGATGCTGTTCGCCGAGCTTGCGCCTTATCTTTATGGTATAATTGGTGGCAAGAAGGCCAGAGTTGGATTATGGAAAGGACAAAGTATATGGCGACCCAAACCTTTACCGCAATCGTCCGCCGTGAAAATGGTGGCTATCAGGCCAACAGCCCAGAAGCAGGGATCAGCAGCTACGGGGCGACAATTGACGAAGCGCTAATCAACCTAAAGGAAACAACTGAGCGCTACCTGAACAATCCAGCGCTACTTGAAAGCAATGGCTCTTTGCTGACTACCTTCGAGGTCGAAATATCAGAGCAACCCAGCAAACGCCAATTTTTCACCGCTAAAGAGCTGCTGGAGTCCGGTTTGGTTGTTCTATGGGCAGATAGGATTGACATTAGCGACAGCGTCGAGTTCGCGCAAGGGTTGCGTGAACGCGCCCAACTCTAATTTACCGCTCGTTACCTCGCTTGAAGTTCCCCGTAATCTTCGCCATCACCATCTGCGCCTCACGCTCGTCCAGCCCCTCTACCTTGCTGAGAAAATCCCGTGCCTGCTTGTTCTTCAGGATGATCACCTGCTTGCCGTGCCAGTAGATGAACACCTTGCCGTCCTTGCTGGCACGATAGGTGAACACTTCTTCGGCAAAGGTGTTGCGCTTGTCAATCTCACTCATCGTCAATGCCTATAAGGTTCTTCACCTCTTCAAGTGTTGCACATTCCAGCGCCTTCGCCGCCAACTCGCGGCACTCCACTGCGTCGAGGCTGATTATTCTTTCCTTTACATATGGGATGACCGACGCAGCCATACTCAGTTCGTCAATGCCGAGGCCGAGCCATAGGGGGGTAAGTTGGGGATCGCCACCCGCCTCGCCGCAGATGCCCACCCACTTACCAGCAGCGTGGGCGGCCTCGACAGTGCGGGCGATCATGCGTAGCACAGCGGGCTGGGCTGCGCTATACAGGCTGGCGACGTGGGCATTGCCCCGATCGGCGGCCATCACGTACTGGGTGAGGTCGTTGCTGCCGATGCTGAAGAAGTCGCACTCTGCCGCCAGCACGTCAGCCATCATCGCCGCCGCTGGCACCTCGACCATAATGCCGACTTGCAACTCGGCGGGTTGCTCATCGCCAATCGCCTGCTGCGCCTGCTTCACCATCGCCTTAGCCTCGCGCAACTCCTCGACCTTGGAGACCATAGGGAACATGATGCACAATTTGCGTCCCACCCCCGCTTTTAGCAATGCACGTAGCTGGGTGAGCAACATATCGCGGCGTTCGAGGCCAACGCGGAGGCCGCGCCAGCCCAGGAAGGGGTTGGCCTCCTTGCCGAAGTCAATATAGGGCGGCGGCTTGTCGCCACCCAGATCCATGGTGCGGGCCACGATCTCGCCTGAAACCGCAGCGAAGATCTGGCGGTAGACGGCGGCCTGCTCGTCCTCCGACGGCTCATGTTCGAGGAAGAGGAACTCGGTACGCAGCAGACCGATGCCCTCTGCCCCGTACTCGGCCAATCCCTCGGCATCGGCCACCGACCCGACGTTGCCAACCAGCCGTACCCGCACTCCGTCGCGGCTGATGGCGGGCTGGTCGCGTAGGCCGCGCTGCCGCTGCTGCGTCGCCGCTGCCGCCTGCTGCCGCTGCTGATAAGTGGCTAGCGTGGCTGCATCGGGCGCGAGGATTAGCCTGCCGCCATTGCCATCTAGGATCGCGGCTGCGCCCTCATCGGCTGGCAGACTGCCCAACCCAACCACTACCGGGATGCCCTTGCTGCGGGCGACTACCACAACGTGCGAGGTCAACCCACCTTCGGCCAGGCCGATGCCCAGCACCAGTTTGGGGTCGAGCGTGGCAGTCTCCGAGGGGGTAAGGTCATCGGCAAGCAGGATGGCGGGTTGGGTAAGCGTTGGCAGGCTCTCATGCTGGCCGCGCAGGATGCGTTCGATGCGGGCAGCTACATCGCGCACATCCGCGGCGCGTTCGCTGAGGTAGGGGTCATCCAGACCCGCCAGCATTGCGGCGTACTCCTCACCCGCCACCTTGATTGCCCCAGGCGCATCGCTGCCGCCCGCGATCAGCTGCGCCGCGCTATCATGCAGGCTGGGGTCGGTGGCGATCATCGCTTGAGCCACGAAGATAGCAGCTTGCTCCTCGCCGATTTCGCCGCGCACTCTGGCGGCCAGGACGTGCAGCTCCTCACTGGCTGCCACGATTGCAGCATCCAGCCGCTCAATCTCGCTCTTGCCCGCCGCGAAGGGCGTGTTTGCGCCATTAAGATTAGCCCGCCGGTAGATTACCAGCGGGCCGATGCTTACGCCGCCAACGGCGGAGATGCCTTGCAGGGTTTTCATAGTTCCAGAAGGTGGATTGTAGAAGGTATAATCTCGCATATGAGCCAACTAAGCCCCCAGCGGGGGTTTGGGGGGGAAATCTTGCCAATGTGTAATGCTGGTTACGAGGACATCGGCACTGCCAGCAGGTTAAGGCTACGATAAACATGGTTGTTGCTTCAACATTTCTCCCCCAACCCCCGCTGGGGGCTTTTTGCATTTGTGCGGCTGGGGGCTTTTTGCTGCACGCTAGGAGACTCATGTTTTTGCAACTCAAGCCGCCAGCGCGTTGGCGACAATGCGGAGCATCAGCGCGGACGAGGTTGCGCCGGGGTCGGGGTGGCCGATACTGCGTTCGCCGAGATAGCTGGCGCGGCCTTTGGTTGCCAGCATCGGGATGGTTGCCTTCACACCGGCATCCGCCGCATCCGCCGCCCTTTGCACTGCCAGGGCAATCGAAGCGCCATCAGCCTGCGCCTTGTGCATCGCTTGCTGGGCAGGTACTAGCGCGTCGAGCATCGTCTTCTCGTTGGTAGCTGCCTTGCCACGTTGCATGATGCCCGCCACCGCTGCATCCATCGCCTCGCAGATGTCGTCCAGCGTCAGGGTCTCCTTGCCCTCCAGCGCGGTGCCAGCCCGCAGAAAAGCGGTGCCATAAAGCGGCCCACTTGCGCCACCCACAGTGGAGACAAGCGTGCTGCCCACCAGCTTGAGAACCGCGCCGATGTTCTTCTCGCTCGAACCCTCCAGCCTGGTGCGTACCGTGCTGAAGCCGCGATCCATGTTGATGCCATGGTCGCCGTCGCCAATCGCCGCATCCAGGTCGGTTAGATACTGTCGCTGCTCATGAATCGCGTCCGCAATCAGGTCCAGGCACTTGACCACCGTTGCGCTGTTCATCTCCATCAGGTCAACCCCTCCACTGCTGTAGTTTGTTCCCGCTGCGGCTAGTATAGCACAAACACCTGCAGATTGCAGATTGCTGATTTAAGATTGCAGATTGGAGCTGTCATCATAATCTGCAATCTGCAATCTGCAATCTCCTACACTCCCCAGCGCAGCCCGGCGGTGTGTACCGGCGCGTCCCACAGCTTGATCATCTCATCATCGGCCTTGACCAGCGTAATCGAGCAGCCCGCCATCTCCAGCGAGGTGATATAGTTGCCGATCAGCTTGCGGGCGATGCCCACACCCATGCCCTTGAGGATTTCATCGAGCTTGCGGTAGATGATGTACAGTTCGATCAGCGGTGTGCCGCCCATGCCGTTGACCATGGCGATGACGTGGTCGCCCTGCTTCAGGCCCAGGTCTTCGACTACCGGCATAGTCAACATCTCCGTGATCTCGTCGGCAGAGGCCAGCTTCATCCGCTTGCGCCCTGGCTCACCGTGGATGCCGATGCCGATCTCCATCTCATCTTCGCCCAGGTCGAAGGTCGGCTTGCCCGCCGCTGGTACGGTGCAGCTAGTCAGGGCCATGCCCATACTGCGACCCATGCTGTTGACCTTGCGGCACATTTCGGCGACTGTGTGCAAATCGGCCTTGCTCTCAGCCAATGCCCCTACAATCTTCTCGGCCAGCACCGTCGCACCCACTCCGCGCCGCCCAGCGGTGTAGAGGCTATCCTGCACCGCTACATCGTCGTTGATAATCACCGACTCGACGTTGATGCCGTCAGCCTGAGCCAGTTCGGCGGCAATCTCGAAGTTCATAATATCACCGGTGTAGTTCTTAACGATGTGCAGCACGCCTGCGCCGCCATTGACCGCTTTGGTGGCAATCTGCATCTGATCAGGCACCGGCGAGGTGAACACATGGCCCGCGCAGGCCGCGTCCAGCATCCCCAGGCCGACGAAGCCGCCGTGCATTGGCTCGTGGCCGCTGCCACCACCGCTGATCACCCCCACCTTGCCCTTAATCGGCGCATCGGCGCGGATGACGATCATGTTTGCTACGTCTACCCGCACCAGGTCGGAATGAGCGGCAGCGATGCCCTCCATCTCCTCTTTGACCACATTATCCACACTGTTAATCAGCTTCTTCACTTGGACTCCTCCTCTTTCTGGTTATCCCGTTCCAGCAACTCTACGATTGCCGCAAGGGCTTCAACCTCGTCCTCACCCTCGGCTTTAATCTCCACCGCCGCACCTTGCCTTGCGCCCAGCGCCAGCACCGTGATGATGCTCTTGGCGTTGGCTTTACGAGCGCCATGTGCCAGGCTAATATCCGACTTATAACGCGCCGCCCTCTGCACCAACTCGGCAGCAGGCCGAGCGTGCAGGCCCACCGGGTCGGTCAGCACTACTATCGCGTTCTGCATCGCCGCCCCCCTCTACCCGATGTTCTTGGGCATATTGCGTGCTGCTTCGACCGCTTCCATAATCTGGGCCAACGACTGGCCCATCCCTGCATGAATTACCGCCAGCACTGCCCCCTCGACTAGCGGGGCGCTGCTCATCTGCACCTTCGCTTGCTGCTCCTGGCTGAGACCCTCGATTGCCACCTCGGCGCTGAGTACCGCGCTGCCCATATCCAGCAGCAAGATTACGCCCTCGTCGCTGTAGACCTTGCGAATTGCCGCCCCGATCTTGTCGGCGGATGTCCCCAGGCCGCCGCTGCTCGCGCCTCCGGCATAGGCAACCGCCACCGTCGCAGACGACAACTGGGCTAGCAACTCGGCTAGACCCTCAACCAACTTTTCACTATGCGAGACCAGTACGATGCCAACCACGCTTCGGTTCCCCCTCCCGCGCCGGAATGTAGAATGTAGAATGTAGATTAGTTACGTTGTTCCGTCACCCTTGTGCAGCGTGCTGGGTACGGTTGGCCTAATCTGCAATGCTCTGACGTTCTCATTGTAGAAGAGAACTATAAAGATTTCGTAAAGAAGGCATAACGGTATTGTGGGATTTGCCACGCTGTTTATGATTTTACCCTTATGTTATCTTTATGGGATTTTTATAGTTCTCTTCTACAATGGAAACACGCAGTGACCGCAAAGGAGCGAGGCATGGAGCGTTTGTCGGGCGCAACTCGTAGCGCCAACCTGGAGCAGATGGCGGCGGAGCAAGTTGATATACTGGTGGTCGGTGGCGGCGTGACCGGCGCGGGCAGTGCGTTGGATGCGGCGGCGCGGGGCTACCGCGTGGCCCTGGTCGAGCGGGCCGACTTCGCCAGCGGCACCAGCAGCAAATCTACCAAGCTGGTGCATGGCGGTATCCGCTACCTGCCACAGTTCGATTTCGCCCTGGTGCGCGAGGCGTTGGTCGAGCGTGGGCTGCTCATCCGCAACGCGCCATATCTGGTTGCCCCGATTGGCTTCGTGCTGCCGCTGTATGCCGATGCCAAACGTCCGCTCGGTATCCCCTTTGCCCCACCGAAGCGCATCGGCCTGGGCCTGATGCTGATGGCCGGGCTGTTCATGTACGATACCATGTCCGGGCGACTGGGTATCCGCCGCTTCCGCCCCATCACCGTGCGCCAGACCCGAAAGGTTGCGCCCTGTCTCCGCACCGAGGGTTTGAAGCAGAGTTTCGTTTATTACGACGCGCAGACCGACGATACCCGCCTGACCACCACCCTGATCCGCACCGCCGCGCTGCATGGGGCGCTAGTCGCCAACTACGCCGAAGTCACTGCGTTCCGCATGGATGGCGACCGCGTGGTGGGCGCGACGGTGCGCGACCACCTCAGCGGGCGGGAATACCAGGTCAATGCCCGTTACGTGATCAATGCAGGTGGCGTGTTCGCCGAGCGCATTGCGCGGCTGACTGGCCGCGAAGCGCCGATAAGTGTCGAACCGGCCAAAGGCGTGCATATCACCGTGCCACGCGAGGCAGTGAAGCTGGGCAAGGACGCGATTGTGCTGCCCGAAACCGAGGATGGGCGACTGCTGTTCCTCGTTCCCTGGGGCGCACGGGTGACAATTGGCACCACCGATACTGAAGGCGGCGACATCGAACACCCTCTTGCCAGTGGCGACGACGTAGAGTACCTGCTGCGCCACGTCAACCGCTATATGAGCTGCCAACTGACCCGTAAGGACATCATCAGCGTGTGGGCAGGCTATCGGCCATTGGTGCGAGCCAAAGAAGCCGCCGCTTCGAGCAAGCTCTCGCGCACCCATGCGGTGGTAGATGGGCCGGAGGGGATGGTCAGCATCATCGGCGGCAAGCTCACCACCTATCGGCGCATGGCTCAGGATGTGGTTGACCACATTGACAAGCTGGACGGCAACCCCAGCGCGCATATCACCGAGCATCTGGCCCTCAGCGGCGCGAAGGGCTGGGAGCAAGCGCAGACGAAGGCGCAGCAACTGGGTAACGCGCTGGGCCTCGCTGCCGACATCCTCAAGCGGCTCAACCTCTACGGCGCGAATCAGCTGACCCTGCTAAATCTGGCCGCCCGCGAACCACAACTTGCCGCCCGCATCGTCCCCGACCTGCCCTATATTCTCGCCGAGGTAATATATGCCTGCCGCTATGAGATGGCTCTGACTCTCGACGATGTGCTGGCCCGCCGCACCCGCATCCTGCTGGAAGATTGGGCGCAAGGTATGGATGCCGCTCCCACCGTCGCCCGCTTGATGGCCGCCGAACTGGGCTGGGATGATGCCGAACGTGACCGTCAGATCGCAAAGTACCAGCAGGTAGTGGAGGCGCAGAAAGCCGAAATCCCCGCCGCTGCGCCAAAGGCTGGCAAACCGGCTCCCGACGCGGTTGGTGAAGGTGAACTGATACGACGCTGAAGGTATGACAATCTACAATCTGCAATCTACAATCATCATGGGAAGGGGGTAACTGCATAGCGAAGAAGCTAACTGGAGTAAAGGAAGCGAACCCGAAACATAGGGAGATGGAGAAAAGAGGGCTGCGTCCCGTGTGGCGCACCTGGTTCACACTAAGGAGGGTTTAGTAATGCAGATACGTAATACCTTGATGGGCGAGCTAGCCAGCGAGTTTCTCGGCACCCTCACCCTGCTCGCCTTCGGTGACGGTGTCGTCGCCGCCGTGGTCGCCGGTGGCAAGAGCGACTTTCTGATGATCACCTGGGGCTGGGGCCTGGCGGTGGCGATGGGCGTGTATGTAGCTGGCGGCCTGAGCGGCGCTCACCTCAACCCTGCCGTCACCATTGCGCTCGCCTCGCGGGGCGACTTCGCCTGGGCTAAGGTTGGCCCCTATGTTCTCGCCCAGCTTGTCGGCGCGTTCTGCGGCGCGGGCCTGGTGCTGATTGACTACGGCCCGCTGATTGATAGCCACGCCCGCGACCTTATGGCCGCGTCGGGTAGCAAGTTTGCCGACTTCGATGCCGCCCGCAACAGCCTTGATGGTATCTTCTTCACCCACCCGGCCGCTGCGGCAGGGATGCTTGGCGGCTTCGTTGACCAACTGATTGGCACCGCGTTCCTGCTCTTCCTCATCCGTGCCATCACCGACACGCGCAACTCGTCGCCGATCGGCAATATGGCCCCGTTCATCATCGGCCTCGCCATTGTAGTTATCGGCCAGAGCTTCGGCGCAACCGCCGGTTACGCCATCAATCCTGCCCGCGACTTCGGCCCGCGCCTGCTGGCCTCAATCGGCGGCTGGGGCGCAAACCCCTTCACCGATGACAACGGCTACTTCTGGGTGCCAATTGTCGCGCCCATCATCGGCGGTATAATCGGCATCTTTGCCTACGACTTCGGCATCAAACGGTTCCTGATTGCCAAGGGCGATCAGCCGCTACCAGCCGAGGAGTCGAAGGGCGAGACTGTGCGCCAGCGCTAGTTGGCATAGAGGCGCGATTTAATGCGCCCAAACGCAATAGGGGCGTGATCGATCACGCCCTGGCCGGGGGGCATTGTACGCCCCGCCATCCTCACCCAACCTTCTCCCAGCGGGGAGCGGGATTGACATCCACAATGATGTGAGCTATGAAAGAGGAGACAGAACATGGCCGACAAGTACATCCTGGCGCTTGACCAGGGGACAACCAGCAGCAGGGCAATTATTTTCGACCACGGAGGCCAGATCCTTGCCCAGCGCAACCAGGAGTTCCCCCAGATTTACCCCAAGCCCGGCTGGGTGGAGCACAACCCCGAAGACATCTGGAGCAGCCAGATGAACGTCGCCCGCCAGGTGCTGCAAGACAAGGGGCTGACCGCCGCCGACATCGCGGCGATCGGTATCACCAACCAGCGTGAGACCACCGTGGTGTGGGACAAGACCACCGGCAACCCCATCGCCAACGCCATCGTCTGGCAGGATCGGCGCACCGCTGGCTTCTGCGACGACCTCAAGCGGCGCGGCTGGACTGACAAGATCCGTGACAAGACTGGCCTGGTGATTGATGCCTACTTCAGCGGTACCAAGGTGCGTTGGCTGCTAGAAAACGTGCCTGGCGCACGCGAGAAGGCCGAGCGCGGCGAACTGCTGTTCGGCAATATTGACACCTTCCTGATCTGGCGGCTAACCGGCGGCCTGGTACACGTTACCGACTACTCTAACGCCAGCCGCACCATGCTGTTCAACATCCGTGACCTGGCCTGGGATGAGGAGATCCTCAAGGAGTTCAGCATCCCCGCCTCGATGCTGCCCAAGGCCAGCCCCAGCAGCATGGTCTACGGCCAGACTAAGGCTGATTTGCTGGGCGGTAGCATCCCCATCGCGGGCGATGCGGGCGATCAGCAGGCGGCCACCTTCGGCCAGGCTTGTTTCGAGAAGGGCATGGCGAAGAACACCTACGGCACCGGCTGCTTCATGCTGATGAACACCGGCGAGGAAGCTGTGACCAGCAAGAACCAACTGCTCACCACCATCGGCTGGGGGTTGGACGGCAAAGTGACCTACTGCCTGGAGGGTTCGGTGTTCGTAACCGGCGCGGCGGTGCAGTACCTGCGCGACAGCTTGCAGATCATTGACAACGCCGCCGCCTCGGAGAAGCTCGCCACCTCGGTCGAAAGCAGCGGCGGTGTCTACGTCGTTCCCGCCTTCGTTGGCCTCGGCGCACCCTACTGGGATCAGTATGCTCGTGGCGCAATCCTGGGCCTCACCCGTGGCAGCGGGCGGGCGGAGATCACCCGTGCCACTCTCGAATCGGTCGCCTACCAGACCCGCGACGTGCTAGAGGCGATGAACGCCGACTCCGGGGTTGACCTCAAGACCCTGCGCGTGGATGGTGGCCTGGTTGCCAACGACTTTCTGATGCAATTCCAGGCCGACATCCTCGGCGTGCCGGTCGAGCGGCCCAAGGTGGCGGAAACCACCGCGCTAGGCGCAGCCTACCTGGCGGGCCTGGCAGTCGGCTACTGGAACAGCACCGACGACATCACCCACAACTGGGCGCTGGACAAACGCTTCGAGCCGAAGATGGCTGCCGCTGACCGCGACAAGCTGTATGCGGGCTGGAAGAAGGCGGTAAAGCGGGCGCAGGCGTGGGAAGAAGCGGAGTAACGAGTACCCATCTTATCCCCTCTCCCCTTGTGGGAGAGGGTCAGGGTGAGGGGTTCGACATAACAACACGAGGGGCTTGACCGCTAAGGCCACGCCCCTTTCGTTGCAGTGATGGCGCAGTAGCGCGGCCCACTGTAGCACCAATCACTTTGTGCAATTTGATGAACAGCGCCATGAAAAACTATGTATCTACATTAAAATGAGTTATACTTGGCACATAAGCAGCGATCCCCTTTTAATAGCTTCTCTCCTACCCCCAACTGGGGGAGTGGGGAACGAGAAGCGCACCACCTTACAGCACCACGTCTTTGCCTATCCCTCAGACGAGCAGATGCGCCCCATCCTTCACCCAGCCTATCCCGCCCCGGCGAGGAGGAACCGCCATTGCTCAAGCGCATATTTGTAGTAGACGACAGCCCAGATATACTGGCTCTGTTCACCGATCTGCTCACCGACGAGGGCTATATCGTCGTTACCCAGGCTTACCCGATATCAGGCGCAGACGAGGTGCGCCGTGCCGCGCCCGACCTGATCATCATTGACCATTGGGTACATAACCAGGAGGTTAGCCAGCTAACCATCGAGCGCATCAGGCGAAATCCCGATCTGGCGCACATTCCGATCATCATCTGCACCGGCCTTGCAGATGCGCCCGCAGTTTGGGCAGCGGCGCGGAACCAAAAGAACGTTTCAATTATCAGCAAACCGTTCGACATAGATGACCTGATTGATCGGGTCATGCTGATGATTATTGCGGTCGAGGCGGAACGGGCTAAAGATAGTACCCAGCCCATTGATGTGACGGCGGTCTCCCGCTAATGAAGCAAGTTGAGGTTGCTATAATTTGGACTAAAGCCGATTAGTTTAATACCAGATCGGTTGGATAACCCAGTATATTTGTACGAGCGAACCACTGTTCGCCCCGGGCCGAATATGCTGTGCAACCATACAAATTAGGTATAAATAAGGTGGGTCGCAGTAACATCAATCCTGCGACCCACTTTTTTTTAATGCCAGCCATTCGCATACGCTGGTATGACTGGCTTCGTTTGGCTATCGTCCAGCGTGGTGTTTACTGCCTCGAGTAGACCGCCATCCTCAAATGGCTTTTGCACGAATATGATGTGCCGCGCACGGTAAAAGCTAGTCTCCCGCTTGTCCGGCTCCAGGTCAGTGCAGATGATCAGGGGTAGGTGCGTAAGGACGCGGTCCAGGCGTAGCCTCTGCACTGTCTGCCAGATGGTGATGTCATCATCAGGGGTGCGGTCAATCACTACCAGGATGGCGTTGGCGGCACGGGCGTGTTCGGGATTGTAAGTGGCGTGGGTCTGGGTGGTGATAGTGTAGCCCGCCTCGGTGAGTATCGCGCTGATTTGCACGATCAACGGAGCATCGTCACCGACGATGAGGATGTGCTTTGCCATATTCTTTTCCTATCCTATTATCGTAGGCTGGGTGAAAAGGCTAGCGGTTACGCAGGAACTGGTTGGGCAAGGCGATTTCGTCTTACCCAATCAGCATTGCATCTCGCCCTAAGCTCTCCCAAAGGGGATAGGAAAAGAAACAATCACTGAAGTTTCAAGCAACAGCGTATTATACCACAATAATACATCGGTGGTTAATGGCGTAGGGGCTGGTGGCTGCCAGCCCTGTTGCAAGCACGTCAATGCTCATCATAAGCAACATATGTTGACATAAGGGCGGCGGCTCACCCATAGGCATCAAGCTAAGAACATTGGGGATAAGCTCTGGGGTCTGGGGGTTCAGCCCCCAGCTGTTCAAGCGCATCCTTGCCCATTGTATGCAACCTTGCGGGTGGTGCGGCGTGGGCTGGGGATACGGCCAGCCCGTCACGCCTTGTTCAACCCTGGATGTGGCTAATCATACCAAATATGTTTGGTGGCACAGCTATTCGGTCCAGGGCGAACAACGGTTCGCCCCTATAGATATGCTGCTTAGCCTAACCGAATTGTTATCAGCCCTTGCTCTCAACATATTGCCGATACAACTCGCGGCGGTCGAGGTGCAATCTGGTGGCAACTTGCTTGGCCGCCGCCGCCACGCTGAGACCACCCGCAACCAGCGCGTCCACCTGCGCCAACGGATCATCATTCCCCCTCCCCTGCAACAGGGGAGGGTTGGGGATGGGGTTTTCTTCCCCCTCTCCCCGCCGGAGGAGAGGGCTGGGGAGAGGGAGCGGCGGGATGATGATCACAAACTCGCCACGCGGGTTGTTGACCGCAAAGTGGGCGATGGCAGCGGCAATGCTCTCGCGGCGAACCTCCTCATGCAGCTTGGTCAGTTCGCGGGCAACCACAACGGCGCGGTCAGGGCCAAGCGCAGTTTGCAAGTCGGCGAGGCTGGCGCGGACGCGATGAGGCGCTTCGTATAGCACAACCGGGCGCGGTTCGGCGGCAAGGGCAGCGTACCACTTACGCCGCTCATTGCTGCGGCGCGGTGGGAAACCGACATAGGTGAACTGGGCGAACGGTAGGCCGGATACTACCAGCGCAGTCAGCAGCGCACTCGCCCCTGGCACGGCAGTGACCGCATAACCGGCTTCCAGCGCGGCGTTGATTAGCTCGTAGCCAGGGTCGCTCAGGCCGGGGGTGCCAGCATCGCTGATCAAGGCGACATCGCCCTCGGCCAGCGCGGCAAGGATGGTGGGGACGCGCTCATCCTTGTTATGCTCGTGATAGGCAATTGTGTGGGTGGTAATCTCATAACGCTGCAAGAGGATGCGGGCATGGCGGGTATCCTCGACCGCAATCAGCCGCGCCTCGCGCAGCACGCGCAACGCCCGCAGGCTGATGTCTTCGAGGTTGCCAATCGGGGTGCTGACTACATACAAAGTCATAGTGCTGAGTGCTGAGTGCTGAGTGCGAAGTTAAGGCTTTTCATGTTTGTGTGCCTGCCAGTTCCAGCGCCACAAACCCCACCAGGGTAAGCTCCTGCTCAAGTTCATCGCGCTCCAGGTCGGCGGGCAGGCTGCTGAACTCGCGGATGGCGAGAGCGGTTAGCTGGACTGGCGGGGTGAGGAAGGCAGCGGCGACGGCGACGCTGGGCAACTCGCCACCCACTGCTGCGCTGCAATGGGCGATGATCTGCTCGTAATCGCCTTCCACATACAGAGTTGCGCCGCCGGGGAGCAGATAGAGCGCGGAACTGACTTGCCGTTGCTGGGTGAGCAACCAGGTTTGCAGTAGATCTCCGCCCTGATCGCGCACTGCATCAGGGTCGTAGCCTGCATCGTGGAGCATAGCCACGATCGTCCAGTAGAACGCGCTCCCTGGTGTGGCATAGGCGACGGGATCCATGGCGCGAAGTGCGATTTCGAGCAGGCGGAATTGTTCGCCCGCCGTGAGCGGCTGACCGTCGGGAGAGAGATAATGGGTGATGGTCATCGCGTGGGCCATGCTTTACCTCGGTTCGTTTTATGGTTGCCTCATTATACTCCAATTGTGATATAATGCGTTACCAACCCTATATTCCCCCCCTTCAGCAAGCATAGGCCAAGGCGATGAACACTAATTCGATCGAGGCAAGCGTATTCTGGGAGATCATCGGCGGCTTTGCCGCTACGATGGACGAGAATAGCGACTACCTGACCGCGCTCGATGCGGCGATTGGCGACGGCGACCACGGGCGCAACATGGCGCATGGCTTCGCCAGCGTGCGCGAGGAGTTGCCCGCGCTGGGGCGAGTGGGGATTGGCCCACTGCTGCGGGCCGTGGGGCTGAATCTGGTATCATCTGTAGGCGGCGCGAGTGGGCCGCTTTATGGCGCGGTGTTCATCGAGGCGGGCATCGCCACCGGGCTGGTGCAGCGGGTGGAGCTACCTGACCTGGCGCGGATGATGCGGGCGGGCTGCGATGCGTTGGCGCGGCGGGGACGCTGCAAGGTGGGCGACAAGACGATAATGGACGCGCTTGCTCCCGCCACCGAGGCATTGGAAGCCGCTGCCGCGCAACGCACTCCGCTGCTCGAAGCGCTGCAAGCCAGTGTCAGCGCGGCGCACGCGGGGATGCTCTCCACTATCCCGCTGGTGGCCCGTTGCGGGCTGGCGATGCAATATGGCGAACGCTCTGCCGGACATCAGGATGCGGGCGCAACCTCTTGCTACTTGCTGCTCAACTCCATCCTGAACACTGTGTTGCGGCTGGGGATGGAGCGCGAACGATGATGCTGATGGCTGAACCCGCCAGTGCGGTTGCCGAGGTGATTGCCGCGCTCGATGCCAACGCGCTGGTGATTAGCGCAGGTGGGCTGGTAACTTACGTCAGCCCCGCGCTCGACGCGCTGCTGGGCGGCGATGGCGACTGGGTGGGGCAGTCGTGGGCGCACGTCTGGGCGGTGCTGGGGCAGAACGCGCCGCTGGTCAGCCGCCGCCCCCAGCGGGTGCAGCTAAGGCGCGGCGACGGTCAACTGGTGGCCGCTCAGGTGCAGGGCATCGCCATCAGTAGCGGCACGCTGGTGGTGGTCAAGGACCTGAGCGGCGAGGAGGAGCGCGAGCGCGAGAGCGTACGCATCTTCCACGAGGCGCAGAGCCAGGCCGACGACCTGTTCGCCCTCTACCAGATTACCCAGTTTATGGCAACCGCGCAGAACCTCAACCAGCTATGCGACACCCTGCTGCACGAGGTGATGCGTAGCACCGAGGCGGAGGCAGGCTGCCTGTTGCTCAAGGATTTGTATGGCGATACGCTGCTGCCCGCCGCCTGGCTGAATCTAGGGCAGCCGCCCATCCTGGCCGATGAGCAGGCCGCACGGGCCTGGGTCGAGCAGGCGGCGGGTAGCAACAGCCTGCTGATGTTGCCACTAAGCGCCGAGGAACAGACGGTGGGCGTTGCCCTGCTGATAGGCCGCGACTTCGACCAGCACAGCCGCCGCTTCCTGCAAACCGTGGCCCACGAGATGGCGATTGCGCTGCGGGCGATGCAGCGGCGCGAGGAACTGGCCGCCCAGGAGCAGAAGCTGGAAGCAATCGTGGCGGCCACTACCGACAGCATCATCCAGGTAGACCAGCATTGCCGCGTGGTGGGGGTGAACCCCGCCGCTGCCGCGCTGCTGGAGGTGAGCGAAACCGCTGCGCTGGGTCGCGCCTGCGCCGATGTGCTGGGCTGCGCCAATCAGTGCGCGGGTGATTGTCCCTTTGCCGCTGTATTGTCGAGCCGCAAGCCAATCGAGTATCAGGAGCGCGAGGTGCAGGCCACTACCGGGTTGCGCCACAGCGTGGCCGCCAGCTATGCGCCGCTGGAGGTGGGCGGTGATGACGCGCTGGGCGCGGTGGCAATTTTGCTGGACATCACCCGCCAGAAGCAGATTGAGCAGATCAAGGACGATTTCATCACCACCGTTTCGCACGAGCTACGCACCCCTCTAACCCTGCTGCGCGGCTACAGCGACACACTGCTGCACCTGCGCCTGACCCGTGAGCAGCAGCAGCGTTGCTTCACCGGCATTGCCAATACCACCGCCGCGCTCAGTCGGCTGGTCGAAGAGGTGCTGGACGTAACCCGCATCGAGGAGGGACGGTTGGCGTTGCAGGTCGAGGAGTTGAGCGTAGCCGAACTGGTCGAGTCCACGCTGCGGATTCAGCCTGAGTGGCGGCAGCGCATCGAAGCTCATACCGATGGCGGGCTACTGATATGGGCCGATCGGGTGCGCCTAACCCAGGTGCTTGTCAACCTGATTGATAATGCGCTAAAATACTCACCGGGCGGCCAGCCAGTCCACCTGCGGGTACGGGCGCTGGCGGGTGGAGTGGAGTTCACGGTGCAGGACGATGGTATCGGCATCCCCGGCGCGGAGCAGGATGCGCTGTTCACCCGGTTTCAGCGGGCCAGCAATGCACGGGCTTCGCAGATCCCTGGCAGCGGGCTGGGCCTGTACATCTGCCGCGCCATCATCGAAGCGCACGGCGGGCGCATCTGGCTAACCAGCGTGCAGCATCGCGGCGCCACGGTGGGGTTCATGATACCGGCACAACCTAATAAATAGCTTTGGCTCCATCGCCAATTGATCCAGGGCGAACAACGGTTCGCCCCTACAGAAAATACATCATCCGTGCGGCCTTTTGGTATAATACATAATTCAACATTCCTAATTCAACATTCCCCAAAGGGGGTTGCCAATGACGGCAAAGATACTCATCGTCGAAGATGAAAGCAAGATCGCCGACCTGGTGCGGCTATGGCTGGAGCAGGCGGGTTACGCCTGCGTGAGCGCGACAAGCGGGCTGGAGGCGTTGCAGATGTTCTACTACGCCCGCCCCAGCCTGGTCATCCTCGATATTGCTTTGCCGCAGATGGATGGCTGGCAGGTGTGCGAACGCATCCGCGAAATGTCGGACGTGCCGATCATGATGCTGACCGCCAAGACCGACGAGGCCGACAAGGTTCGTGGGCTGGGCATGGGCGCGGACGACTACGTAACTAAACCCTTCAGCTTCCCCGAACTAGTCGCCAGGGTGCAGGCGTTGCTGCGGCGGGCCAGCCGCCCTGCCACCGGCGAACTGAACGGCAAGGTGCAGGTCTACCAGCAGGCCGATCTTTGGCTCGATACCAGCAACCATCAGGCCACCCTGCACGGCAAGGAACTGAAGCTGACCCGCACCGAATTCAAGCTACTCGCCTTCCTGGTACAGCACGCCGGGCAACTGCTCAGTCACAATCAGATCCTCGAAGCGGTGTGGGGGCCGAGCTACCGCGACGAACTGGACTCGCTCAGGATGTATATCCGCAACCTGCGCCGTAAGCTGGAAGAAGATCACGGCAACCATCATTACATCGAAACCGAGCACGGCATCGGCTATCGGTTTGTTAAAACGAGTTGAAAGGAGTATCATGTGACTCATGAGCAGATTATAGACACACTAAACAGCACCGCCTCACGGATAGAAGTAATTGTCGTAGGCTTGAATAACGAACAATTGCAGCAACGCGGTGTGGACGGCCACTGGTCAATCAAGGAAATCAGCGGCCACCTGCTAGACGATGCGGTGCATTATGGCGATCACTTTCGCCGCATTGTCGCCGAAAACAACCCGCTGCTTCCTGGCTACGATCAGGATGCGGCCAATGTAGAAGGTAAGTACAACGAGCGAGCCATAAAGCCAGTGATTAGCGAGTTTGATATGCTGGATAAGCAAATCGCCGTCCTACTCAGCGAACTCGATGAAGCTAGCTGGCAACGCACTGGGGTACACGAGGAGCGCGGCCCAACCACGCTTGAGGCGATCGTGGTACACTATACCAGGCACGAGCAGGAGCATTTCGCCGAAATCGAGAGCAGGGTAGCGGAGGTAAACCAGGCAATCGCAGCATAATCTGCTGCCCAACAAGACAAGGAGCTAAAAAGATGACTCATGACGAGATTATTGACACCCTGGAACACACCGCCTCACGCATCGAGGCGATTGATGAGAACCTGAGCGAGGGCGAATTGCAGCAGCGCGGCGCGGATGGCCACTGGTCAATCAAGGAGCTGGTCGGCCACCTACGTGATGCGGCATATATGTACGATGAGCGCATCCGCCTGGTTGCCAGTGAGGATAACCCCTTCCTGCCCAGCTTCGACCAGGACAAGATGATGGCTGACGGCCATTACGAGACCCGCGAGGTTGGCTCGGTTATTGGCGAACTGGACAGCCTGAGCAAGCAGACTGCTGGCGTGCTAAGTAGTCTGCGCGAACACGACTGGCACCGCCGTGGCACGCACGAGGAGCGTGGCGTTGTGACGCTAGAGTTTCTGGCCGATTATCAGGCCAGCCACCTACGCGAACACCTGGCCGAGATTGATGCGCGGGCGCAGGAGGTTAGCGGCAAGAGCGAGTGATAAGTTTTGAGTGCTGAGGTTTGAGTTTAGCCTCAGCACTTTTATCAGGGCGGTGGAAACCTTGTGGGCAAAATGTGGATAAATTGGTGGACAAAGGTACTAGCCAAATTTGACATAATGTGCTAAAATAGACATAAGCAAGCAGCCGTGCGGAGGGCCACCGTGCGTTGCGTGGAGTTTTGGGATTTCTTGATTTGCTACTACCGTCGTTAATCCCGCTCCGTCGTATCGTTCGTTCAGCCCATCAGCGCGGTTTGTACGCGAGAGAGTGTTGTTGCAGCATGGAAAATACTAGCATCGAGGGCTTCCTCGCCTTCCTCGCCCAGCAG
>JBBRMT010000026.1:0-29787 GCA_038230695.1 Chloroflexia bacterium
GTGAACAGCAGTATCAGCGCAACTAGCGCACTGATGGCAAGCACACGGGTCATCCTGGCGTTGGCGTAGACGAAGGTCAGCGCGTAGAATATGAGGATAGCAATCGGCAGGATGAACCAGAGCGTAAAGTCGGGCCGCTGATTGGAGGCAATTAGCCCCAGCGCCAGCCATAGCACAATGTTCTGCGCCACCATCGCGCCGCCATAGAGCGCAAGGCGCGGACCATCGTTGACATCGTGCTGCACCTTATTGCCAGGGTAGCGTAGCCAGTCAGCGAGGGTGACGATGCGGTAGAGGATCAGCGGCACGATCATCACCAGCCAACTGCCGTAGAAGGTGGGATTGCCCATCGGCCCGGCCACGCGGGTCGTTACATCGCCAGCCCAGGGCAGCGGATCGAGGTTCTGATGCTGCAAGAGACCATAGAGCGCAGCGGGAGCGGCGGTTGCCACGCAGAAGGTGATGATACGCTCAACCTGAGCGCGGGTACGCAGGTTGAACAGGATGATCAACCCCAGCCCAATGTAGGCTAGCTGGGTGATGAAGCCCTCCTCACGCTGGTAACTGCCGAAGATGCTGAAGTATACATCCACCGAGGTGAGACTGCTGACCAGATACCAGGCCGCATAGAGCAGCAGCGGCAACAGCAGCGGCACCCGCCACCATGCCCCGGCCTTGCCCTGCCCATTTGGGGTGGTGGCAGGGTCGTCTTTTATGCCTTCGCCACCAACCTCAGCATCAAGCGGGATGGCCGCTGCTAGCGCCCGCCGCCGCTCCAGCGCCTTGACCGACCAGCATATAGCCGCCAATACCACTATCGAGCGCAGCAAGGCGACCTTGTCTGGCTCGAATACGCGGCTGCTGTAGACGTTGAAGAACAGCGGCGTAAACACCAGCGCCGCCAGCCATAGCCCCTCCATCGCCCGGTCCATCCACTGTGCCAATCTGGTCATCGTCTACCTCCTGCTTGCTGTCATCGCATCACACTACAAAGCCATTATAGCATAAGGTTGCAAACTCATTTTACCAGCTTTTGGCTTGTTTGTTACAAGGATTTTACACAGTAGCTTTATAGTTAGGCTCAACTACCTCAAAGGAGACCCCATCGTGAAATCAGCCTGTTTTTTGACCCTCAGCATTTTGCTTTTGGTACTTACCGCTTTGTTCACTGCCCCTGCTGCACCTGACAACGCCACCAGCCAGATCAGCCAGCCTCCTGACAACATCTTCGCGCCAGTTACCCCATCCGCCCATGCCAATCCCCTTGCGGCCAATTACTGCGATGCTATCCACAGCGAGTATCCGGGCATGGTCAAGGTGAACGGCATCTACTATGCTTATTACAGCGGCTTTGGTTGCACCTGGCAGATTTACCTTGCCACCAGCAGCGACGGTATCCACTTCAACAAGCAAGGGGCAATTAACATTAATGACGGATGGGCGGATCAGCGGGCGTTCCCCTTTGTTTTCTACGAGGATGGCCTGTTCAAGCTCTACTACGGCGGCAATGTGCCTTATCAGATTGGCTATGCCACCAGCAGCGATGGCATCAACTTCAACGCCGAGACGCATCCAGTGCTTTCGCCGGAGAGTGGCAACTATTGGGATAACGTCGAGCTTGTGCGCCCCTCGATTGTCGAGGTGGTCAGCCCTAAAGCCCAGGCGCTCCAATCGCTCAAGCTGGCTAGCGACACCTCACGCCTGTACATGATGTATTACAACGGCTTCGGCACTAACGATTCGGCGGTTGGCCTTGCCTATAGCAGCGACGGCATTAGTTGGACGCGCTATGTGGGCAACCCGGTCGTCACTAACACTAATGGCATCTACACTAGCTTTGCAATCACTGAGAGCGGCACCACCTATCTCTATTATCACACCAATAATGGCATATATCTATCCACCAGCGCGGATGGGGTTAATTTCACTCCATACTCCAGCAACCCCATCCTCGCCCCTTCCACCACCAACGGCTGGGATGCGGGGCTGGTATACGGCCCGCTGGTGCGCCGCGCCGATGATGGCAGCTATATAATGTACTACAATGGCATCCCCGGTCAGAACGCCGATTACGGGATGATAGGTATCGCCACCAGCCTCGACCTCATCCACTTCACCCCCAGGGCCGACAATCCGGCAATTACGGTGGGCAACACCCCCGCCAACTTTGCTGCATATGGCAACCCCGATGGCAGCATCAGTCTAAGCTGGCACGATGTTGTAACCGATGCTCAGTCGTATCGGCTGGAATATGGCGTAGCCAGCCAGTCATATACCGCAACCCTTGATGTCAGCGGCGTAGAGAGCTACACCTTCACCCCACCTACCCCTGGCGACTACTTCATGACAGTGATCGGCACCACCAATGGGCAGGATGGCTATCCGGCGGCGGAGCGAGAGGTCAACACCAACCCGCTAGCTACCCCAACCCTAAACCCTTCGCCAATCCCCAGCAGCACGCTTTCACCAATCCCCAGCAGCACGCTTTCACCAATCCCCAGCAGCACGCTTTCACCAATCCCCAGCAGCACGCCGCCCACTAACACACCTTCGCCAACCCCCACCGATTGCGCCAACCCCTTCGTGGACATCAGCGGCAACACCTTCTATACCGCTATTCACGCGCTGAACTGTCGCGGGGTAATAAGCGGCAGCGATGCTACCCACTATGCACCCTATGCCACCGCCACCCGTGGTCAATTTGCCAAAATCGTTGTCTCAGGATTTAGCCTGCCACTGAGTACGCCGCAAGCGGGGCAGAGTTTCAGCGACGTGCCACCCGGCTACTTTGCTTACCTGTACATTGAGAGCGGCTACGCCCAGGGTATCCTCAGCGGGTTCGATGCGGCGGGCTGCGCGGCGCACGACGCAGCCTACCCTTGCTACCTGCCCAACCAGGCGATTACCCGCGGGCAGATCACAAAGCTGGTCGTCAACGCCGCACATTACCCGCCCTATACCCCCAGCAATGGGCAGGACTTCAACGATGTGCCGCCCAGCAACGTGTTCTACACCAGCATCGAGACGGCCTACCACATGGGCATCATTGCGGGTTATTCCGATCACAGCTTCCGCCCCAACAACAGCATTCGCCGCGATGAGATGGCCCAGATCGTTTATCAGGCGGTGAATAACCCTTTAGGCAGGAATAATAGCCCTTCGTCTTTACTTCACTGCTGACAGACCCAGGGTAAGCGGTTCGCCGGGGCAAGGATGGACACCCTGGTGGTAGGGGCTAGCTGCACGGCGGCCTGCTGAAATGTAACGGGAGTGCCATCATACTTGAGCAGCAGGCGGTCGCGCAACGGGCCAGCAGTGTAGGCATAGTGGATGGGAACAACCACGCGGGGCTTGAGTATGGCGCAGAGCTGCGCCGCCTGCTTGGCGTACATTACCATCTAGTGGTTGAGCGGGTAGGTGGCAAGAGTATGGTATAATTTGAGCCAGGATTGCATCACCAGAAAGGTAAATTATGGCACTGGCACAGATAATCACTGCGTTGATCAATACGAATCAGCGCGCAGTGTTGGCTCAAAGTATCACCGTAATTGTTGATGGTAATAACGGTCCCAACTGGGCCATGCTGGGAGTCGGGCTAGCCGAAATTGCGGTTGGCTTTGCTGTAGCCCTAACCCCGCTATGGGTGCGGCGCAAATGGCTAAAGCTGAACAGCAGCAACGAGCGTAGCCGCGACCGCCATGTGCTGCTCTTTACCGTTGCTGGGCTAATGGCAATCGGCAGCGGCATCGTGGTACTACTCAACAAGGTCTCCCCCGGCGACTCGCTTATCCCCCTGGCATTTGTAGGCGCAGCGGCGGCAATCGCATTCATCCCTGACCGCAGCGATGGCTCTACCGAAAGTGATTAGTGATTGGTGATTAGTGATTAGTAATTAATCTGAAAAGGGCGAACAACGGTTCGCCCCTACGAAACACAACGACTTATCAGCACTCAGCACTCAGCACTCGCCCCGTATCATCCGCGCCGCGTGGCGCAGCGCGTCCTGGGTAGCCTCGCGCTCGGTGGGCATCGGCAGCACGCCAGGGTGGGTGGGGTGGGCGTAGAGCCAGCGGATTACCAGGCTGCTCACCTCGTCGCGGTGCGGTTTACGTTTCGGCGCTTCGCCAAGCAGCGATAGCTGGGTGGGAACTGCCCTCTCCCCCAACCCCTCTCCCGAAATGGGGGAGGGGCTTTTTTGTGTGTCGGATGGGGGTGAGGTGCTGGCAGCGACCATCCACAACTCGGCCAGGCGGGCGGCCAGAACATCCTCGGTTGCGGTGCTGGGGAGCGGGCCACGCCAGCGCAGTTCGCCCTCGCGCACGACGAACACCTCGCGGGCCTCATCGTCAGCGGCGGGCAGCACGATCAACGCCTCGCGCACCTGGGCTGGAGGTTGAGCCTCGCGTTCGCGGCGGCGCAATAGTTCGGCGAGCAGTTGGCGGGCTTCGCTCTCCAAAGTATAATCGTGGGCCGCGCTGGCGGCATAGATGCGGTCGCGCAGGCGGGTTAGCGCGGGTTCGTCATCGCCACGCAGATAGGACAATGACTCAGCTAGCTGGGTCTGGTACTCGGCGGGGGTAATCCCTGCTGCTCTGGGCGCAAGCGCGGGGAAGATGGCGCGGAGCAGGCGCAGGGTGTCGTCCACCTCGCTGCGATTGGCGTAGGGGCCAAAGCCATCCTCATGCGGCTCATCGGCGGGCTTGAGCAGGGGCAGGCCACGCTTAGGCTGGTGCAGGCGGATGTAGTGACGGGGGGCGGAAGCGGTGCGCTGGGTGTTGTAGCCCGGCTGCAGGCGGGTGATCAGCTCTAGCTCCAGCAACTCCGCCGCCAGTTCGCTGCCTACGCTACGCAATTCCAGCTTCACCGTGGCTTCGCGCAATCCCACCAATCCGCGCAACACACCTTCGTCGCGGGAGAAGTAGTTGGCGACCCGCCGTCGCAGGTTGCCTGCCTTGCCGACGTAGAGAGCGTTACCGTTCTCGTCGCGCATGACGTACACCCCGGCCCGCTCCGGCACCGAAGGCAGCCAGTCGCCAATCGGCTCGACCTCGCGCACCTGCACCAACGGATCAGTGGGCCACGCCCACGCCTGCGGATCGAAGCGGCTGCCTGCCTTCTTGCGTCGCCCCCAGTATTCTGCGCCCAGCGGTCGGCCCATCTCCAGCAGCGCGGCGCGGGTGACAATGCCGCGTTCGCGGGCCAGAGTCAGCAGGCGGCAGAACACCTGCCGCGCCAGCCGCGCATCGGCCTCGGCGCGGTGACGGACACCCACTGGCAGCCCCAGTTCTGCCGCCACGCTGGTGAGGTTGCGCTTACCCAGGTTGTTGACCAGCCGCACCGCCATCGCCAACGTGTCCAGGCGCGGGTTGACGAATGGCGGCTGCCCCAGGCGGCGCACCTCGGCATTTAGAAACGCCATGTCGAAGCCGATATTGTGACCGACGATGATGCGCTCGGCGATGAACGCTCGCAGATCGCCCACGATGGTGGCGAACGAAGGCGCATGGTCAACCATGGTCTGGTTGATGCCGGTGTGGCTGACGATGAAGGCGGGCAGGCGACGGCTGGGGTTGACCACGCTGATGTAACTATCGGCAGGGTTGTTGTCGTTACAGTCGGGCAGGTAGTGCAGCGCGGCCACTTCGATAATGCGGTGGCTGCTGGCATCGAGGCCGGTGGTCTCGGTATCCAGCGCGATGTATTCCATGCTTGCCAGTTCATCGGCGACGGGCGCAGATTCATCGCCCACACCAGCCAACGCCCACATTCGCCCGCCCAGCGGCTGGAAACGGCTGGTATCGGCGAGGATGCCGGGCAGCACCCCGCGCCAGACCTCCACGTTGATGCGGGCCGGGTTCTGGCCGGGCAAGGCGCTGAACACATGGCGAATGAGGGTATCCTCCTCCACCGCGTGGCCCTGTTCGCGCAGATATAGATAGGCCCGCTGGGCGAGGAAGCCGTAGCCTCCATTATTGCTGTCGGACATAGAACACCACCACTTTAGAATAGATGTGCTGATTATATCATATCAGCAAGCAATGTCAAGGCTGATGATTGCAAGTTATGATCTCGAAGCCGTAGGGGCGGGTGGCTGCCCGCCCTGGTGCGGATTGCCGGATTCGCTAGGGCAGCCAGGAAAAGATGATCTGAAGCACAGAAAGGATAATAATTATCGTATCTGCTATGACCGCGATGCTTCTCAGACGGCGAACTGGTGCGGACCGCACTGCACCGTCCCCAGCCTCAGCAGTAAGAAAAGACAGCGAACATATGACCAAGCCGATCGCAGCAAGCGCCAACGTAAACCACGTCTCGCCTCTCCTACTTGATATGGGAGATGAGGTTGCCGCATTCCACAATATAAACACGCTCATAAACAAAGCGAAGACGGAGAAAGAGCCGCCAATGGCGAAGAACGGCTCGAAAGGCAAATCAGCAGATGTGGAGCGAGCTGAACCAGGCGGGAGTTGGATCAGCTGCCCGCTGCCATATACTGAGGGCGGTTCGGCTTTGGTCTCTGGCAAGGTAAACGGTGGCGCAGCCGTTTTAACACCCACTGGAGCGGACGTTGCAGGGCCAATATAGTCGGTTACTGGTGTGCCGCTCGATGATTGCTCATTGCTGCTTATGGCCGCTGCGGAGTCAGTATTAAAATCAGGTGGCTTCATTTCGGCACATTGCTCCTCCAGAACTTTCTCTATAAGCTACTCGGCGATTATATCTAAATCAGGTGGCTTCATTGCGACAGATCACACGGCTTATTATAGCGCCAATTTTCCTTTTTGCTGGCGGATTCGGTGGAAAAACCCTTGACAACGGCAAAGGGTTGGGTTATAATAGGTCATGATGACAGGTTACAAACACCTGTTACCGTAACACACGGCAAAGGCCAGGCTAAAGTGCATCCACAGATGCCAAACAAGAAAGGGACGGATCCAATATGAATACGAACAGTGGTGTCTACAAGCTACAAGTCGCGGCATTTATTATCTTTTGCATCGGCAGCGGATGGAATGGGGCGACCTTCAGCCCGGTGGATGATGTACCCAACACGTTCGCCCATCTCACCCCGGTATTGCTGCTACTACTGCTCTTCGGCGTTCAGTTCTTCACCGCCCATGATGCTGATGTGCGCGGCGTGGCTACCTCGCACTGGGGGCAGATTGGCATCACCGTGCTGGCGGTGATCACTATCATTGCCGATGCGGTGCTGATTACCCTCGGCCAGACCAACCCCGACCCGAATAGCGTGGGGGTGCATGATTTCACCGACTGGGTGCCGGCCACTTTGACGCTGCTCGGTTCCTTCCTATGGTTGGCGGGGCAGGTGATGGGCCGTCAGGGTAGTAAAGTCGCCAGCAAAGCGATCAGCCAGTAAGCCAGTAAGATAGTAGCCGACGCTCCATGCAGGAGCGATGGGCCGCTCAAAGGAGAGATGCCCTATGTACGAACTAATTATCCTGTGCCGCCTGATGGTACAACCATCGCATGGCTATCTGATCGGCCAGATTCTCAACGACATGATTGGCCCATACGCCAAGGTGAGCAACGGTCGGCTGTATCCGTTGCTCGCCAAGCTAGAGGAGCAGGGGCTGATCGTGGCCTACGAGGATGCTGGCGAAACGCATGGTGGCCGCAAAGTACGCAGCTATGCAATTACCGAGGCCGGGCGCAAACGCTGGCACGCGCTGATGATGGATACCACATCCAATCCAGGCGAGTATAACAAGTTCTTCCTATCAAAGTCGCCTTACCTGCGTCTGCTATCGTCCACCGACCGCATTATCTTGCTCGACCACTACATACATTACAGTGAGGCACACGTGATACACCTGAAGGCCGAGGGTGAAGGCTTGCGTAATTTGCCGCCCGGCATCGAAGAGACGGATTACCTGAACGCTGCGCTCAATACGCTTGATCACATGGTTGCCCAGTGGCAACTGGAACTGGCCTGGGGTCGCAGCCTGCACGAACACAAACTGGCGGAGGCGGCCATGGCCTTATTTGAACCGGAGGGAATCACGATGAGCCAAAATCAGAATGGAGCAGCGAGGGCGATGCGGTCAGCACCCAAACCGATCATTGCCCTCAACTCTGCCCTGCATCGGTTGCTGCTCAGTTGCGGCATCATCGGTTCGCTGCTTTTCAACGCAGTTTATCTGATTGCGGGCGCGATTCGCCCCGGCTACGACCCCTGGCGGCAGCCAATGAGCGCACTCAGCCTGAGCGACGGTGGCTGGATACAGGGGGCGAACTTCATCGTTTTCGGCTTGTTTATTATTTGCTTCGCAATCGGCTTGCGCGTGTCGCTCAGGCCAGGGGCCGCGGCGACTTGGGGGCCGATCCTACAAGTCCAGGTCGCGCTGGGCCTAATACTCGCGGGTATCTTCACGCAAGACTCCGACCATGGCTACCCGCCCAGGGCAACGTTGCTGACGACACCCACCACGCACGCAGTCATTCATCTCTTCGCCACCTTCCTGGCCTTTGGTTCAAGGGTGATCTGGTGCTTCGTAATCGCCAGACGCTTTGCTATTGAGCCTCGCTGGCGTGGCTGGGCGACCTACGCGGTTGTCACCGGCATATTGATGGTGATCTTCCTCGCCACCTTTGGGGCAGAGATGTCGAGCAATGGGCCAGCGGGGTTGTTCGAGAAACTGGCTACCATGGTTACTTCCCTTCTGACCATCTTGCTAGCAGCGCGGCTTCTGTCTGGAACAGGATTCTCGCATCAAGGTAACGGGTAAGTTGTCGGCCTAAAGCCCGACGCGACCGCAAGTTGCGTTTCACAAAGGAGATAGGTAATGTCCTCACGAATGTTCCGTATTCTGATTGCCCTCAGCGGTATCCTCGGTGCGGTCGCGCTGGTCGCTTACTTCGCCGCACCATGGACGTGGTTGCCGCTGCCACTAGCCACCGCTAGCCCGGCTGAGGTGCAAGCGTTCAGTACGCAGTACCACGACACTCTCCTGTGGGATACCTGGCTGCAGGCGGTAGGTTCGCTGCTCTCGATTATCTTTGCAATTGGCCTGGTTCATCTGGCCGGGGCAAACGGCAAGTTTGCAGGGCGGCTGATACTGCCGGTTTGCGCGGTCATCCTCGGCCTGAGTTTGATGGAAGGCAGCTTCGCGCTGGGCGCACAGATCGCGAGTGATAGCGGACACCTCGATGCCGCTGTAACTTGTCTCGACCTTACCTATGTATTCGTCCACATCGTCCTACTCGCCCCGTCGTTGTTTCTAACTCTGGGTGCGGCCCTGCTTGGCACCCGGCTGCTGCCTACATCGTTCGTCTACGTGGCGCTGGCGCTGGGGGCGCTGTTCCAAATCCTCGGCTTTATCGCGCTGTTCAGCACTGCTGCCATGCAGGCTACCATTATCGTGCTTATGCTTCAGGAGGTGTGGAGCGTGG
Source organism: Chloroflexia bacterium (assembly GCA_038230695.1). Classification (GTDB taxonomy): domain Bacteria; phylum Chloroflexota; class Chloroflexia; order QHBQ01; family QHBQ01; genus QHBQ01. Next base: position 9,412 of record JBBRMT010000026.1, read on the forward strand.
CCGTTGCCATCATGCTAATTGCTCGCCCAGCAGAGCAAGTTGACCAGATGGCAAATACAGCAGCACAAGCTGTCTAATCAGTAAGAAGGGGTAATTGCCATGACCCAAACAATCGCTACTCGCCCACCAATGAGCGTCCAACGTGCGAAGCACGAGGCGCTCCTGTACTGGGCGGCGCTGCTTACCGCTGCCGCAGCGATCATCCACCTCAGCGGAGTTTGGGAGCAATGGCCGCTGTCTGTGCCGCTGTCGGTTTTGTTCCTTATCGGTGCGGTAATTCAGTTCGCTGCTGCGGTGGCTGTAGTTGCTCTACCCACTCGCCGAATCTTCTCCCTGGTGGCGCTGTTGAACCTTGCCGCCGCGCTGCTCTGGGTCTTCAGCCACGCGGTTGGGCTGCCGCTGATTACTACTCTGTGGCAACCAGAGATGCTCAGTATCTTTGATTTGCTCCTCGCGCCCATGGAGTTGCTCGCGGCGCTCTTGCTGCTCTACCTTGCAGAGCGACCATCACTAACCAAGCCGCTGAGGGCATGGCGCACCGCAGCGGGAGTAGTGGCGGCGTTCATTCTGGTCTCTAGCCTCACCTGGCTGGGCAGCAGCGCAGCGGCCAACGCGGTATGGCTCCCTACGGGAACAAGTGTAAGCGTGCCAGCCGGTCAGACGGCCACGCTCACGTACTGCAATCTCCCTGGTAGCCCACTGGCGATGGATCTCTCCGAACCAGCGGCTTCCGCCCACCGTCCGGCACCGACAGTCCTCTTCATCCATGGCGGCGCTGGCATTATGGGCAGCCGCCAGTTGTTGGTGGGAGGGGGGACAAGTGGGCCTTACTGGGTAACGGTTTACGATACTTTGGTTAAGCGCGGCTTCGTGGCTGGTTCAATTGATTATGGCCTCTGGCCCTTGCACTCGGCGCAGGATATGATCAAGGATGCGAAGTGCGCGGTTCGCTTCCTGCGCGCGCACGCCAGCGAACTGGGGATAGATGTACAGCGCATCGGGGTCGCAGGTGAGAGTCAGGGCGGTTACCTGGGTGCGATGCTCGGTACGGCTGGCCCAAGCGCGGGCTTCGATGTCGGCCAATATCTGGATCAGTCGAGCGGCGTGCAGGCGGTAGCGGATATCTCCGGCTTCAGCGATCTGCTGAACATGACTGGCGGTGCGAGTTGGACTTCCAGCCTGATGGGTGAGTTCGGCGATTCAAAAGCAGCTCTACAGGCCGCTAGCCCGATCACCTATGTCGCCCCCGGCGACCCGCCTTTCCTAATCATTCATGGCACCGAGGATCCAATCCTCGCACCTCACCACGCTCAGGAGATTTACGATCGGCTTAAGGCGGCGAACGTACCGGCAACGCTGGTGATGGTGCAGCACGGTGGTCACGGGCTGTATTGGCCTCCAACCGATCAGCCACAGCAGCCCGGCCCTGATGCGCTAGTACAAATGATTGGCGATCTCTTCGTCAAGACACTGATGCCCTGATCTTGCCCTTGTTTCCAGCTTATAACAATTGCGATTGGTGGGGGTATAAATTGCACCAGGGCGAACCGTTGTTCGCCCCTACAGAAAACTAACCCTCTCCTCGGCGATTGGTATTACATTTCACTCTGCCAATTTCTACATCATTTGGCCTAGATGCAGGCGCTTGACAGCAGGGGAGTGTTCTGTTATAATAGGTCAAATTGACACGTCGCTTTCACCTATCAAAATGACATGGAAGGGAGATGATGGGTATGTACGAGCTAATCATTCTGTCGCAGTTGCTGCATGGCCCAATGCACGGCTACCTGATGGCTAAAATCATCAACGACATGATCGGGCCATATGCGAAGTTTAGCAACGGTGGGCTTTACCCATTGCTCGCCAGGCTGCAAGCGCAGGGGCTGATTATTGCCGAGGAAGCGAACGACTCAGAAAGTAAGGGAGAGCGACAATCCCGCCACTACCGCATCTCCGAGGAAGGGCGCAAACGCTGGCACAAGCTGATGATGGATACCACCTCCAACCCAGGGGATTACAACAAGATCTTCTTTCAGAAATCAGGCTTTATGGATTACCTCAAATCGGAGGAGCGGTTTTACATAATTGACCACTACATCAACTACTGCCAGGCTCACGTGCTGCACCTGACGGCTGAGGCTGAAGATCTCCGCACCTTGCCCAGGGAAGAGTACAACTTGACCAACCTTGACGCAATCCTCGATGCGATGCGGCATAACATTGACCTGTGGCAGCTAGAACTCACCTGGGTACACCAGGTGCGCCAGCGTGAAATCGCCATTGCCGAGGGACAAGCGCAGTCCGCTGCGGCCATCGAATAATACGGCAGGTCGTATCAGTAATTAGCACTGCTATAATCGGAGTTTCACATAAACCATAAGATACAGTTCGCAAAAGGAGGGTTATATCATGTCACAGATACAGGAAGCAGTTAAGCAAGAAGCAAAGCCGCAAGCGGGTGGCTGGGGTGCGCCCGCCGCACCGCTCACCCTGCCTGGCGGGCGGGTGGTCAATCAATGGCTGGTGTTGACCTCATTGATGTTCGGGTTCTTCATGGCCCTGCTCGATGCCACCATCGTCAACATCGCCATCCCTAGCATCCAGACTAGCCTGCATACCACACTAACCACGGTTAGCTGGGTGTCCAACGCCTACAATCTGGTGTTCGCCGTGCTGCTGGTGACCACGGGCCGCTTTGCCGACCAGTTTGGCCGCAAGCGAATGTTCATGATCGGTATGGTGATGTTCAGCATCGGGTCGCTGCTTTGCGCCTTCGCCCCCACTATCGAGTGGTTGATCGGTTTCCGCGCCGTGCAGGCGCTGGGCGCAGCGGCGCTTACCCCCGTCAGCCTGGCGATTATTACCGCCGTGTTTCCCGCCAAGCAGCGCGGTGCAGCAATTGGCATCTGGGGTGCGGCAGCGGGGCTGGCCTCGGCGGCTGGGCCGGTGCTGGGCGGCTTCCTGGTGCAGAGCTTCGGCTGGCCTGCCATCTTCCTGGTCAATCTGCCCTTCTGCATCGTCGGCCTGTTCATGGTCTTCACCTTCGTGCCAGAGATGCGCGACCCTAACGCTAACCGCCGCATAGACGTTGCCGGTTTGCTCACTCTGACCGTCGGGCTGTTCTGCCTGGTGCTAGCAATTATCCAGGGCAACGACTGGGGCTGGACCTCGGCTGGCATCTTCGGTTTGTTCGCGGGCGCAATCATCGGGCTAGCCCTGTTCTACGTGGTGGAGACACGGCAGGAGCAGCCCATCTTCGACTTCAGCCTGTTCCGCATCCGCAGCTTTACTACCGCAAATATAACCATGCTCCTGTTCGGCATTGCCATCCAGGGCGCGTTCCTCATCCTGGTACTGTTCTTCGTCATCGCTCAGGGTAAGAGCGTACTGGATGCGGCCTATGCGATTATCCCCCTGCCTTTGGCCTCGTTCTTCTTCTCCGCCATCTCTGGCGCGATTAGCGGCAAAAAGGTGTCACCGCGCGTCCTCGGCATCATCGGCATGGCCCTACTCACCATCGGTTTCTATCTGTTCTCCACCATCAGCGCGAGTGTCAACTACTTCGACTTCGCCTGGCGCGACATAATCGTGGGCGCGGGCATGGGCCTGGTCTTCACCAGCCTCCCCAACATCGTGCTGTCCGAGTTGCCCCGCCACAAGCTGGGGGTAGGCAGCGGCGCGTTCAACACTTTCCGCCAGGTGGGGTTCGTTCTCGGTGTCGCCATCCTGATCAGCCTACTCACCGGCCAGATCAGCAGCAACGTTGCCACTGCCAAGACCAGTGCGGTCGCCATCGTGCAGGCCGATAACAAGTTGCCAGCGCAGCTTCGCACTACCATCGCCAGCAACATCCAGAATGCCGCCAGCCAGAGCAGCAGCCAGTTCGACCTGACTACCATCGCCGACCGCATCCCCGGCGGCGCGGCGCTCAAGCCCGAACTCGCCAGCCTCAACCGGCGCATCGCCACCCTGTTCGCTGCTGGCATCAACGACGCTTTCACCCTCAGTTGGTTCGTCTCGGCTATCATCGCCCTGCTGGGGTTGATTGCCGCCCTGCTCACCCGCGCTGCTCATCCAGCCAAAGCTAGTAATGAAGAGGCTAGCTGGGCGGCAGCAGCGGGCGCATAGTTCACGCAGATGGTGTATTTATGTAGGGGCGGGTTGCGCTCGCCCTCGCCCTTGTATTTATGTAGGGGCAGGCTGCGCTCGCCCTCGCCCTTGTATTTATGTAGGGGCGGGCTGCGCTCGCCCTTGTATTTATGTAGGGGCTGCGCTCGCCCCGGCTGCAAGTTTACAACCGGCAGTCGGTCAGCTATAATGTAGGCGGCAAATATATCCAAGCCAGAAAGTGAGGGTCGCCGCTTGCCAATCATCCCCCAACGTATGCTGGGCGCAACCGGCTTGCGCGTGGCGGCGCTAGGCTATGGCGGCGCACCGATCGGCTTTACCGCAAGTGGGCAGCCAGATGCCTTCATCGCGCTGCTGCGTCAGGCGCTTGATGCTGGTATCACCTTCTTCGACACTGCCCCCGACTATCGTCACAGCGAAGAGTTGCTCGGCGAGGCGTTGCAGGGGCAGCGTGACCGCGTGGTGCTGGCAAGCAAGTGTGGGCGAGTGCAGCACTGGCGCAACGGCGGCTGGGTCGCCGAGGAAGATTGGTCGGCAGCAGGCGTGCAGCAACAAATCGAAGCCAGTTTGCGCTACCTGCGTACTGATTACCTCGACCTGGTGCAACTGCACAGTCCGCCGCGCTGGGCGCTGGAAGATGGCGCGGCGCTACACGGGCTACAGCAAGCGCAAGCGGCAGGCAAGGTGCGGCACATTGGGGTCAGCGCCGATGGTGATGATGCCTGGTACGCGCTGGATATGCGGGTGTTCGCCACCTTGCAGGTTAGTTACAGCATCTTGCAGCAGGAGGCGGGCGCGAAGCTGATACCGGCGGCTGCGGCGCAGGGTATGGGTATCATTGTCAAGCAGCCGGTTGCCAATGGCATTGCCGACCTGAAAGAGCGCCCCGGCCACCCCGACTGGACGTGGAAATGGGATGTGGCGCAACGCATGGATTGGGCGGCGTTGGGCGCGACTGGGGCGCGGCAGGAATTGGCTTTGCGCTGGGTTTTGGGCAACCCGCTGGTTAGCACCGCGATTGTCGGCACCGCCAACCCGCAACACCTTGCCGCAAACGTTGCCTGGGCCACCGAACCGCTGCTCGATGCGACCCACTTCAAGCAGATTGAGGCCGCCTACTATGCGGCGCGGCAGCAAATTGCTGGGGAGCAAGATACATGATTAAGATTGGCTTCATCGGTTGTGGCGGCATCTCCCGCGAATATATACAGCGCATTGACGCACTTGGCGAGGCGGCCAGTGTAGTCGCTTTCTGCGACCTCGACGGTGAGCGGGCCGCCGCACTGGCTGTTGGCCGCGAGGCGCGGGTGTATACCGATTATCGCACCATGCTGGCCGACGAGCAGCTAGATGCGGTGTTCGACAACCTGCCCCCCTTTGCCCGCAGCGACGAGTTGGCGCTAGCAGCGAAGCGCGGTTGCGCCATCTTCACCACCAAGCCGCTCGGCCTGGATTTGGATACCGCCCGCCGCAGCCTGGCGGCAATCGAAGCAGCGGGGGTGATAAATAGCGTCGGCTATATGTTTCGCTACAGCGGCATTACCGACTATGCGCGGCAGCTAATCGCCGACCGCCCGGTAGCAATGGTAATCGGGCGGGTGCTGGGGTCAATGCCGGGCAGTTGGGTAAGCAAAGGGGCGCTATCGGGCGGCCAGATTGTGGAGCAGAGTACCCATATCGTAGATCTGGCCCGCTACTTTGCGGGCGATGTAAGCAGCGTCTACGCGCTGGGGCGCGGCGGCCATGTGCCAGACCGTGTTGATTACGAGGATGTAACCACCGTCAGCCTCGACTTTAGCGGCGGGGCGATCGGCAACATCATCTCCACCTGTGCGGTGTGGCAGTTCTTCTGGGGTTGCACCTTGATTGGCCGCGATCTGCATCTTGAGCTAGTTTATGATGAGTGGACGGTGCGCGGCAGCGTGGACGGTCAGCCGATTGACCATCACGACCCCGCCAGCGGCTATTTCGAACAGGTTGCCACCTTCGTGAAGGCGGTGACAAATCACGATCAGAGTCTGATTCGCTGCTCCTACCGCGACGGCTTCGGCACATTCGCAGCCACGCTGGCGGCCACCCGTTCACTGGCAAGCGGCCAGCCTGAGTCGGTAGCGCAGGTGTAGGTTGGCAAATTAGGCCGCCCGACCTATTGACAGCCGCGCCAAACTGCGGTATCATAATCGCATAAAACAAGGCACAGATGAGGAAGAGTAGCGCACCGCGCCGCGACAGAGAACCGAAGCCACCGACTGAGAGCTTCGCCCGCGCCCGCCAACGTGAAAACCACCTCGGAGCCGGAGTTCGGAACGCGATCTCGCCAGTATGAACCCCCGCCTGCCACCCGTTATCGTGGCGCAATGAGGTCATCCCTCCCCTTTGTTGGCGGAACGGATGATAAATTGGGTGGAACCGCGTGGATATTTGATCCCCGCCCCAGATTTGGGGTGGGGATTTTCGTTTTGCCCTCTCCACTTGCCCCTCCCTCGCTGGGGGAGGCAAGGAGGGGGTACTGAGTGAGGAGGCGATCTCATGTCCAGGATTTATTTTGAAGAAAAGGTCGAGCAGCAGAACGCGCAGCAGGAACGGGTCGAGCTGCAGTTCATCGTCGCCGATGATTGGCCGAGCGAGTGTTGCGCCCCGCCCGCCGCGCCGATCATCTACGACAACGAGCCAGACGACGAGCAGGACTGGGACGCGGGCAGGTGCGTGGCCTGAGCATTGCGCCCTCCATACCTGCTAAACGCTACCCACAAATAAAAACATCCAATGGTGTGATGATGCAAGCCAGCACGCGGCTTGCCAAGTTACTGGAGGCTAGGGGCGTAGCCCTTTGTTGCCGCGCACACCGTATCCATCGTCTGCTTACCTGTCGCCAATTAGATAGCGCCCGTTGGCACATTGATGCTGGCGATAAGCGTTGATGCGCTTACAGGATCGGAGCTACGCTCCCAACCCTCAGTAACTCGGCGAGCCGTGGCCTATCCCCACCACTTCTTGCCCCTCACCATTTGTGCGTAAGGATAAACCATTTCGGGAGGGGATGGCGTGAGGGCGCGGACGTTGGCCTGAATGATGCTACAGATTTGACACCCTGGCAGAGCTGTGCTACACTCTGCCGTGTCCCATTAGTTTGTTCATTGCACGAATATAACAATGGGGTTATAGCTTGCGAACAAACACCGGGCAGCGGCATATTGCGATACTGCTGGTTTTAGGTAACGCTGCGCTTTGATAGGGTGAGCGGCGATTCACCTCAGCGCGAACTGCATTACCCACTCTGGCAGGCGGTTTAACCACAACGGAGGTGGATAGATGAACACGCAGCATTTCAGCAGGAGCAGCAGGCTGCTCGGCATCGGGCTAGCGGTGGCCTGTCTGGTAATCGCCCTGGCGCTGTTGATCGGGTCGCCTAATAGCAGCGCGGCCAGCAAGTCGGCAGCATCGGTATCAACCTCAAACGTAGGCGCGACCTCGGCATCAGCATCGAACGTAGGCGCGACTTCGGCATCAGTGGTGAAAGTGGCGGCCAAGCCAGCTAGCCCCGACGCAACCCGCCCGCCACAGTATGTAACCCAGATACCTGACAGCGCCAGCGTATTCCCCACCAGCACGGTGCGGGTCTGGATGAACAGCGATACCCTGTTTGGCGAAACCGCTGGCGTAGAGTTTAACGTGGGCAACACCTACACCAAGATCCTCGGCACCTACGATACCAGCTACCCCGGCGCGAATTGGCAGGCTGACATCCCCGCGCAGGCGGGCGGCACCTACGTGCGCTACCACCTGTTTGTCCGCAACCAGCAGAATCAGGACGGCAATTTCACCGATTTCCTCTGGAATTACACCGTCAACACCACTGGCGACAACGTTCACTCCTACGCCGTGCTGCACGACTCGTTCGACTCCAACTATCGCAGCCCCTTTGGGGCGGTCTACAGCAACACCCAGGTGATGCTGTCAGTCCGCGCCGAGGCGGGCAATGTGCAGACCGCCACCCTGCGCGTCTACCAGCAGGTTCACCCCAACGGGGCGACCGATTACGCGATGAGCAAGACCACCAGCGGCGGCTACGACTACTGGCACGTAACCATTACTACCCCCCACGTCCCCGATGTTCTCTACTATCGTTTCGAGTTGCAGCACGTCAGGGCTGATTCCAGCGTAGACACCGGGTGGTACAACGATAATTACCTTGACGACAACGATAATCTGAACAAGGGCGGCGCCGGCCAATACTTCGAGGGCGGCGAACCGGGCAGCGCAGCCTACCAGCTTACCGTCTATGACCCCGCCTTCACCACCCCCGACTGGGTGAAGAATGGGGTTATCTACCAGATCTTCCCCGACCGCTTCCGCAATGGCAACACCGCCAACGACCAGCTTGCTGTCGGCCAGGTCTTCTACGGCGGCAATTGCGCTAATGGTGGCGCGGTCAGCACCCTGCACACCACCTGGAACCAGCCGCCCGAAGATGGCCGCGTCACCGGCTGCTACAACCGCGACTTCTTCGGCGGCGACCTGCAGGGCATCCAGCAGGAGCTACCCAACCTCAAGGCGATGGGCGTTACCATCCTCTACCTCAACCCCATCTTTGCCGCCCGCAGCAACCATCGCTACGACACCGACAACTATGAACTGGTTGACCCCATCCTTGGCACCAACCAGGATTTCGCCAATCTCGCCACCGCCGCGCACGCGATGGGCATGAAGATCATCCTCGATGGCGTGTTCAACCACTCCTCCTCCGACGGCTACTACTTCGACCGCTACAACCGCTATCCCAACCCGCCAAACCCGGTGGGCGCGTGCAAGAGCGACTCTTCGCCATTCCACCAGTGGTATCTGTTCTCGCCACAGGCAGGCGGTCCCTGCGTCAACGGCACCGAGAATTATCAGGCGTGGTTCGGCTTCTCCAGTCTGGCCGTAACCGACAAGACCAACAACAGCTACCGCGACTACATCTATCGCAGCCCCATGTCGCCCACAAACGTGATCAAGTTCTGGGACAACCTGGGTGCGGACGGCTGGCGCTTCGATGTCGCCGACGATGGCAGCTTCTCCGCTGCCAACTGGTGGCAGGACTTCCGCCCCTACGCCAAGAGCTACGACCCCAACACCATCCTGATCGCCGAACGCTGGCCCAACGCCAGCGCCTGGCTGCTGGGCGACCAGCTCGACTCGACAATGAACTATCGGTTCAAGAAGAACATTCTCGGCTTCGCTCGCTATCCCTTCGACTTCACCGATAACGACCTGAATGGAACGAACACGCTGCAGGCGCTCAAACCCAGCCAGTTCGACCATGCAATGCAGGCGCTGCGCGAGGACTACCCCGCGCCCGCACAGTACGTGATGATGAACCTGCTCGACAGCCACGACAACAGCCGCGCCCTCTACGTGCTGCACTTCCCCAGCGAAGGCAGCGACCTGAGCGCCGCCAAGCAACGTCTGGAGTTCGCCGCCACCTTCCAGTTCACCTACCTGGGCGCACCAACCGTTTATTATGGTGATGAAGTGGGCCTCTATGCCCCCGACGTGGCCGACAGCAACGGCGTGCTGCAAGACGACCCCTACAATCGCGCTCCCTATCCCTGGCCGGACACGGCCGGCACCTACACCACCGACCCTGCCGTGCTGGCTTACTATACCAGGCTGGGCTACGTGCGCGGCCAACACTCGGCCCTACGCACCGGCGATTACACCACCCTGCTCACCGACGATACCAACTTCGTCTACGGCTTTGGCCGCAGCGACAATACCGAGAAGGTCGCGGTGGTGATGAACAACTATACCGCTACCAATACTATCACCCTGCCGGTCAGCGTGGGTGGCTTCATCATCCCCGACGGCACCGTGCTGCACGACGAACTGGGCGGTGGCAACTACACCGTCAGCGGCGGCCACATCAGCATCACCCTGGCGGCCAAGGCCAGCGCCATCCTCGCGGATCATCCTGCTGCGCCCGAACCGACCCCAACCACGACTCCGCTGGCAACCGAGACCCCATCGCAAACGCCGACCGTAACTGGCACGCCGCCAACCGCTACCCCGTCGGCCACCCCGTTCCCCACCGACACCGGCACGCCGCTGCCCACCGCCACCGCCACGCCCAATCCGGCCAATCAAGTAACATTTATCACCACCACGATGCTGACTCAAGACTTGAATATGTCGTCCGCCCCTGGGGTTGGTTCGCTCAACCTCAACGTCAACGGGCATCCGGTTGGTACTGGCGGTTATCTGCTGATTAACTACAACAGCACTAGCGGCTTCACTGGCTGCCCCTGCCCCGACTCGCCCAACGCCAACGACTACTTCCTCACCAGCACAGTGGTGTTCAGCAACGCCCACTTCATGGTGCAGCGTGGCAGCGGCGAAGCATGGCAGGCGAACGCGGTGCAAAGCGGTGGCAGCGCCTACATTGACAGCGGGGCGCATACCTTCAGCACCCTGTACGACAATGGCCCCGATCCACAGAACCGTTCCCTGATCATCAACGTCAGCAACCTGCCAACTACCCCGTTCCGCATCACCGTGTTCAACAACAACAACCCCGGCAACGGCGCACGCAGCGGCTTCATGCTGATTAACAACGGTGGCCTCAGCAGCCCCGGCACCGTCGTCAGCTACGGCGCGGGCCAGGGTCAGGCCAGCCAGTGGCTGGTCAGCGGCAGCAGCACCCTGAGCATCATCCAAACCAACCAGGGCGGCATAGGCAACCTACCTGTGGGCGGCATCCTGCTCGACGACGGTGACGGCAGCGGCGCAACCTTCACCCCCACCCCCGCCGTCACCGATACCCCCACACCTGGGCCGCCGACGCTCACCCCCACCGACTGCGCCAATCCTTTCGTGGACATCACCGGCAACACCTTCTACCTCGCCATCCACTACCTTAACTGTCGTGGCATCGTCAACGGCCTCGATGCTACCCACTATGGCCCCGCTGGCACCTCTACTCGCGGCCAGTTCGCCAAGGTGGTCGTGCTGGGCTTCGGCACCCCGCTGTACACCCCAATTGTGCAAGACTTCGTGGATGTACCGCCCAGCTACTTCGCCTATGTCTTCATCGAGAGCGGCTACCATGCTGGTATCCTCAGCGGCTTCGACCAGGCCAGTTGCACCGCTCATGGTGTAGGGTTCCCCTGCTACCTGCCTAACCTACCGATTACCAGGGGGCAGCTAACCAAGCTGGTGGTCAACGCCGGTGGCTACACTCTGATTACGCCGACTACCGGCCCCGACTTTGTTGACGTGCCGCCCAGCAACGTCTTCTACGTCAGCATCGAGACCGCCTACCACAATGGTATCGTCAACGGCTACCCCGGTCGCCTCTTCCTGCCCAACGCCAACATCCGCCGCGACGAGATGGCCCAGATCGTCTACGAGGGCATTATCAACCGACCGTAGTGAGGGCTGAGTGCTGAGTGCTGAGTAAAAGCAGAGGGGCGCACCGTTGGGTGCGCCCCTTCCTGCTCCTTTTCACCTTCTACTTTCGGACGTATGCTGTGAAACCGCTGTACGGCAGAGTTCTATTTCAGGCCGATAAGGTAAAGCTGCAAGATGGCTGAAGACGCAGGCTCAACCGTATAGGCCAATTGGTTCTGCGACGTTATCCCAATGGCTTGAACGAGTGTCGTGCTATCTTGAACCAGTGTTGTCACAGAGCCAGTATCCGTGTTGTAAACGCTGATTGACCAGCTGCGGCTGGGTTGGTTGACTGGCTCGTTTGTCCAGGCTACCAGGTTGCCGCTTATGATCGCATTGTCCGCGGTTTCACTGGTGAGCGTCCGAGTGGCACCAGAGCCGATGCTGTAGAGGTAGACACCATGATTGGGGGAGACAGGTGAGTACGACCATACTACATCATCACCCGACACACCGTAGCCAATCAGCCCGCCTGTGCCAGTAGTTACTATGGTATCCACCTTGCTGCCATCGAGTTTGAGCATATGCAGGTCAGTCTCGCTTGGCCCATGCTGGCTTAGGTTGCGACCTTCCAGCCACAGCAACACCCCATCTTTCGCAACCGGATCGGAGCCAACAGCGCTGATCAGATGCTCCTGCCCAGTCGCTAGGTCGTGAGCGTAGATGCCTACGTGTCCGGTTCGAAGGTCGGTGTAATACAATATGTTGTTGTCGAGGCCAATACCGTCGAGTTCGCTCAATCCTTGCATCGGAGGCATGATCGTGAATTGCTTACCTGTACTGATGTCATAGCCTTGAATGCTGGCGTTGCCAATGGAGAAAGCAACGTCAGTTTCTGCCCACGCTAGTGTCTTACCATCAGTAATGAGGTAGAACTTGTTGCTGGGCTTGTCGCTAACCACGAACTCTGCCTGCTTGCGGATGTCATAGCCATAGACGGAGCGACCATTGTTCATGCTATTGCGCGTGTCAATCCAGAACAAGTAGTTTCCTGTAGCTATTGACTTCCCCAGCAGGGTGCTGGCAATCAGTTGAGAACCACCAGGCACTGGCTGAGGACTATGCACCGAGTCGTAGCGGAAGCGACCAAGCTGACTAAGCAGCACATCATATGGCGGCCGGTTCTCAGGGTGGTACTCGAACACTGCTCGCTCAAAATACTGCACGGTGTAGGTCTGAGCGTTCAGGTCTGAAACCTCGGCAAACTCGTTGCTGATTGGGTAGCCAAACTGGGCGAGGCCGCCATCCTGTTCCCAGTAATGCCGAAAGCCACCGCCGAGAGTCTTGCCGGTTTGAGGGAAAGTAATTGCAGAGTCGGGGTTGGCGGCTTGGGATGGCGCACCGTTGGGATACTTCTGCTTGTAGCGGAAGGTGCCAAGCTGACTGAGCAATACGTTATACGGAGCCTGGTTCTCTGGGTGGTACTCGAACACTGCTCGCTCGAAGTATTGCACCGTGTAGCTCTTGCCATCAAGGTCGGATACTTCGTTCAACTCGTCGGTAAGCGGATAGCCCTGGCGCATCAACCCGCCGTTCTGCTCCCAGTAGTTGAGGAATGCGCCTTTGACCGTGTGGCCGGTTTCCGCAAAGTAGTAGGAAGCATCGGTGGTTGCAACTGCAGTGTTGTAACTGCTGCCTAGCGGCACAACGACAGCAATTACAAGCAGTGCGATTACTTTGAGACCTTTCATCTTTTTGACCTCTCTAGCGGAATTACGAATGCCGAGGTGATATCTTCATTATGGCAGTATACGCTCACCATCTAGCATAACGTATATGAATTCTTTCGGTTGCGTAGCAAAAGTTGCTAGGCTTCGGCGAGAGCCTCTACACACCCAGCAGCGGGCAAGACTTCGTGGACGTGCCGCCCAGCTACTTCGCCTACGTCTTCATCGAGAGCGGCTTCCACTACGGCATCCTCAGCGGCTTCGACCCCGCCGGTTGCGCATCGCACGGTGCCAACTACCCTTGCTACCTGCCCAACATCCCGATCACCAGGGGTCAGCTAACCAAGCTGGTGGTCAGCGCCGTGGCTACACTCTGATTACGCCCAGCGGTGGACCAGATTTCATGGATGTACCCACCAGCAACGTTTTCTACGTTAGCATTGAGACTGCCTACCATGCCGGGTTGGTCAACGGCTATCCCGGCCACCTCTACTTGCCCAGCAACCCCATCCGTCGCACCCAGATGGCCCAGATCGTCTATGAGGGCATCCTCAACCGACCGCAGTGAGGACTTAGGCTGAGGACTGAGTAGAAACACGAGTGGGCGCATCTTCGGGTGCGCCCTCTTTAATCTCTTTGCTTTAATCCTTTGACTTCACACCCCAAAGTTTGTTATAATTTATACATAGCAGATTAGGGACGCTAACCTATGTCCCTCCATATCAGCTTCGGCCAAATATGGCCGAGGCTATTTTGTGGGGCAAAGCGTTTTTTCCTGTTACCCTTAATCCTTAATCCTTAATCTTACCCATGACTTATGCTGAAAGGTAGTTAATCACAATGCGTCGTAATGACATCCGCAATATCGCCATCATCGCCCACGTTGACCACGGCAAGACCACCCTGGTAGATGCGATGCTCAAGCAGAGCCACATCTTCCGCGAGAACCAGCAGGTTATCGAGCGGGTAATGGACTCCAACGCGCTGGAGCGCGAGCGAGGCATCACCATTCTGGCGAAAAATACCGCCGTCATCTACAAGGGGACTAAAATCAACATCGTGGACACCCCCGGCCACGCCGACTTTGGCGGCGAGGTGGAGCGGGTGATGAACATGGTAGACGGTGTGCTGCTGCTGGTGGATGCGGTGGATGGCCCTATGCCCCAGACCAAGTTCGTGCTGCGCCAGGCATTGCAGCGCGGCCATCGTGCCATTGTAGTCATCAACAAGATTGACCGCGCCAACGCCCGTCCCAACCACGTCCTCAACGCCACCTTCGACCTGTTCGTAGATCTAGGCGCAAGCGAGCAGCAATCCGAGTTCCCCATCATCTACACCAACGCCCTCACCGGCGAGGCTGGCACCGATCATATGCACATGAGCCAGACCCTGGAGCCGCTGTTCGAGGAGATCATCGAATACATTCAGGGGCCAGAGTCAGACCCCGATGGGCCAACCCAGTTGCTCGTCACCAATATGAGCTACGACGATTACAAGGGCAAGTTGCTGCTGGGGCAGTTGCACAGCGGTAAGCTACGCAAGGCCCAACAGGTTGCCCGCATAGACCACGACGGCAACATCAAGAATATGCGGGTGAACCAGGTGTTCACCTACTCCGGCCTCAACCGCATCGAAGTGGACGAGGTTAGCGCGGGCGATATCGTGGCGATGACCGGCATTGCTGATGCCAACATCGGCGATACGATTGCCGACGTGGACAACCCCATTCCGCTGCCGCCGATCAAGGTGGAGGAGCCAACCCTGCGGATGACCTTCGGGGTGAATACCAGCCCCTTCGCCGGGCGCGACGGCACTTTCGTCACTTCGCGCAAGATACGCGAACGGCTCTACAACGAGCTTGACCGTGATGTGGCTCTGCGCGTTTCCGACACCGAGGCGGCGGACACCATGCTGGTCAGCGGGCGCGGCGAGTTGCACCTTACCATCCTGATTGAGACGATGCGGCGCGAGGGCTACGAGTTCCAGGTCAGTAAGCCGGAGGTTATCTACCACGAGGTTGATGGCAAGCTACAGGAGCCATACGAGCAGGTAGAGCTTGAGGTATCGCAAGAGGTGGTTGGGGTGGTGCCGGAGATGATGGGGCAGCGGCGCGGCGAACTGGTGGACATGAAGTACCGCGACGACAACTCGGTTCACTTCGTCTACAAGATTCCCACGCGAGGGTTGCTCGGCTTCCGCCAGCACTTTCTAACTAACACGCGAGGGCAAGGGGTGATGAACACCCTGTTCGCCGGTTATGGCCCGCTGGCTGGCTCAATGGAAACCCGCACCCTCGGTTCGCTGGTCGCCTGGGAGAATGGTGAAACCTCATCCTACGGCTTGCACGCCGCTGAGGAACGCGGCACCTTGTTCATCGGCGCGGGGGTGGAAGTCTATGAGGGGCAGGTAGTCGGTCAGCACATCCGCGAGAAGGATCTGGAGGTCAACGTCTGCAAGAAGAAGCACCTCACCAACATTCGCGCCGCTGGTTCCGACGAAAATATCCAGCTAACCACGCCGCACAATATGTCGCTCGACGATTGCATCGAATACCTCGCCGACGACGAGCTGCTGGAAGTGACCCCCAAGATATACCGCCTCCGCAAGCGGCTGCTCACCCACAACGAGCGCAGCAAGGCGGCCAATAGGGATAAGCGATAGGACATGGTGATGATACAAGGGCGCACAAACTACGTGCGCCCTTGTTTTTGTTTCCGCGCAAAAGCCAACCAAAGCCAACATAATATCATGCTCCTTCTGCTATAATTGTCTTGCATTAACCGATTCATTAGCCTTTTCCCCTAAGCGAGAGGGCCAATGGCAAAAGGAGAACCCATGAACCTTAATCGTCTTATCAAAGGTGGGCCGTTGCTATTGCTGGCTGGCGTGCTGTTGTTCCTTAGCATTGCGGGCGCGTTGATACCCCCAGTCGCCGCTGCGCCACTTCAGCATCAGCACAGCCTGGCTGCAAGCGCCACCACCCTCACTTTCGCCCGCACCGACTACCCGATTGCCCCCGCCAGCCAGCCATACAACATCGTGGTCGGCGACTTCAACCGTGACGGCAAGCTGGACATTGTAAGCATCAACTTCACGGACAGCTAAACCTCGCTATCCATCTATACACCGGCAGCAACTTACACTCCTAACCCTACCTACACCCCGGGAGGCCAGCCAGCACACCGATCTCGCCGACGAACACGCCTGCGGTGAGTAGCACGCCGACGGTAACGCCAAACCCGCTAACAAGCAGCACAACGACGATGACCAGCACACCAGTTAATGCTACCCAACCCCCAACGGCAACAGTCACCCCAACCTGCCTGGATCAGTACGAGCCGGACAACGACCCTGCCCACGCTCAAATTATAGGCAGTGGGCATCATACCTTCTGCCGCACCCCCAACTATCCTAACAATGACGTTGACTGGCTCTATGAGAACTGGGCACCAGCGTGTTACATTTATAACCTTAGCACCCAGGCTCAAGGCATCAGCGCTCGTGCGGTAATGACCCTCTATGACGGCTCACTCAATGTCCTACAAACAAGCGGTGGCCCCAACGGGTGGGCGCAGATTAATTTCCTTGAGTGTGGTGGTACCACCTACTATGTCGCGGTGACTAACTACGACGGCACGGGTGGATTTGACCCCAACTATGGCTATGACCTGCTCCTCAATCTCATCCATGTAACGCCCGTGCCACCCAGCCCGACTCCAACTTATACCCCGACCGCGTGTCCCAGCCCATTCGTGGATATAGCTGGCAACGTGTTCTACACCGCTATCCACTATCTGCATTGTATCGGGGTAATCAGCGGCACCGACCCAACCCACTATTCACCGGGCGGCACCGCCATTCGCGCCCAGTTCGCCAAGATCGTGGTACTCGGCTTCGCTCTATCACTTAGCACACCCGCCACTGGGCCAACCTTCAACGACGTACCCAGAACCTACTATGCGTATGCCTATATCGAGAGCGGCTACGCACATGGCATCCTCAGCGGCTTCGATGCGGCTACCTGTCAGGCTAACGGTCAGCCCTATCCTTGTTATCTCCCCAACCGCGCCATCAGCAGAGGGGAATTGACCAATCTGGTGGTCAATGCGGCGCATTACCCGCTCTGGACACCCACTGGCGGGGGGCAGAGTTTCAGCGACGTGCCATCCAGTAACGTCTTCTACGTCAGCATCGAGACCGCCGCCTATAATAGCCTCATCAATGGCTATCCCGACCACACCTTCCGCCCCAACAACAACATCCGCCGCGACGAAATGGCGCAGATTGTCTACAAAGGGGTTACTACGCCGTGACGGAGCGCTTAGTGCTGAGTAAAGACAACTTGAGTCGTTCCAGAGGTTGATCAACTAAGCCCCCAGCGGGGGTTTGGGGGAGAACTCTTGAAGCGCAGTGATGCCGAAGTAAGCACTCAAGGTAATCATGCTTACTTCGACATTAGCGATGAGATAGATTCTCCCCCAAACCCCCGCTGGGGGCTTAGGATTTTGCTGGCCCCTCACTTCCACAAGATTGAGAGTGACTCATGCCCACTTGCAACCTGCAATCTTGACTTGCAACCTGCAACCTCACTTCGGGAATATCGCCAGCGCCGCGCCGGTTGCTGCATCGAGCAGCGGGCCAGCGAAAATGCCTAGAAGCACGGTGCCGAGGCTGGTGAGTAGCATGGCAATAACCATTGAGAGCGATGTCCACCGCTCCACCATCACAGTTACGCTGCCACTAACAATTATGACCTGCTGCTGGGGCGCGGGAGCAGGCTGGTAAAGTGCGGCAACGATGCGGAGATAGTAGTAGGCCGACACCGCGCTCATCAGCACGCCGATGATGGCAAGCTCGGCGTGGCCGCTCTGGAAGGCGGCAGCGAAGATGGTCAGCTTGCCGAAGAAGCCCGCCAGCGGCGGGATGCCGGTCAGCGACAGTAGGCAGATTGCTAGCGTGGCGGCCATGCCGGGGCGACGCGCCGCCAACCCGCGCAGACTGGCGAGGTCGGTGCCGCTGCCGTCGGCGCGTTCCAGCGCAGCAGCGACGGCAAACGCGCCACCGTTCATTACCGTGTAGGCAGTGAGATAGTAGAGCGCGGCTGTAACCCCTTGTTGGCTGTTTGCCACCACCGCTACCAGAATATAACCGGCGTGCGCCACGCTGGAATAGGCCAGCAACCGCTTGAGGTTGGATTGCGCCAGCGCCAGCAGGTTGCCGCCAATCATGGTCAGCACGGCCATCGTCCATAGGATGGGTTGCCACGAGCTGGCGATGCTGGTGAGCGCACCGTTGAATACGCTGATAATTGCGGCGAACGCCGCCGTCTTGGTGCCGATTGACATCAGCAAGCTAACCGGCGCGGGCGAACCCTCGTACACATCAGGGGTCCACATATGGAAAGGCACCGCCGACACCTTGAAGCCCAACCCGGCAGCCACCAGCCCTGCGCCGACCAGCAGCAGCGTCGTGCCGCCGCGCAGGTTGTTGCCCGCTGCCAGCGCCGCTGCAATATCGGGGAAGCCTGTCTTGCCGGTCGCACCATAGAGCAGGGCGATACCGTATAGCAGGAAGGCGGTGGCGAACGAACTGAGCATAAAATATTTCAGCCCCGCCTCTTTGGAGATGCCCCGCCCTGGGGCGAATCCTGCCAGTATATAGAGGGCCAGCGACAGCAGTTCGAGGCCGAGGAAGGCGGTCATGAAGTGCTGCGCGGTGGCTAGCAACACCATGCCGAGGATGGCAGCCAGCATCAGCGCGTAATACTCGCCAGGCCGCGCCAGGTTGACACGAGCAATATAATCAGCGGAGACCAGCAGGGCCAGCCCGCCGCCCACCAGCACAGTGATGGTGAGATACCAGGCGAAGTCGTCGGCCCGCACCTGCCCGCCCATTGCCCCACCCGCCGGGTTGATCGGCCATTGTATCGAGGTGTAAACGATCGCCGCGACCACGCCGAGCAGCGCCAGAGCTGCCAACGCGCCCCGCTTGACCATTGGCAGCAGATCAGCCAGCAGCAGCAGCAGGGTGGTCGCCGCCAAAATCAGCGGTGCGCCAATCGCATACCAGTCGCTTTCGGTTATGTTGATTATTATATTCATTTGAGCATTTTCAGGAGCGAGTCAGTGATAATCCCTGGCACAACGCCGATTATGAAGAAGAGCAGGGTGAGCGGCAGCAGCAGCAGCATCTCGCTGCCGCGCATATCGCTGGCCGGGTGGCTGCGTTCCGCGCCGTGCATCACCCTTTGATACATCCGCACCATGTACCAGGCGGCCAGGATTACGCCGAGGACAGCAAGTACAGCATAGATAGGCGCGGCCTGCCATGCACCCAGCATAATGAGGAACTCGCCCGCGAAGCTGCTCAGGCCGGGTAGGCCCAATGTGGCGAGGCTAATCAGCATGAACATAGTGGCGAGCAGGGGACGCTGCTTGCCCCAACCACCGAAGGCGCTCAGGTGGCGGCTGCCCGCCCGCTGCTCCAGCATCGCGGCGACCAGGAACAGCGCCGCGATGATTACGCCGTGATTGACCATCTGTAGGACTGCCCCGCTCTGACCATCCGCGTTGCCGCTAACCACCCCCAGAGTGATGAACCCCATAGGGCTGAGGCTGGCGTAAGCGGCAATGCGCTGCAAGGAGTCGGCGGCCAGCGCCGCCAACGCGCCATACAGGATGCCCGCGATGGCGAAGCCCGCCAACCAGGGCTGCCAGTTGGCCGCGCCCAGCGGAAAGAGCATCACCCCAAAACGCAGCAGCACGTACACGCCGGTCTTGGACATCACCCCCGCGATCATCACCGTTACCGGCGCGGGCGACTCGGCGTAGGTGTCGGGCAGCCAGCTATGCAGTGGCACCAGCGGTATCTTCACCGCCACGCCAATCACTATCGCAGCGAACAGCCAGGTTTGCGTGCCAGCGTCAATTATCACGCCAGGATATTGCGTGGGCAGTAGCCACGCATCCGGGTTGAAGCCAAGCCCCTGGCTTGCCGCCACCGCGCCGAGACCAATCAGCCCCGCCAGCATCACCAGCCCACCGCCCAGCGCGTAGAGGATGAAGCGCATAGCAATCTGTGGGCCGCGTTCGCGGGCATAGCGGGCAATCAGGAAGTAGGCAGGCACCAGCATCGCTTCCCAGAAGATGTAGAA
>JBBRMT010000027.1:0-29766 GCA_038230695.1 Chloroflexia bacterium
GCTGGGGGCTTAGTTGATCAAACTTTGGGATTACTCATGCTTATTGATGTCCTCCATTCAACGGTGCGGGTTCGCGCATATAACAATGTAGGGATGCGTTTTTGGTTCGCATCGTCTACACCAAACATAGGAGAATGAATATGGACGCTGTTTCCCTGCTACGCAAGCAGTTTGAAGCCACCTACAAGCTGCTGGAGAATACCATCACCGATGTCACCCCTGAGCAGGCGCACTGGGTGCCGCCCGGTATCGCCAACCCGATTGGCGCGAGTTATGCCCATGTGGTGATTGCCACCGATGCAATCATAAACGTTCTGGTCAAGCATACCACGCCACTACTGGCGGGCGAGTGGGCAGACAAGACGGGAGCCAGCGAGATGATGCCCATCGGCGAAGATTCTACGAATTATTTTTCCTGGACTCGCCGCGTGCAGGTGGATTTGCCCATGATGCGCCAGTACGCCGCTGCCGTCTATGCCGCTACCGACGAGTACCTTGCCACCCTCACACCCGATGCACTCGACCAGATGATTGACCTCAGCACACTGGGTGCAGGTCAGGTGCCGCTGGGCATGGTTCTAAGCCGCCAGCTAATCGGCCACATCGAGCAGATGTGCGGGGAGATCTCCTGCCTAAAGGGGCTGCAAGGGGCGACTGGGTATCGCTACTCCTTATCTCATACCAATTCGCCAAGCAGGTAGTGTGTTTCCGTAGGGATGCACTGACCTACGCCCTGATGCAATTTCACCATCACCTTAACTAATTGGTATCAGTTGCCAGCCCCACCTGCCCGCCCGCCATCAGCAGGCCCAGCTTTTCGCGGGTGGCTTCGGCGGCGGGGACGATTGCGGCAATCTTGCCTTTATACATCACTGCGATGCGGTCGGCCAGGGATAGGATCTCGTCAAGTTCCGCGCTAATCAGCAGCACCGCCACGCCGCTGTCGCGGGCAGCGATGATGGTACGGTGGATGAACTCGATGCTGCCCACATCCAAACCGCGCGTCGGTTGCGCGGCGATTAGCAGGCTGTTGTCGCGTGACAGTTCGCGGGCCACCACCACCTTCTGTTGGTTGCCACCGGAGAGGTTGCGGGCGGGCGTGTAGATGCTGGGGGTGCGGATGTCGAACTCCTTGACCAAACGGGTTGCGTTGTCGCGGATGGCCGCCTCGTTGATATTGATACCGTGCGCGAAGGGCGGCTCGAAGTAGGTGGCCAGCACCAGATTGTCGGCAATCGGGTAGCCCAGCACCAATCCGTACTTCTGCCGATCTTCCGGCACATGAGCCACGCCATGCACAGTGATAAAGCGTGGCGATTTGCCCACAATGCTGACCCCGCCAATCGTCACGCTGCCGCCATCAATAGGGCGCAGGCCGGTGAGCGCCTCGGCTAGCTCGGTCTGCCCGTTGCCCTCCACCCCGGCCACCCCCACGATCTCGCCTGCGTGAACGTCCAGGTCAATCGCGTTGACCGCCAGCAGAACATCGGAGTCCGCGCTGGCAGTCTTGTCGCGGCGCACGGTCATACCTGTTGCCGATAGCACCACCGCACCCGGTTTGGCGGTGGTTTTCTCCACCTGCAGAATGACGCTGCGCCCCACCATCATCGAGGCAAGATCCGCTTCGCTGGCGGTGTGCGGGTCAGCATCGCCCACCACCTTGCCGCGCCGCAGCACGGTGATCGCATCGCTGATCGCCAGCACCTCCTTCAGCTTGTGACTAATGAAGATGATTGACTTGCCCTGCTTTGCCAGCCCGCGCATAATGTTGAACAGTTCGTCCGACTCCTGTGGAGTCAGCACGGCAGTTGGCTCGTCGAGGATCAGCACCTCGGCGTTGCGGTAGAAGGCTTTGAGGATCTCCACCCGCTGCTGCACCCCAACCGACAGTTCGCTCAATCGCGCTTTGGGATTGACGAACAGGCCGTATTGCTTTGACAGTTCAGTAATGCGCTTCGCCGCTGCTGCGCGGTCCAGTTGGAATGGCCCCGCCATGCTCTCGTTGCCCAGCATGATGTTCTCGGTCACGGTGAAGGGTGGCACCAGTTTGAAGTGCTGATGCACCATGCCAATACCAGCACGGATGGCATCGCTGGGGCTGCTGAACTTGACCGGCTGGCCGCCCAGCACGACTTCGCCCTCGTCCGGCTGATAGAGGCCGTAGAGGATGTTCATTAGCGTGGTCTTACCCGCGCCGTTTTCGCCCAGCAGCGCATGGATCTCGCCTTTGTCCACCTGGAAGTCAATATGGTCGTTGGCAAGCACGCCGGGGAAGCGTTTGGTGATGCCCCGCAGTTCCAGCGCCAGTTCCATAATCTACCCTTCTCGTAAACCTGCCCGTCAGCGGCGGGGGCGACAGCGCGACCGACAACTCCGGCCAGCACTAGAATGGTGAGGATGTAGGGCAGCATCACCAGCACGTCCTTGCTGATACCGAACTGGCAGTCGCTCGACTGCTGCAATGCCTGGAAGGTGATTGACAGCCCTTGCGACAATCCAAACAGCAACGCCGCGCCCCACAATCCCAGTGGAGTCCACTTGCCAAAGATGAGCGCGGCCAGGGCGATGAAGCCGCTGCCATGAGTTATACCAGACTCGAACGTGCCAGTTGATTCGAGGGTGAAGTACGCGCCCGCCAGTCCCGCGATGGCTCCGCCAATCAGCACGTTGGCGTAGCGCATGAAATAGACATTGATGCCCACTGTATCCGCCGCGCCAGGGTTCTCACCGACGGCACGGGTGCGAAGCCCCCAGCGGGTGAAGTACATCACATAGTTAGCAACCAGCACCAGGATGACTGCCAGCCAGGTGATCGGCGGCTGCACAAACAGTGCGCCCAGCACCGGGATCTGGTCTAGCCCAGGGATGCCGAGGCGTGGCAGGGTAACGGGTGAGGGCAGCGTGCCGCTATCCACGAACAGGCGATTGAGGTAGCCAGTAAGGCCAATCGCCATAATGTTGATAACTGTGCCGCTAATAATCTGGTCAACCTTGAAGCGGATTGATAGCACGGCATGAAGCGCAGAGAGGATGACCGAGCTAATTACCGCGCCGACGATGCCCAACCAGGGGTTCTGCGAGTAGGAGCCAACGATGAAGCCAAAGAAGGCTGAGGTCAGCATCAACCCTTCGATACCGATGTTGACCACGCCGGAGCGTTCGCAGAACAGCCCGCATAGAGCGCCGAGGGTGAGCGGCGCGGCGAACTCTAGCGTATTGGAGAGCAGGTTAATCAGCGTAACCCAGAAATCAGTGCCACAGATTTGCACCGTTCAGCCCCCCCAGCCGCGAGTGAGTACCACTTTCTCCTCGCCACGACTCTTTACTCGATATATGTAGCGCACGATCTCGTCGGCAGCGACGAACAGCAGGATCAACGCCTGGATGATGGAGACCACATCCTGGGGCGTGCCTGCGTAGAACTGCATACTGGGTGCGCTACTCTTGAGCGCCCCGAATAGCAAGGCGGCGATCACCACTCCGAAGGGATTGCTCTTGCCCAGCAGCGCAACGGTGATTGAGTCGAAACCGTAACCCGCGCTGAAACCCTGGCTATGATAAAAGTTAACTCCGGTAACTTCTACCGCCCCCGCCAGCCCACCCAGTAGCCCGCTGAGGGCCATTGCCAGCATGATATTGCGCTTGACGCTGATACCGGCGTAGCGGGCCGCGCTGGCATTGGTGCCAACCGTGCGTAGCTCGAAGCCGGTGGTGGTGCGCCACAGCAGCCAGTAGACTGCAATGGCGGAGAGGATGGCAATCACGATGCCAAGGTGGATCTGCTTCAGCCCGGTGCTGCTGGCAATTATCACCGGCAGATGGGCATTAGCGGCAATATCGGGCGTGCGTACCTGGCCGTTACCGGGCTTGACCGCATTGATCACCACCGAGACGATCTGGATGGCGATATAGTTGAGCATGATGGTGGTAATCACCTCATGTGCGCCGGTCTGCGCTTTGAGGAAGCCGGGGATGCCACCCCAGATGGCCCCCGCCAGGCAGCCCGCCAGCAGGCATAGCGGTATTAGCAGCCAGGGGCTGAGGCCCGCGAACGCAGGGTTGATGCCCACCACTGCGGCAGTCAGCGAACCGAGCGCGATCTGGCCCTCCACCCCAATGTTGAACAGGCCGGTGCGGAAGCCTAGCGCCACCGCCAAACCGCCGAAGAGGTAGGGAGTGGCCGTGACGATGGTGGCGGAGACGCTATCGAACGAGCCGAACGCGCCGTTCCACAAGCCCTGGAAGGCCAGCAGGGTTAGATCGAAGGCGGACTTGCCGTGCAGCGGGCTGGTGGAGACGGGCGGTGAGAAGAGATTGGAGATGAAGATGACCACCCCGCCAATAAGCAACGCGGTTACAACCGCGAGGGCAGGAACGAGTAGGCCAGCCAGGGTCGCCATGATTGCCTGCCCAGCCGACTTGCGCGGTGGTTTGGCCGCGCCGGTAGATGGCGCGAGTCGGTCGTCCACGCCCGCGCCGAGGCCGGGTGACTGGCTGGTCTCGGCTTCTTCTACGATTGGGGTTGGTTGCAGGCTGCTCTTGTCTTCCAACGTTCTGCCTCCACGGGGGAGTTTGGGTACAAAAGAAGGGCGCAGGTTGGTGCGCTTTTCGATTATAGCACAATGTGCAACAAACAAAAAGCCTTCTCCCCGACAGGGAGAAGGTTGTTTGAGGGTGAGGTGACGGTTTATGACCACAATTGGGTGGTTACGTCATTCACCCTCGCCCTAACCCTCCCCATGATGGGGGAGGGGGAGATTAAGTCATGGTTACTTGGCGGGCTTGACGGGCGCAACGCCGGTCTTGACTGCGCCACTGGCAATGTCGGCTGTCAGCTTGGTAATCTTGTCCTTGACAGTCTGCGACACCGCGCTATCGAGGTCGTGGAAGGGGGCGAGGCCAACCTTGCCGGTGAAATTGCCGCCGGGAGCTTGCTTGTTGGCCGCCATCGTCACCAGCGTGCTGGTGCCGTCGGAGAGACCCTTAGTCGCGCTTGAGAGCAGGTACTTTTGCGCCTCCGGCACGGTCAGATACTGGTCGGTGTCAACGCCGATGGCATAGAGTGTCTTGCCCGATTGCGCGGCAGTCTGAGCCAAACCGATGAGAGCGCCGTTGCCAGTCTTGCCACCTGCGCCGAAGATAACATCCGCGCCGTTGCTGATCAGCGTGCCAGCGGTCTTGCTGCCCCAGTCGGGGTCGTTGAAGGCGTTGTTATCCTCATGGTAAATGGTGTCAACCTTGATACTGGGGTTAACCGAGAGCGCGCCCTGGCGATAACCCTCACCATAGCGATAAACTGGCGGCACGTTGTCGGTGCCGAGTACCGCGCCGATATGGCCGGTCTTGCTCATATAGGCGGCCAGCGCCCCGGCGAGGTAGCCCGCCTGATCCTCCTGGAACACCAGGCTGGTATAGTTCTTGGGACTCTTGGTCGGATCCTGGAACTGGTCAACGCCGATGAACTGGATGCTGGGATTCTTGGTGGCGGCATCGTTGGTTGCAGTGGCAATGAGGAAGCCGACAGTCACGATGATGTCATATTTCTGGCTGACGAACTGCTGGATGTTAGTGGCGTAATCCTTCTGGTCGGCAGTCTCGATATAGGTGGCTTGATAGCCGTTCTTCTTGGCCGCCGCCTGCACGCCTTCCCATGCCGATTGGTTGAAGCTCTTATCGTCAACCTTGCCCACATCGGTGACCAGGCCAACCCTGATGGCCAAGCCAGAGCTACTGCCTGTGGTAGTGGTGCTGGTTATTGCGCCTGCAGGCATAGTGGCGGCCATTGTGCTGGTCATTGCGCCTGCAGGCATAGTGGCGGCCATTGTGCTGGTCATCACACTGGTTGCAGGCGTGCTGCTAGTAGCTGCGTTATTCGCGGGTGTGCTGGTTGCGCTGGGGCTGCTAGCCGTACCGCCCAGGTCGCAGGCTGACATCAGCAGTGTCACGCCGAACAGCATAGCGACCATCACCAGATAACTAAACTTCCGTTGCTTCATAACTTTCGCTTTCCTCCTGTGTAATATACTTGGCGAACCAAACGTTGTGCCTTGTGGCACCCACGCAGCCAGGGCCAGCCCAGGCGATGAACACCCCACACGGAACCCACTTCCTAACCCTGAGTACGCGCCGCAGGGCATGGAAAAGCAAAGGATCTATCCGTTTAGAGTGGTTGGCTGCTTGGCGGTATTATATCATAGAATGGCGGTTCGTCAAGTGGTGGCAACAGCGTTCATTGCTTCGCCAACCTTGCCTTCATTGCCGTGACAAGCTCATCACGCGGCACTGTCATCTGGTTGGGCGTGGCATCCTTATCGCCACCCGCGCCGATCTCGCGCAGCACAACTTCACTCCGCGCTTGCTCATCCGGCCCTTCGATGATTGCCAGGCCGATACCCTTGCTGCCCGCATAGCGCAGTTGCTTCTTCAGCCCGGAGTCGGGTTCGTAGGCCACCTCGGTGTTGATGCCAGCCGCCCGCAGTTCGCCGGTAATCGCCAGTGCGGAAGCCAGCATCGTAGCATTGAAGACGGTGACGAACACCTCGCTGGTAGTGCGTGGCAGCGGACCGCCAATCTTGGCCTCCTCGATTACGTCAATGATGCGCTCCAGGCCAAAGCTTGCCCCCACCGTGGGGATGCTGCGCCCGCTGAACATCCCCACCAGTTCATCGTAGCGCCCGCCGCCGCCCAGCGAACCGATCTGGATGTCTTGTGACACCACCTCAAACACCGCGCCCGTATAATAATTCAGTCCTCGCGCCAGCGTGAGATCCAGCTTGTAGTAGCGATCTGGCACGCCAAAGTCGGGCAGCAGCTTGATCATCGCTTCCAGTTCGTCCAGCCCAGCGATGCCTACAGGAATGTCGGCGAACGGCTGGCGCAGGGCGGCGATCAGCTTCAGGTCGTCAGTCTGGTCGCGGCGGTTCGCGCTCATCTTCACGATGTCCAGCGCCCGGCGGGCCGCCTCGATGCTCACCCCACCCGCGATCATCTCGCCAATCACGCCGGTCTCGCCCACCTTCGCCAGTTTGTCTATCGCCCGGAAGATGCTGCCCGCTTGTTCGCCCGCCCCCGCGTAAATGCCGATCGCGGTGAGCAGCTTGCGGCTGTTGAGCAAGGTCTGATAGTTGACGAAGCCGAGGTCGCGGAAGCCCTCATAGTAGAGGCTGACACACTCAGCGTCGGCCAGCGGGCTGCTGGTGCCAACGATGTCCACATCGCACTGGTAGAACTCGCGGTAGCGGCCCTTCTGGGGGCGGTCGGCCCGCCACACCGGCTGGATCTGGTAACGCTTAAAGGGGAATACCAGGGTATTGACGTACTGCCCCACCACGCGGGCCAGCGGCACGGTCAGGTCATAGCGCATCCCCACGCGGCGGTCGCCCTGGTCAGTGAAGCGATACAGCAAGCGTTCGTCGTCGCCATACTTGCCTTCCAGTGTCTCGGCGTATTCAAGCGTCGGTGTCTCCAGCGGCTCGAAGCCGTGTTGCTCGAAGACACGGCGCAGCGTGCCGATAACGTGCTGACGCAGCACCATCTGCTGGGGCAGGAAATCGCGGAAGCCTTTGAGCGTTTGCGCCTTGATCTGGCCGTCGGGCATGGGAGAACCTCCTCTAAAAGTCACCCTAAACCTATTATCCATATTGAGGAGCGTTAGTCAGGGGTGGATTGTGCTAATTGTAACATAAAGCGCGATGGGGTGACAAGTAAGCGTGTACCGCGCTCCATTGTAACTTTTTATACACGCGCAGCGTATATTAGCTTACATTTGGGCAAAAACTCTTGCCTAATCCGACTTCTAGCCCTATAATAAAACAGTATCACTCTGGGGCAAGATGCTATCGGAAAACCTGAACATATAAACCAAACCTTAAGGAGGGAAAGATGTCCGACAATTACGGCCGGGGTAGCGGGCCACAGGATGGTGGTCAGCAGCCGCCTTACCAGCAGCCACAGCAGCCACCTTACCAGCAGCCGCAGCAGCCACCACCCTATCAGCAGCCTTACCCGCAACAGCCCTATCAACAACAGCCCTATCAGCAGCCGCCTTACCAGCAGCCGCCTCCACCGCCGGTTCAGACTACCACAGTAGCAACAACAGGCGGCGGTGGTTCGCCAATCGTGCCAATCATCATCGCCATCGTGGTAATCGCCGCGCTGGCAGTAGGTGGATACTTCCTGCTATCCAACAAGAGCAACAACAACGTTGCTAATAACGCGACCCCGACAACGGTTGCCAGCAACAATGGTGGCAATAACAATTCGGCCAATACCCCCACCGGCAGTGGCAACAGCAACGCCAACACCCCAACTGACAGCGGTAACAGTAATGCCAATACTCCGACTGGCAACAACGCAGTAAATACGCCATCCAGCGGTGGTAACAATAACAACAATGGCGGTAGTATCGCCGGTGGCCTGATGGTGCAAGCTAACGGCAAGGCCGCCGATATGCTGCTGCCCAAGCAGACGCTCGGCTACCTCAGCTTCAACGCCAAGCCGGGCGGCGACCAGCAGGCCAACCTCCAGCGCATCTCCGATGCTTTCACCAGCCAGGCTGGCTGGAATCAACTCTCCCAGCAGCTGGGCGGCTTGAGCGGTAGCGCCACGCAGGGTACTACCCAGCAGTGCGCCGGGCAGACCACTGGCACGAACAAAAACGGCTTCATTACCAACGCCACCGACGTGCTGCAAGGCAACGTCCTGGTTGCGCTGCTCACCCCCGATGTAACGAAGCTGCAGCAGTTGGGGCAGAGTGGCGCGAATAGCAGTTGTGCCGCGCTCGATTTCCTCAACCAGGGGTTCGTGGTCATTGCGGATACCAGCGCAAGCCAGGGTACGCTACTCGGCAAGCTCAAGGATGCTTCAGGCACCGCCACCAAGGTGGATAGCTACAACGGCCAGGACATCACCAAGTTCGACAACAATGGCTCGACTTACTTCCTGACCATGTATGGTGGCACCGCCGTACTGGCTGCCAACGAGGATAACATCAAGAAGGTAGTTGACGCGGGCGCGGGCAGCGACTCGCTGGGCGCCGACCAACACTATCAGGGCGCGGCCAGCCATCTACCCGCCAACCGTCTCGGCAGCCTCTACATCAACGTCACCGAAGTAGTCGCGCTGGCGCAGGCAGCAATGAGCCAGAGCAGCAGCACCCCCATTTCTGGGACTACTCAGATAATGAGCGCGATGGCAAACATCAAAGGCGTGGCGATGTTCAGCTTCACTGCCCAGCCCAACGGTCTACAGGTTGATGTTAGCACCAACCTCGACCTTGGTTCGATGGCAGGCAGCTATGCCAGCCCCATACTCGACCCTCGCACCTTCCTCGACAAGATCCCTGCCGATGCCTGGATGGTTATAGGCAGCCAGGATCTGCCCGGCATCTACAATGGCCTGGTTGACCAGTTGAACAAGGCAGGTGGGCTAACCAGCACGGCTTCCACCAGCACCACCCAAACACTCGACCAGTTCAAGCAGCAGGTCAATGCCCTTACTGGCATGGACTTTGACAAGGATCTGCTCCCCTTGCTCAACGGCGAAATGGCCCTCTTTGTCTCACCCGATGCCAGCGGTGGGATGCTGCCGGTAGGTGGGGTGCTGGTAGTCAAGACTAGCGATGCAACCAAAGCCGCAACCCTGGCCCAGAACCTCGCCACCCGCCTCGGCGCGATGAGCGGCGCAAGCGGTAGTGTCAACCCTGTGATGGGTCAGGCATCTGCCGGTCTAGGCAGCGACAGCACAATTAGCGGCACCAGCGTGATGAGCGGTTCAAGCGCGATCAGCGGTAGCGCCGTGATGAGCGGTTCCACCGCGCCAGCAACGGGCGGCACGGGCGCAGCCCCGCAGGAGCAGGTCATCAATGGCGGCAAGTTCTACGCCGTCACCGTCTCAGGGGCGCAGGTTTACATCGGCACCATAAATGATGTGTTGTTCGTCTCCTACGGCAAGAGCGCCATTGACAACTGGGGCAAGAGCGGTGGGGTGAGCAGCAGCGACGTGTTCAAGCACAGCACCGACACCACCGAGAAGCCCAACAGCGGCCTAATCTACTTCAACCTCAAGGCCATCGCAACGTTCGCCGAGCAGATGGCCCCCAGCCTGGGCATTACCACGCAGCAGATCGCCCAGTTCAAGCCGCTGTACGCCCCCTTCGAGGGCATGGCGATCACCAGCACTCAGTACGACAAGAACAGCAGCCATGTAGTCATCTTCTTCGACATCCAGAAGCCGTAACCTGGGTGTAAAGAAGCGGAAAAAGCAAGGGGCGCACATGATGTGCGCCCCTTCTTATACCAGATATACGCCCAACATCTAACACCAAATCTGGCAGATGGTGCGGTAAAATCAGCACTGATGGCGCTGCACCAGGGCGGGTAGTGGCCCTCCCCTACGATTTACTGCTTTATCCTCTGGAAACGGTATAAGTTCTCAGCACTCAGCACTGCTATTGCTGTTTGGCCTTCTTTATTTCTGGCGGAGGGTTAGCGGTAGTCACGTTCGCATCGGGAGCAGAGGCAACCGGGGTAGGCGTAGGTTGACTGTCCACAAAAGTGTCGCGGTAGAGATTCCAGGAGCCGGAGAACTGCACTGCGCTAGTGTCGCTACTGGGAGTCAGCTTGCCGCTCAATACGTAGATGAGATTCTGATCAGTCCACAACATTCGCCCGCCCTGGAAGTTTTCGACTACCTCGCTGATGCGGGTTTCGTCTTGCTGTTTGGCGAAGCCAAGCGTCTCCCACATCTGGTGATTGAACCAGACCTTGCCAAAGCCGCGCAAGGGGGTGTACAGGCCGCTGGGTGGAGACACCACAGGGGTCGGTTCGCCGTCGCCCTGGTTCCAGTTTTCCGGATAGACCTCGAAGGTGCGACCGTTGTAGTTGGGATAGATGACGTAGATGAGACGGTGCTGGCTGTCCCAGATCATCGTGCCATTCTGGAAGAGCAGGATGGTGCCGGTGAGCGCCTGCTCCGCATCAATCGCGCAGCCCATCGCATTCTGCACCTCGTTGTGTTCGTTGTAGAGCTTACCGAAGCCGCGCACCGGGGTGATAGCACAGGTTGGGGTGGGTGATAGCGGCGGTGTCGCAGTCAGGTCAGGGGTTGCAGTCAACTGCATGGCAGTCGCGGTGGGTTGCGCTGCGGTGCTGGTTGGCGCGATGGGCGTATCGGTTGTTTGCGCCGTTAGTGCGGTAGGTGTAGCGCTTGGCTTCGATGCTGCTAGAGCCGCAGTATCGGTAGCTCGCGCTGGTGCGGCAGTGTTGGCAGGCTGAACCGGCGCAGTGGTGTTGGTCGAGCGCGGCGCGGTGATGAGTTGCGTGGGCGGCAGCGGCGCGGGCGTGTTAGTCGGCGCTGGCATGGCGCTGGTGTTGGTTGGCACTGCCTGGGCGACAACCGTTCCGCCGCTAATTGGCGTGTTGGTTGGCGCGGCTGGCGCGTTGGTGGGGACACCCGGCACCAAAGCAGGTGTGGATGTCTCCAGCGCAACTGGCGTGCTGCTCGGCTGAGGCGTAGGCGTATTGGTGCCGGGGAGCATTGCTACCGCAGTCTGGGTTCCGCCCGCCGCAATATTGGTGCTGGATTGATTCCGGTTGAACTGGTTGAACACCAGGGTAAAGGCGATCAGCAGAGCAACCAGAACCGCCAGCAGTGCGCCCAGCTTCAGCCCCTGGCCCAGCACGGTGGCAACCGTGACTGGCCGCCGCACCGAGCCGGTGGCGCTGCGCTCGACGCTGCGATAACGCTCGGTCGTGGCGCTGGCAAGGGCCGCTTTGGCGCTGGAAATCGTATGCACCTGGTTCATCACGCTACGACGCAGGTTGGCGGGCGGCGTTGGGTGTGGCAGCGCCTCGAATTCGCCGGTAATGCGACGATACTCGCGCAACTGGGCAATCGCTTCGGGCGAACTCTCCAGGCAATCTTCAACAAACTTTCGCTCATCTGCCGTCGCCTCACCATCGTAGTAGGCGGACAGCAGCGGCCCCATGTCGCCGCAGTTCATTTGTTAGTCCCTCGCTTCTTCGCCGTACAGTTTGCGGAACTCTTCACGGGCGCGGAAGAGGATGGATTTGACCGCGCCCCGCGATACATCCATCACATCGGCGATTTCGTCGCACGACATTCCCTGGTATTCCTTTAGCACCAGCGCCATACGGTTGCGGGCGCTCATGCGGCGCAGGGTTTCCTGCACTTGTTTGGTAGTCTCTTGCTGCACGTAGCTGCGTTCGGGGTCGCCGCTGGCATCGTGGCTGGCTGGCTCGGCCACGCCCTCGCCACGTTCGCGCTCATGCTCCCACGGCAGCCAGCTAATCAGCCGCCGCCGTCGCAGGATGTCGAGGCAGGTGTTGGAGGCAATGCGGTGCAGCCAGGCGGACAGGTTTAGTTCCTGCTCATTGCCCAGGCGGGGCAACGCCTGATAAGCCTTGATGAACGTCTCCTGGGTCAGGTCAAAAGCGTCGTCGGGGTTGCCCATAATGCGATAGACATACGCATAGATACGCCGCTCGTAGCGTTGGTAGATGGCCGCAAAAGCAGCCTCCTCCCCACGACGTGCGCGTTCGACCCATGCGATCTCATCCAGGGCCACTGCGTATCCTTTCGCCGCCACCATTAACCCTCCTTCACCGTGTGTAACGGATAAGGAGCGTAGAGGTTGCAGATCTTCAAGTAATCCATTTATGTGAAGCTGAACTGCGAGGGTAGTATATCATTTTGGTTGGGCGGGTGGCAAAACAATGCGCCCCTCACGTCTGGTGGGGGCATCTGTTCTACATATAGGGTACGCCTACCCTGCGCCCAGCATCAACCGCACCGCTGCCAGCGCCGCATCGGGGGTTAGGGTATCGAGGCACTCGCGGGGCGGGCAACCGTGACGCAGCCCGACTGCGTGTTCGCGGTAGAGGCAGGGGCTGCAGGCTAGCGACTGGCGCAGCACCGCATGGCTAGTGGGTTGCGGCCATTCCTGCGGCTGCTGGGTTAGCGCGTCAAGCACGGTGGCTGCACCGCCCGCCACGTATGGCCCCCAGGCCCGATGGTTGCTCGGCCCATAGATACCCAGCACTGGCACGCCGCTGGCGGTGGCAATGTGCAGCGGGCCGCTGTCGCTGCCAATGTACAAATCGCAGCGGGCCAGCACCGCCGCCAGTTCGCCCAGCGTTGTCTGCTCGCTCAGGTTCAGGGTCTTTGCATCATCCCCCAGGTTCGCACTCTCGATAATCTTCACCGCCCACTCGCTTACGTCAGGCCCGCCCACAATGATGAGGCGGGCGTTCAGCGTGTCGCGCAACCGCCGCGCCAGTTGCGCGAAGTAGCCAGCGGGCCAGCGCCGCGCCGGGGCATATGCGCCAGTGCCGGGGTGGATTGCCACCAGCGGGCCGTCTTTATGCAGCAAGGGGGCGAGTAGTTGGCTTGCCCGCTCTATATCCGCCGCCGTGGGGGTGAATGAGAGGGGTAGGGGCGCAGGGTCTGCGCCGAGCAGGGCAGCCACCTGCTGCCAGTAGGCCGCCTCGTGCATTGCGCCAAAGCCCGCATCGGGGTAGCGATCGGTGAGGAACCAGCCCCGCCCATTGTCCAACCCCGCCCGTCTCTTTGCGCCGCTTGCCAGGGCCAGTACGGCAAACTTCACGCTGCCAAAGCGGGTGGTAAAATGGTGCATTATCGCCACTGCATCGTAGTGGGCGGCGCGGAGTTGGCGAACGAAGCCCAAGCCAGCAGCCCAACGGCGCGGGTTCAACAACGCGGTGGGCCGATCGAAGCCGAACTTGTCGAATAGGATAGCGTTATCTATGTAGGGCAGCGCGGCCAAGGTGGCTGCCGACTTGGGGGGGGCCAGCACGTCAATCCGCGCATCGGGGTGGGCGCGATGCAGCGCAGTCAGCGCCGCACTAATCATCAGCAGGTCGCCGACATCAGCCAGCTTGACCACCAAAATGCGCTCTAGCTTCATTGGCCCTTTACTTGCCTTGCGGTTTGCGCCCAAAGCCGCCCAGGATGCCGCGACTGACCACGTTGCCCATGCTAATGTTCTGCAACTCAGTCTCCAGAGCGCGGTTGCCACCCGCCCGCTCGTTAAGCCACTTCTCGCGCTCATCCCGCGCGGTGGCAAAGAACTTTTCGATGCGTAGCGCAGCCTCACTGCTGGGGCTGTTGGGGTCAGTGGCCTTAACCATCTCGCGTAGGTCGAACAGCACGGCAATATATCGATCCAGCCAGCTAACCACCGCTTCACGGTTACTGAGCAGGATGTCGCGGTGCATTACCGCATCGCCCTCGGCCAGGCGGGTCATGTCGCGGTAGCCGCTGGCCGCCAGCTTGCCCATCTCCGACCAGCCATCGCTGTCCATCGTTACCTTCGCTAGCGTTGCGGCCAGCGCGAAGGGCATATGGCTGACTGCCGCCACCGCTGCATCATGCTCCAGCGGATCAATGAACAGCGGGCTAGCCCCCAGCATCCGCACCATCATGATGACCTGCTCAATAGCCGTCTCGCTAGCCCGCATCGAGGGGCAGATGGCGTAGGTTGCGCCGGTGAACAGATTGCTCTTAGCCTCGCCCAGTCCGCCAGTGCCACCCGCCATAGGGTGGCCGCCCACGAAGTGGACGTTATTGGGCAGCAACTCGTCGGCCCACTGCAACACCTGTTGCTTGGTGCTGGTGGTGTCGGTGACGACCGCGCCGCTGCTGACCACCGGCGCAAGCGCAGCCAAAACCTCACGTACTCCCAGCGCAGGCGTGCAGATGATCACCATGTCGGCGTTGCGTACCGCCCCGCCAAAGTCGCGGGAGACGGAGTTGACCACGCCCATCCGCGCCGCCATATTGGCCTTTTCGCCATCCTTGTCGTAGCCGACTAGCTCGAAAGGATTCTTGCGGCCATCTGGCGTGTTCATCCACTGGCGCAACGCCAGCCCCACCGAACCGCCAATCAGCCCCAGCCCCACAATCGTTACTCTTGCCATGCCGCTTTGCTCCTTTTGCCGCTAGCGGCCCTTCAGCCGCGCTTCATGTCTCTGCATTATACCACTAATCGCCGCTGCAAGGTTCAGCAGGGGTGCAAGCGATTGCAAAGTACAAACATCTGTGCTATAATGAAGCCGATGTTACAACTCCCTTTCTGAAAGCAGTAGCTTCTTTGTCTTATAGTTAGCGATTGGTAAGGTATAATACCAGTTCGTATTGGTGATGCAGTTCATAGTATTGCGATCGCGCACTAAGGTGAACGTAGCCCACCCCTACATTGGCGGCAATAGCAATGGATAAACTGCACCTGCGGATCGGTGAGCGCGAATCCATTTCGCTCTGGTTCGCCTTACCTTGACGTTGATGGGCGGATGTCCAACGAACGGTTAACCACACTCATCATGCTGTCACAGGCGTGATGCCAATTGAAAGGAATGGAGATGACAACTGCTCCCGCACAAACCGGCTACGCTACGGTGAACGGCCTGAAGATGTACTACGAAATCCACGGCACAGGCCAGCCGCTAGTGATGATTCACGGTGGCCTGGGGGTGATTGAAATGTTTGAGCCAATCATGCCTGGCTTCGGTGCGAGTGAAGTGTCTGAGCCGATCCTCCCCGCCCTGGCGCGGACACGGCAGGTTATCGCCGTCGAATTGCAGGCCCATGGGCATACCGCTGACATCGAGCGCCCGTTGAGCTACGAGCTGATGGCGGACGACATTGCCGCTTTGCTGAAGCAGCTCGGCATCGAGCAAGCGGACATCCTTGGCTACTCGCTAGGTGGCGGGGTCGCGCTGCAAACCGTCATCCGCCATCCCGATTTGGTGCGTAAGCTGGTGGTTATCTCGACTGTCTTCAAGCGCGAGGGTTGGTATCCTGAGAGCCGCGATGGAATGTCGGCGCTGGATGCCGAAGCCGCCAAATCATTCGTCGGCAGCCCCATGCACCAGGCATATGCCAACGTCGCACCCAGGCCGGAAGATTGGCCCACGTTGGTCGTCAAGCTGAGTCAGATGCTCAGTCAGGATTACGACTGGTCAACTGGCGTAGCGGCGATTAAAGCGCCCACGCTGCTCGTATACAGCGATGCCGACAGCGTCCGCCCTCAGCACATCCTGGAGTTTTTTGGCCTGCTTGATGGTGGCAAGATGGATGGTATGATGGTCGGTGTCTCCAATTCCCAACTCGCCATCATCCCTGGCACCACTCATGTTACCATCCTGTTCCGCCCCGACTTGATACTACCGATGGTGTCTTCGTTCCTCAATGCTCCGATGCCGGAAGCCTAATGATCGCGCCCAAGGAGAGCAGGAATGGCGATGAAGTAACGATGACGTTTCTAGCGGGTTTGCGATTTACCCCAGCTTGACTCCAGCTTGCGCCCTGTAGTACAATCGCCTCAACACCCATACATAAGGGCGGTTTATTGCGACTTGTGTCCCTATTTCACTGCGTTAGAGAGGATAACGGCAATGACCGACCACCCGTTCAACTCCCCTATATTCCCTGACGCGCCGCTAAATCCCCAGCCGCAATTGCCGCAGCCACCCTGGTACGCCAACGCCATCTTCTACGAGCTATACGTGCGTGCCTTCTACGACGCGAACGGCGACGGCCATGGCGACCTGGCAGGGGTGATTGCGAAGCTCGATTATATCAAGGAACTGGGGGTGGATTGCATCTGGCTGCTGCCCATCTGCGACTCGCCGCTGGTGGACGATGGCTACGATGTGCGCGACTATCGCAAGCTGCTGCCGGAGTACGGCACGATTGAAGATTTCCAGCGGCTGGTGGACGCGGCGCACCAGCGCGGCATCCGCATTATCTGCGACCTGGTGCTTAACCACAGCAGCGACCAGCACGAGTGGTTCGTGCAGTCGCGCAGCAGCCGCGCCAACCCTTACCGCGACTGGTACGTATGGAGCGATGACCCTGGCAAGTACAAGGAAGCGGGCATCGTGTTCAAGGACACCCAGAGCAGCAACTGGCAATGGGATGAGGGTTCGCAGCAATACTACTGGCATCGCTTCTACCCGCAGCAGCCCGACCTCAACTACGATAACCCGGCGGTGCAGCAGGCGATGCTCGATGTGGCGGGCTACTGGTTGGATCTGGGCGTGGACGGCTTTCGCCTCGATGCTGTGACCTACCTGTATGAGCGCGATGGGACGAATTGCGAGGGGCTGCCCGAAACCCACGCCTACCTGAAGCGGCTACGCCAGTTCGTCAATCAGCGCAACCCTGAAGCGGTATTGTTGGGTGAGGCCAACCAGCCACCCATCCCCAGCCTGGTATATTTTGGCAATGGCGACGAATTGCAGATGCTGTTCAACTTCCCGCAGATGACCGCCACCTTTCTTGCCCTTGCCAGCGAGGCCGCCGCGCCGCTCTATCACACCCTGCGCGAGATCGAACACCTGCCCGCTGCAGCGCAGTGGGGAACGATGCTGCGTAACCACGATGAGCTTACCTTCGAGATGGTCACACCTGCCGAGCGCGAGTTCCTATTCAATTACTATGCGCCCAACCCTCGCCAGCGCATCAACTGGGGGGTGCGACGACGACTTGCCCCGCTGCTGGGCAATGACCCGCGCCCCATCCTGCTGGCTTACTCCACCCTTTTTACCCTGCCCGGTTCGCCGACCATCTATTACGGAGACGAAATCGGTATGGGCGACGATATTGCCCTGCCCGACCGCAATGGGGTGCGTACCGCGATGCAATGGGATAGCAGCGCCAACGCTGGTTTCTCCGCCGCCTACCCCGACCATCTCTACGCGCCGATCATCGCCACGCCGCCTTATGACCCCGCCCACGTCAATGTGGCGGCGCAGCAAGCCGATGCCCACTCCTTCTACCACCAGCTTCGCCACCTGATTACTGTGCGTAAGGCCCACCCCGCCTTTGGCGTAGGCCGGTTGACCCTGCACGAAATCGCCAATCCCGCCATCCTCGTCCACAGCCGCGAGTGGCAGGGCGAACGCATCTTTGCCCTGCACAATCTGTCGGCCCAGCCCCAAACCTTCACCATCCCTGCAGAACTCTCCACCATGGTCGCCACCGAATTGCTTACCAACGCTGAATATCAGCAAATCGGCGAGGTAAGCAGGCTGGAGCCGTATCAGTTTCTCTGGCTCTCCACATGGGCCAGTCACTAAACTGTTCAACATTAGGAGTTACCCTGCCGGGCAGGGCGAACAACGGTTCGCCGTTATAGAATGGCTTTACTTTCATTGCCAATTGCGTAACTCGAATCATATAGACAAAAGGAGCTTCAATATGGCAAAGACTAATCTCGATCTAACCCAGGATAAGGACAAGCACATTGACGAGCGGCTACGCACCGCGCCGATTATGTGGCTGGGCAGCGTGCGCCCCGATGGTCGCCCTCATCTGGTAGCCGTCTGGTTCCTTTGGGATGGCGCGACTATCCTCATCTTCAGCATCCCCAACAATCAGAAGCTGCGTAACATAATGCAGAACCCCAATGTGACTCTGGCGCTAGACGACAGCAAAGGGGGCAACGACCCAATCGTGGTCGAGGGACAGGCCGAGTTGCTGCCTGCTGGCAGTGTGGATCCTACCCTGCCCGCCTACGCTGAGAAATACGCCGCTCTGCTTACCGAGATGGGTTGGAGCGCCTCAAGCATGGCTAGCAACTACAGCCAGGCAATCCGCATCACGCCCACCCGCTTCATGGGCGTATCGTAGCAAACATAATACGCCACATCGCAGCCAACGCCTTAATCTAAGCCCCAGCGGGGATTTGGGGAGAAATCTTGCCGCTTGAATAACTAAGACCCCAGCGGGGGTTTGGGGGAGAAATCTCGTAGTGCCAGTAAGGTTGGTTGTAAGCACACACCCACCCTGTGCTTACCAAAGCATTATTGCACTTCAAGATTCTCCCAACCCCCGCTGGGGTCTTTTTGCACATCAACTAATCCCCCGCCGCCTCGCCGGTGCTAACCACCCTGGTAATGCCGCTGAGGTTATAGCTCTTGATTTCTGGCTTTGCCACCCACACCATATCGCCATGCGCGGCAGGCTTGATCTCGGTTGGGATAATCGCTTCGCCATCCAGCGATACGCCTGCGCGGTTGCCATCAAGGTTGTGGGTATAGTCAATCCGCACCTGGTGATGACGCGCAATCGCCTGCTGCAGGGCGGCGCGGATTGCTTCTGGTTGCTCGGCAGCGATATGCAGCTTGACGAAGTTGCGCGAACCCTTCTTCACCACCATGCCAGGCATTGGGGTAATCTGGGCGGCGATGTCGGTCACTTTCGCGCCGTCAATGCTAACCCCACCGCCATCCACAAGCTGGCGGGCCTGCTTGCGGCTGGGGGCCAGGCCAGTCTGGATTAGCAGGTCGAGGATGCTGCGCGGCGCGTCGTCCTTGAGCAAGATCGCGGGTATCTCCTCCGGTAGGGCGCGTTGTTGGAACACCTTCTCGAACCCGGCGCGAGCCTCATCTGCGGCAGCCTGACCGTGGTAGAGCTTGACCACCTCGGCAGCTAGCCGCTTCTTCGCCTCCATCGGGTGCAACTCTCCCTTCTCGATTGCCTCCTTGATTGAGGCGACTTCGGATAGCGGCAGGTCGGTGGTCATCTCGAAGTAGATGGGCATCTGCTCGTCGCTGATGCTCATCAGCTTGCCGAACATATCGGTGGGGTCGTCTACGATGTTGGTGGTGTTGCCCCAACTGCTGCTCATTTTGCGCCCGTCCAGGCCGGGAATCAACTGGTTGGTGAGGATGTCCTGCGGCTTCTGCCCGTAAGCCTTCTGGATGGTGCGCCCCGCCAGAAGGTTGAACAACTGGTCGGTGCCGCCCAGTTCCACGTCGGCTTCGATCGCCACGCTGTCGTAGCCCTGCAGCAGCGGGTATAGCATCTCTTGCAGGCCAATCGGCTTCTCGTCACGCCAACGCTCGGCGAAGTTCTCGCGCTGCAACATCTGGGCCACGGTGAACTGGCTGGCAAGGCCGATTATCTCGCTGAAGCGCAGCGCATCCAGCCACTCGCTGTTGTGGCGGAACTCCACCCCGCCTGCGTCGAGGATACCCTTTATCTGCTCGATGTAGGTTGCCATGTTGGCCCGCACCTGTTCGCGGGTTAGCATAACCCGCGTCGCATCTTTGTCGCTAGCATCGCCCAGCATCCCGGTAAAGTCGCCGATGATGATGATAATCTGGTGGCCTAGCCGCTGAAACTGGCGCATCTTGCGGATAGGCACGGCGCGACCGAGGTGAACCTTGCTGCTGGTGGGGTCAATGCCGAACTTGACTCGCAGTTGCCGCCCGCTCCGCAACGTCTTCTCTATATCCTCGCGCACGATCACGTCTACCGTGCCGCGAGTTAGGATGTCCTGGATGATCTCCTCATCCACCACCGCCTGGGTCGTAGCAGGTCTGGCCCGTTCGCGCACCTCGCTGATAATCGGCAGGCCATGCGGCTCGGTGATGCGGTCGCCGGCGCGGCGGCGTTCACCGCTGTCCAGATCGCCCTCTTGCCAGGTGACGTGGTTGTGTTCGGCATCGAGATGGAAGGTTTGCACCCGTGCGTCGAACACTTCGCGCACCAGGGTGGCGAGTTCGGCAGTGGCCGCCCGCACCGCATCGTCGTTGACCTCCTGCCAGCCATCAATCGGGAAGAAGACGGCATTGGTATCTTCCTCGATCTTGGCGTTGTTGCCCTGCCGCCAGACCCAGCGGCGGGTACGCACCTCACCGCTATCGTCAACATAGACGAACTCGTCCGCGTCGGGCTGCTCCGGTTCGTTATCCGTCTCCGCATTGCCCAGCGGGGTGAAGAAATCGCCTTCCTTCGCGGGGCGCAGGTGCAGGTCGCCCTCAGTGCGGCTCAGGTCGTGTGCGCCAATGGGCAGCAGATACTTGAGCGCCACGCTGTTCGCCACATCTACGATGGGGCTGACTCGCGGCATCCGCCCCTTCAACGCCCGGCCTGCCAGCCCCTCGATTGAGGAGGGGAACTTGTTGGGGTTATAACCCAGCGCGGTGAAAGCATCGCGCCACGTCTTGATGCCAGGATCGGCCCGCAGCGCATCGCTGCTCTTGAACCGATGGTGCAGGTCGTCGAGGGCGTTGTCCAGCAACACGGCCACTGCCTCATCATCCACCATATCCAGGTTCAGCCCATAGGCGACTACCACGCCGACGTAGACGGTGGGGAAACGCTGGAACACTTTGGGATCAATCGTAAACTTCATCGCTGCCTCCTTGCGCTAATTGCAGATTACAGAATTACAGATTGCAGATTGGCAGGCAATCGCAATACTGCAATTGAGGGCAAAAAGAGACCCGCCGCCCTCTCTTTTACCCAGTCAACCCCCAGATATGGGGAGTTGGGGTTAGTGAAAGGACGGCGGGCCGCGATTTACTAAATCGTGGGCCAGCACGTGGTACCACCCTTCTTCGTTGCCGCAAGACGACAACCTCGTTGGCCGCTATAACGGGCGTACCCGACATGGCCTAATTACAATCCCCGCTCAATCCCCTCTCCCCTTGCGGGAGAGGGTTAGGGTGAGGGGTAACGTGCGTTCAGCCTGTGGCTCAGGAGGGTAATTCGGTTGCGGGCGTGCGGCAGGCGCTTGCACCATACAGCCTGCTCTCTGCGGTTGTCACCACGCGCAATCTACTGAATCTCCGTCATTGCCTCTTTATCTTGTGGGCGTAATTATAACCAACACGGATGATGGTTGTCAATACATCAACAGTCGTAGGAGCGCATGGTATGCGCCGGTCGCTACGGCGTGTCCACCCGATAATATTCCGCACCGGAGATGTTGACACGCAGAGCTTTGCCATCCACGATGGTGTCGAAGCGCACCCGCTCTGGCGAGTAGTCTTCCACTGGGTGCTGGTTATACGAATGGGGCTGGGGAAGTATCTTCGACAATTCCAAGCTGCGTTTGAAACGCAGCGTCGGCCTGTGCTATAATTCACCGCAATGTTGTACCTTGCCCATTTTCACGATCAGGAGCAAACCCAACCTTGACCATCCCCTACGACCCGCGCTGGGAGGCGGATCACCTGCTGGCGATGCCATTCGACCAGTACCAACGTTACCGTCTGACCGCCGAGCTTGTTGCCACCCTGAAGCAGGCGGCGGGCGCAATCCAGCCCTGGCGTATCCTCGATGTGGGCGGCTACTTCCCCACCGCCAACGGCATCATGCCCCTGACCAGCTTCCTACCCGAAGATGAAACCCTGGTGGTGGACACCGCGTCGCACCAGGGGCCAAACTATCAACAGGCAAATGGCACCGATTTGCCCTTTGCCGATGGCGCGTTTGAGGTTGTAACCAGTTGCGACACGCTGGAACATATTCCCATGTCGGGAAGGGGTGCGTTTC
Source organism: Chloroflexia bacterium (assembly GCA_038230695.1). Classification (GTDB taxonomy): domain Bacteria; phylum Chloroflexota; class Chloroflexia; order QHBQ01; family QHBQ01; genus QHBQ01. The sequence goes on from JBBRMT010000027.1 coordinate 22,330, forward strand.
TGACCGAATTGGGGCGGGTGGCGGGGCGGGCAGTGATACTTGGTGCGCCGCACGCCACCGCCGGGGTCAAGTGGGCGGAGGACGCGCTAACCGAGTACCTCACCAGCTTCGGCGTGACCAACCCGATGCTTGCCGAACATCAACAATATGGTATTCCTGAGCCGCAGTGGGTGGATGGCTGGCTGCACCAGCAGGGCGCGAAATACGTTGCCTTCGCCAGCGGCTACCTGCCGCGCTGGCAAACGATGATGCTGCTCAAGCATCTGCTCACCGCCTTGCCCGACACCTGGCTGCTACATCAGCGCCTGGACCAGACCTACAACGCCCGCTTCTACGACCGCGACCAGCGTGGCCCTGGCTACCGCCGTGCCTACGTGATTATGCGCGAGGGTGAACCACCCGCCGCGCTGCAAGGGTTCGTTGAGCGGGCGGCGCGACCCGAGCCGGACGATGTGGCAGCGGATATGCTAGGTATTGTGACGCTGCCCCTGATCCGCGCCCTCACCCAGCTAACCGAGGGCCAGCGCAAGCTAGAGCAGCAGCTTGTCACGCTGGACGAGGCGCACGCAAAGCTGCTCGATACCTACACTGAGGCAATAAGTCAGGCGGGGATACTTGAAGGCGAGAAGCGTGGGCAACAGCAGCAGCTTGAGATGCTGCGCTGGCAGAACGAGCTGCTACACCAACGCCTGTCCCGTCGGATGGGCAACCCAATCAGCAGGCTGGCGACGCGGGTGCAACGCAGGCAGAATAAGAAAGGGTAAATATGAGCAGCAACACATTCCGCTTAGGGCGAGGGTGCAATGTGGAGAACTGCTCTACCAGTAAGTGTAGCAGAGTATTCACGCCAAAGAGAATCGTTCGGATTATAGTAGCAGAAACCGTAACCGCAAAATCCATCTTGATTGGAGGGGTTGATGATTCCCTGATATGTAAGAGTCTCAATTGCATCATAGGAAATGCTGCTAGGCGATACATCCTGATAGGTCTGGGTGGATGGGTGATGAACAGGATATACCCTTGCCCTCATGATGATGATTGCTGCCTGTGAACGAGTAATTGCAAGATTAGGCAAGAAGCAGGGATAGGTTACGTGATATGCTGTGCAGGTACTTATATCTTCCCCACTTATCATATGAGCGTAATTTGCTGAGTTGATGTATTCGTAAGCCCAGCTACTTGGCGGTACGTCGTAGAATATCTGACTTGGCGGCGTATATTGGGCAACTCCAAAAGCGAGGTCAACAACCCTGGCGAACTCTGCACGGGTAATACTGCTATGAGGCAGAAAACAAGGTATGCCTGACGGCGGACAAACGTTAGGGTCAGTATATCCACTTACAACTCCTCCGCAGCTTAGTAGGCTAATGAAGTACGCACCAGGAACACCAGATATATCAGTAAAATACCCTGGGCAGTGACCAACGATATTGACAATGCTCCATGAGCGATACGCATTAACCAAACCGAAGCCGTAATTATTGTCTGGCTGGTGTCCTGGGCCGTTTATCGTGCCATGTACCAGGTAATACTCCAACAATTCACGGGTAAGGTAGGGATACGCAGATAGGAGCAAGGCTGCTACCCCTGATACGTGTGCCGCAGCAGCTGATGTCATACCCAAAGAATAAGTATACCCACCGCCTACAGTAGTTGACCTTATCTGCGTGTACTGAGGGTTAGTGGCATTATCGCCCCCACCTGGAGCTGCTACCTCTGGTTTAACAAGGTTGGTAGTGGTATCAAGTCTCCCTCCTACAGGGGTGGGGCCAGGGGGAGTCGATGTTGGGGATGGAGCGGGGCCACGGCTACTGGATGTCACCAAGGTTGGTGTAGCGCCTGGGGTAGAATAGGTTACGGCACCGACTGAATTGGCATACCTCGACTTAGCAGGACTATCTATGGTTACAGGGTTTGGCCCAGAGTTTCCAGCAGCAACGACAGGAAGTATGTGCGCCTGTAGTAGCTGCAAGATGGATATATTCATAGGCTGCGAGTCGCACTGGCATCCAGCGCTAATATTCACGATCTGTGGGGCCTTACTTGCATCAGGAGTGCCATTCCAAGTAGTTGGTATACGCATCCAGCCCATACAGGCAGCTATATCTACATCAGTAAAACTATACGGAAGCTTGCAGGCAATCCAATTCGCTCCAGGTGCTACTCCAACCTGGTCAACACCTTGGCTACCCAAAATTATCCCGGTCATAAAGGTACCGTGAATTGCACCATTCGAGCTTGGAGGGGTGAGATTGAGAGCAGGCGTTGGGGTACCCTGCTGCTGAACGTGCCAGTTATAATCTGTTATAGGGTTATTGGGATCGCTATAAACATAGCCACGAAACTTGGTCTCTAGGGCTGTATTAAAATAGTCTACCCCAGTATCAATAACACCTACCGTAACACCTGTGCCATTTACTGGAGTAGAGAGCGCCCAAAGTGCGGGGGCGCTGATCAGATTTATATTCCATTCTGGTCCGCTATTAACTCTATCTGTATTGCTTAGATAGCCTTGCACCGTTGGTGTCGGTGGTGCTTGCATCATATTGTCCATGGGGACATAGTGTGGACAATGTCCAAGCTACCCACATCCGTGCGGCTAGATATCTCTTTAACCGCCTCAGCTGTTCCTTCAACCTGAAAGCCGTTGAATATTGTAAATGATGCATACGAGTGTACTTGACCACTCTTCTGGAGTTTATCCAAAGCAGCCTTGACCGCTGGCTGCGTACGATCAGCCAGGGTCTTGTCTCGATCAGCCAGGTATTGGCGGCGCTGTGTATCACTCATCTTACTTGTATCTATACCAATGCTATAAGATGTAGGTTGCTCAGAGAGCATGATCACAAAGTTAATATCTTGGGGGCTGTCAGTCATTGCCTTGGCCAGGTCAGCCGAGATCTTATCCTCTGGGCGCACCGGAGCAAGGGTCGCTGTCATGCCTGAAGTGGCTATGGGAGAAGGCGTGACAAACCTCTCTATGACATCGCTAGTGATAGGCGTGACGAGGTCATAGGGTGCATTAGGGTCGTTCCTATTGTCAAGCGCGGTCGGCGGTGCATCATAAGTGGCGGTTGATGTTGCACCAGGTGAGAGGGTAGCGGTTGCCACACTAGTGCCGTTACTCGCAAGAGCCTGGGAGGCGGGGTTAGCCTGCTTGTCACCCGGTGCGCTGCAGGCCATCAGCAGCAACACTACTGCCACCGTCGCCATTGCGATGAAGTTGAACCTTGTATTAACTCGCGCCATTACTTTGCCTCCCCTCGAACCCCACATACTGCACACTGCGACCCTACTACGTGACTATGTGCTATTATAATCCATGTAGTGATGGCTGTCAACCACCATTTTGCAAAATGGTACTTTTGGATGTGCCGTATAGTACCCTTATTTTCAAGTCCTGCCGAAAAGCAAGGGTGAGACCGTTGACACATCCTACCCGCTTGCCTTATACTCCTCTCATGGAACTGCCAACCGCGCTCATCTACGACCCCATCTACCTCGAACACGACACTGGCGGCGCACACGTGGAGCGACCTGAGCGGCTAACCGCCATCCGCGAGGCGCTAGCGAATTATGACCTGGCCGGGGAGAGCGACTATATACGCCCGCCCGATGCGACTATCGCGCAGCTTGAGCGCGTCCACGATGGCGAATATATCCGCCAGGTGCAGAGCATCGCCCAGGCGGGCGGGCGTTGGATGGACATTGATACCGTCATCTCACCGCGCACCTGGGCGGCCAGTCTGAAGGCGGCGGGCGCGGCGGTGGTAGGGGTCGATCTGCTCCTCAGCGGCGCACATCCCACCGCCTTCGCGCTGGTGCGACCACCCGGCCATCACGCCAATGCCAACCACGCGGGCGGCTTCTGCATCTTCAACAACGCGGCGATTGCGGCGGCGCACGCGCTGGCAAACGGCATCGAGCGGGTACTGATTGTGGACTGGGATGTGCATCACGGCAATGGCACCCAGGACATCTTTTACCGCGACCCACGAGTGCTATACTTCAGCACGCACGAGTATCCCTTCTACCCCGGCTCCGGCGGGCGGCACGAGCGGGGCAGCGGTGCCGGGCGGGGTTATACCTTGAATGTCCCCCTGCCGCATGGGGTTGGTGACGCTGGCTATCTGCAGGTTTACCGCGACATCCTTGCCCCCGCTGCCGCCCGTTACCGCCCACAACTGGTGATCATCTCTGCGGGATATGACGCACATCATCGCGATCCTATTGCCTATATGAGCCTGACCGCACTTGGCTACTATCAGATGGCGAGTATGGTGCGCGACATCGCCAAGGCATACAGCGGGGGGCGGGCGCTGGCCGTGCTGGAAGGCGGCTACAACCTGCCCGCCCTGGGCGACAGCGCTGCCGCCACCCTGCTTGGGCTGAATGGGTTGCCCTTGCCCCTGGCAATTGAGGGGCAACATAACATTGACGAAGAAAAGCTCGTGCCGGTATGGGCGGAAGCAGCGCCCAACATTGACCAACTGGTAAGTGAGATTCAAAGATTGCATGGTATAGATCAGGAAGGAGGAATGTAGAATGGGGATGTGAGATCCACTATGGCAGATCACATTCTACATTCTACATTCTTCGTTAGAGGGGAGCGATGACGATGCCCGATATTATTACCAATGTGCGCGACGACGAGCGCCGCAAGCGCGAGGAAGCGCAGATGTTCAACGTGCAGCAGCAGCTCGACGAGTTGCGCCGCCAGTTGCGTGAAGGGGTGGCACGGCAGCAGTGGCTGGAAGATGCGTTGAGGCAGAGCGAGGGCCGCACTGCCCAGTTGCAGTTGAGCGTGGACAAGCAGAGCATGGAGATAGGCCAATCGCTACAGGTGCGCCAGATCGAAGACCAGCGCTTGCGTAAGCAAATCGCCGAGCTTGAGGCGCACGCTGAGGAGCCGCTCAAGCCACTCAAGGAAATGCAGGCGCAGATTATCGAGTTGGGTGAACGCTTCCGCAGCAGCCAGAACCAGGCTACCGTTAGCGTGCAACAAATGGAGGCGGTGCAGCTGCAAATACGCGGCATCACTGCTCAGGTGGGGATGCTGGGCGAACAGCAGCGCCAGCTAACCGACGGACTGCACGAGACTGGCAGCGCAATAACCGAGAACCGCCAGGAGGTGGTTCGTATCAGCGAGGCCCAACGCATCGAGGAACAGCGCCTGCGTCGCCAGGACATCGAGTTGCAACAGGGCATCGAGTCGGTACGCAACGAGTTTGGCGCACTGGTTGCTCGTGTCACCCAGATGGAGGAGACGCGTAAACGCTTCGTGGAGGAGATTGACGCGCTGGCGAGTAGCCTGACCACCATCCACGCTGAGTACAACAAACTGGAAGATTTGATCGAGCGCATCAATCGTGACCACGGTGAACGCTACCTCGCGCAGCAGGAGCGCATCGAAACGGTGCGCTTGCAGCTAGAGGCCGATGCCGCCGATCTCCGCCAGGTGAGCGACCAGCGAGCCGAGCGGCTCTCCACTCGCTTGCAGCTACTAGAAGATCGGATTCGCATCACTGAAGCCGATATTTCACTTCTACCGCCGCAAATTGAGGCGCTAAGGCAGCGCGACGAGTTTCAGGTGGAGCAGGCCGAGGATTTGTACGAGCAGTATATAACCAAGCAATTCGAGTTTCTGGAGCAAATGATGAGGCAGAACCGCAAGCAAAGGCAACGCAACGAAGCTAGCCAGGCAGCAGCGGATGGCGGCGGCCTAATTCGTAACGCCCGCGATGCTCGCCCGCCCAGCGCCGAAGATGGCGTGGATTACGAATAGGGGAGCAATGCGATGAAGGCAGTAGCGCTGGAGCAGGCAGGCGGGCCAGAGCAGCTTGTCTATCGTGATTACCCCGATCCCCACGCCCAGGCGGGCGAGGTGGTAGTGCAACTGAAAGCCGCCACGCTCAATCACCGCGACATCTGGCAGCGGCTTAGGCCGACGCACACACCGGTTATCCTGGGCAGCGATGGCGCAGGGGTAGTCGCGGAAGTTGGCGCAGGGGTAAGCAACGTGCGGGTTGGTGATGAGGTGCTGATCAACCCTTCGCTAGCTTGGCCCGCTGGCCCTGCCCAACCGCAGGGCTGGCGCATCCTCGGTGACCCCGACGACGGCACATATGCGGAACTGATTCGCCTGCCCGCCGCCCAACTCTACCCCCGCCCCGCCTATCTCTCATGGGCCGAAGCCGCTGCCGTGGCGCTCTCCGGCCTGACTGCCTGGCGGGCGCTGGTAACGCGGGCCAACATTCAGCCGGGCGAGACTGTGCTGGCGTTGGGGGTGGGCGGCGGCACTGGCCTGGCCGTGCTACAGTTGGCCCACGCGCTGGGCGCGACTGTGTGGGTAACATCGGGCAGCGATGAGAAGCTGGCGCGGGCGAAGGAACTGGGCGCAACCGAGGGCATCAACTATCGCAGCGGCGATTGGGCCGCCGAAGTGTTGCGCCTCAGCCATGGGCGCGGCGTGCCGGTCATAATAGATGGCGCAGGCCGCGACACCTGGGCGGGCAGCCTCAAGGCGTTGCAACCCGCCGGTCGCCTAGTCAGCTACGGCGTAACCAGCGGGCCAACCGCCGAGGTGGAAATTCGCACTGTGTTCAGCCGCCAGCTATCTATATTTGGCACGATGATGGGCAATGCGGTCGAGTTCTCCGCGATGCTCGATTTCTACACCGCCTATGCTATCAAGCCAATCATCCACACCACCATGCCACTCGCCGAGGCTGCCGAAGCACACCGCTTGCTCGAATCCGCCCAGCAGTTCGGCAAAATCGTGCTGGAAACTTAAGCAAAAAGCCCCCAGCGGGGGTTTGGGGGAGAAATGCTGCCCAACTACTAACTATGAAGTAAGCAGCAATGCAAAAAGCCCCCCAGCGAGGTTTGAAGGAAAAGCCAATGCCCGAAGACAAAGGACACCGCACCGACCCGACTATCATCGCCAATGCCTATCGCCTTCGCCAGGAGCGCCCACCTGCTGAAGCAAAGCTGTGGTCGCAGCTACGCAACCAGCAAACCGGCTTCAAGTTTCGCTATCAGCATCCCATTCACCGCTACGTTGTTGATTTTTGTTGTTTGTCAACCAGGTTGATTGTAGAGGTGGATGGTGACAGTCACGCCGAACAGGAGCAGTATGACAGCGCCCGCACCTTTGGCTGGAACAGCGTGGCTGGCAGGTGTTGCGCTTCACCAATATGGAAGTGTATGAGTCGCTTGAAGGGGTGATAGCGACTATTATGGTTGCCTGTGAGACGCGAAGTGGCTCCCGCTAGCTTGGTAGCAAATCGGCTTTTCTCCCCCAAACCCCCGCTGGGGGCTTTTTGCTAGCGGTTGCGTGCAGCTTTGATGGCGGGCAACATTTCTCCCAAATCCCTGCTGGGGGCTTTTTGCTAGCGGTTGCGTGCAGCTTTGATGGCGGGCAACATTTCTCCCAAA
>JBBRMT010000028.1:0-29417 GCA_038230695.1 Chloroflexia bacterium
AACGATGGTGTAGGGGCGCACGGCTGTGCGCCCTGATGGGGCGGCAATCATGCCTATCGCAAGCAACAATGGTGTAGGGGCGCATGGCATACGCTCGCTTGCCCAGTGTCAATGTCTATCGTGGGCAACAAAACGCGACGTACCATCCTCGCCATAATCGAACAAGATTGCCGTCCCACCAGGGCGTATGCCATGCGCCCCTACACGCTGTCTGACCCAACCTATCGCCTCCCCGCCCTCGATAGATTAGAAAGCCTCCCCGGCGCGGACATAGTTCAACACGTCAGCGTCGAGGTTCTCATAGTTCTCCACCTTAATCTCCGCCACCATATGCGCTTCGCCGGGCAAGATCACTGCCTCATCCAGCACGTTTCCGGTAAACGCTTGCAGCGCCGCCAGGTCGCGCCAGAGCAGCACGATGATCAACTGCTCCGTAGGTTGCGTCCCCAATCGCGGTCCCATAAACAGCCCCAGCAAGCCATCCTTAGTCTGCAAATTAGGGATCGCCTTGGTGCGTAGGAACTGCTCATACTCTGCCTGCATCCCCGGTTGTACCTTGATACGAACGATGCGGATAATCATCTTTCCCTCCCTTATTCAATAAGATTTCTTCTCTGGACCTTTTACCGCACAGCCATTTTAGTTCACCAGCCGAATCCTGAACATCGTCCTAAAGTTGTAGTTATCTCAACTTACTCCATCGCAGTCTCAGTCTCCCCGCCCAATACCCCTATGTTGCAATGAGACTGAGACTAGCTCTAACTCCAAACCAACAAGAGAGCGCGGGATTGACCGCACTCTCCTGCTTTGCCTTTACTCAGCACCCAGCACTCAGCACTCAGCACTCAGCCCTCAGCACTGGTTAGGGCGTGGTCACGCCTTTGTAGACGATCTGGGCCATCTCATCGCGGCGGATATTGTTGTTGGGGCGGAATGTGCCGTCGGAGTAGCCGTTGATTACCGCCATGTGGTGGGCGGTCTCGATGCTGGCGTAGAATACGTTGGTGGGTGGCACATCGCTGAACGTGGGTGTGGTCGGGGTGAAGGCAGGGTAGTGCGCCGCGTTGACCACCAGCTTGGTAAGCTGACCGCGCGTAATCGGGAAGTTGGGCAGATAGCAGGGAAAGGGCTGCCCGTTGGCGGTGCAGGTGGCATTATCGAAGCCGCTGAGGATGCCTGCATGGTAGCCGCTCTCGATGAAGGCGTAGGCGAAGTAACTAGGCAGCACATCGCTGAAAGTTGGCTGGGTGGGGGTGTAGAACGGCACGCTGAAGCCGAGAACAACCACCTTGGCGAACTGCCCCCTTGTCGAAGTGCCAGCCGGAGAGTAGTGCGTGGCATCGGTGCCGTTGATCACCCCGCGACAATTCAGGTAGTGGATCGCGGTGTAGAATACGTTACCGTTCAGGTCAAGGAAAGGGTTAGCGCAATCAGTTGGGGTTGCGCTGGGCAGCGGCAAGGGGGTATCGGTTGCCATTGGCGTGCTGGTTGCGCTTGCCGGGGTATCGGTTGCCGTTAGCGTAATAGTCGCCAGCGGCGTATCGGTTGCCACTGGCGTAGTGGTTGCGATTGGCGTAGCCGTTGACGTATCTGTTGCTATCGGCGTAGAGGTAGCGATTGGCGTATCAGTAGCGATTGGCGTAGACGTAGCGCAACTGACCAGGCTAGCCACCTCGACGCTGTTGGTAGCGGCGCTGCTGGTAATATCGCCGCCCACCACCACCAGCTTATTGCCCGCTGTTGCCTGACCGTGGAAGGAGCGGGGCTGATTCAGAACTGGCCCGCTGCTCCAGCTATCGGTGGTCGGGTCGTAACTCAGCGTAACGTTGCGAACCGCAGCAATACCGGCGATACGCCCCACTCGATTATTGCTGGGGAAGCCGCCGCCAGTGACATAGAGCTTGCCACCCGCCGCGCTGCCGCCCCCGCCGAAGATGCCGATTGGCATATTAGCGCGGCTGCTCCATGTGTTGCTGACAATATCGTAATCGAACAGGGTAGCATCTTCCTGGAAGCTGGTATCCAGCCCACCGGCGGCGTAAAGCTGGCCGTTGATTACCGCTGTCGCCGCCGCCACCCGCGCCGCAGGCATGGCGGTCATAGTCATCCACGAGTTGGCAACCGGGTCGTAAGCCCAGGTTTGACCGTTTATACTCATGGCTGGACCCTGGCCGCCGAGCAGGAAGATCTTGCCGCTGCCGTAAGCCGCGCCCAGCCCGCCACGAGCATCGGGCATCGGTGCGCCGCTACTCCAACTATTGGCAACCGGGTCGTAGATGCGGGTGGTGGTTAGCGGCACCGAATTGCCGGGGAAGCCGCCGAATACGTACAGCTTGCCAGTGTTCGGCGCATAAACAGCCGACGCGCCATCGAACACGTCGGGCGAGTTGGTCAGGGTCATCCAGGTGTTGGCAGTAGGGTCATACCTACCGAAATAATTCACCAGATGGCCTGCCTGATAGTCATATCCATCGGCAGCATAGACATAGGTGCCATCGCTGCCTACGGCAGGCCCACCCGCTGCTTCGCCTAGCGGCTGCGCCTGCGTCCAGGGTGATAGCCCGCTGCAGGGCGTGGGTGAGGGGGTAGGGGTCAGGTTTGGTGCGGCTGCGGAGGGGTTGGATGCGCTGGCGTTGGCGCTGAGGAGCAAGGCTACTACCGTTACAGCCAGGGCAAACGCGGGTATCGAAAAACGTTTCATATAGGTTTCCTTTCTGAACTTTTACTCTTCACTCCTAGTAAAGACAGTTCAGATGGGGAAATCTAACGCACAATTACGGTTTTGGCGAAAACTCGTGAATAATTCGGTTCGTCTAATCACTGAGGCGAACAGCATGGTACGACCTTCAACAAGGGCGTGATTCATCACGCCCTGTCTCCAATTCCAGGTTAACCCTTCCACCGCGAACTCTGCCGCTACCCGCGCAAACTCGCACAGCAACGCCTCGTCGCCCGGCGCAACGCCAACATCGGCGGCGGCATCAGCCAATGCTTCCGCCAGTGCTGAGTGCTGAGTGCTGAGTGCTGAGTGCTGAGTGCCGATTTGTAGGGGCGAACCGTCGTTCGCCCAGGGGGTGTGTAGGGGCGAACCGTCGTTCGCCCAGGGGGTGTGTAGGGGCGAACCGTCGTTCTCCCTGCTGCTTACTGGTTCAGGGGCGAGGTCTTCAGTAATCATCAGCGATTTGGCGTAGGCAGCGGCGTTCCAGGGTTGGTGATGAATGACCGCATCATAGCCAGCGGCAGCCCCTTCAAGAGTGTGATAGCGGGCCACATAGCGGCGGGCATTGCCACCCAGCGCGGCGCGGAGCGCGGGTTGGTCGGCGAAAGCCAGCAGATACTCGAGCAGCAGCGCCTCTTCGTCGCCGTCTACTTCGATGCGGGCAGCAGTGGCGGGCGGCAACTCGGCGAAGGCGGCGGTGTTGCTGACGATTACCGCCTGCCCCGCGCCCATAATCCGCAGCAGCGCGGCGCTGGTTTCGCCCGCGCTTGGGTAGCGCAGGTTGAGGCAGACATCGGCGGCGGCCAGATAATCGTTAAATGTGGCAGTGTCCACATGGTCGGTAACTACCACCCGCTCGGCCAGGCCCAGCGCCTCGATTTGCCGCCGCACGTTGTAGTTGGCGCTGATGCTGCCCACCAGGAAGTAGCGCGAGCTTGGCCGCTCCATCGCAAATGCTTTATATGCCCGCAGGCTAGGGGTTAGCCGCTTGTAGGGGTTGATGTGACCCAGGCTGGCGATGATGAACTCGTCTTCGCTGATACCGAGGCGGGCGCGTGCCGCTGCCCCATCGAGATGCGGCGGCAGCGGCACGCCCATCGGCACCACTGTTACCGGCCTGGCGGGGGCAATTTCGCCGATTTGGTCAGCCATGTAGCGACTGTGAACGATAATCTGATCGGCAGCGGCGATTACCCGCTCACTTAGCGGGAAGCTGAACAGACTCTCCGGCATCTGCCCCAGCAGCACGCGGCGGGCCGCCTCCACACCGCGTTCACCATAGCGCAATGCCATCTCGCGCTGATAATCCCTGCGCCGCCCGCCGTTGAGCGCCATCCACATCACCAGATGATGCAGCACGTACTCATGCAAAACCACCACGCCGGGGACAATGCTCTGATTGGCGAATAGCGCCTTGTGGATATAGGCGTGGGCAGGGCTGTTGCCCATCTGGTAGACGGCGGCGGCGAACGGCTGCTGGCGATGCAGGCGGGCAAAGTCGCGGGCAGGATGTACCGCAAAGCTGGCAAGCAGGTCGCGGTTGCTGGGCCGATAGTTATCCACAAACAGGGTGACATCCAGCCCCGTATCGGCCAGGTAGGGCAGCAACTCCTCGCTATAGTCGGAGATGCCGCTTTGCACCGGGTTCAGCGGGCTGTAGAAAGCCACCCTGCTGGAGTTTTGAGTTTTGAGTTTTGAGTTGTCTGGTTTGTTATCTTCCCAGCCATACCTCATTGCCTCACTAACTTAATTTTGATGCTGACCTTGTAGGGGCGCATCACTGCTCATCGAAACTTTATACGTGCGGTACTCATGCCTCATGCCTGGCGCACTTTTTGGAGGGCGGTGACGATGTGCAACAGGAAGTCGTGGGCGTTGCGGGCGATGCCGTATGCCTGGTGAGTGCCGCGATCAACCAGCTTGGACAGCACGAACTCGTCCTGGTCAACCGCGATAATTGGCAGGGGCAGGATTGCGCCGTCTCGCTGGTAGAAGGTGGGCAGCATATTGCCGGTGGCGATGCTGTGCAGCGCGGTGGCGAGCATTACTGCCATGGTCGCCCGCTTGGTGTGTTCGCGCATCACCACCTGAGCCGCCAGCGCGTCGGTAATCACCCCTGGCAGCGGGCCATCGTCGCGGATGCTGCCCGCCAGCGCCATGGGGATCTGGTGTTTGACGCAGGCATAAACGATGCCATCGGTGATGTAGCCCGCCTCAATCGCCCGCTCGATGCTGCCATAGGCGCGGATCTGGTTGATGGCCGCAATGTGGTGACGATGGCCGCCGCGCACCGCCCGCCCCTGGCTGTTGATGCCCAGGCTGGTGCCGTAAGCGGAGGTCTCCAGATCGTGGGCGGCCAGCGCGTTGCCCGCGAACAATACGCCGACATAGCCGTTATTCACCAGCCACTCCATTGCCTCGCGTGCGCCGCTATGCACCACCGCCGGACCCAGCACCCACAGGGTATTGCCGCCCTGCACGCGGTCGGCTTCCAGCAACTCGGCAAGTTCGTGATAATCGGTGCGTCGTTCGCGGCTGCTGCCGCTGGACATGAAGCTGAACACGTCGCGGCCCTCGTCCTCACCATCCTCGACAAATGGGTTCTCGTTGACGAAGATGCCCTCCTCGCCATGTTCGCGCTGACCAAGCGCCACCGGCGTGCCAGCGGAGACGTGGCGCGGCTCAATGCAGTGCGGCCCTTGCTCGTCAATCACGATAACCGCATCCATCCTCGCATCGCCCACTAGCCTCCAGCCCGCGTCGGTCTTGACGTAGGTGGGGTAGTTGGTGGTGGAGTAGAAATCGGTCGGCAACACGCCGGTTTGCGGCGCAGAGGCGGTACGAACGGGCGGCGCATCAAGCAGTTGCGGCACAGTAAAATCGGGCGCGGTATAATGCAGTTTCTTCACGACACTCCTTTGGGGGTGATGTACATTCGGTGCTTATATAGATGGCGTTTGATTATACCGTAAGCAAGCGGCTGGCGGCAAGCGACTGGGCGGACGCAATCCGCCCCTACGCCACAGATGCGTTGCAATATGGTGAACTGCATCTCCAAGCGTAACGCAACTATGTTATACTCCCCTTCGTGACCGAACCCAAAATCCAAAATCCGAAATCCGAAATCCAAAATGCCGTTGGCCTGTTCCTTGTGCTGGCCGCCTTTTTGGTGCTAACCATGGGCGGCCATACCTATTCCAGCGACGAAGAAACCCTGTTCGCCACTACCGAGGCGTTGGCGCAGCAAGGGCAGTTCAACTTTACCCAGGCTAATAATTCGCCCACGGTGCAAGGCTTCACCCTGCCCGGTGGCAGCGCCATTAGCAAGTACGGCCCCCTCAAGCCGCTGCTGCAACTGCCGCTATACTGGCTGGGCAACGCAGCGGCAGGTGGCTATCCACCCGCGCAGCACGCCTTCATTACCCGCCTGTATGTGGGCATTTTCAACCCGCTTGTGCAAGCCGCGCTTGCCGCCCTGCTCTTCCTGTTCGCCACCCGCCTCGGCTATCGGCAGCGGGTCGGCCTATTCACCGCCTTGCTTTACGCCTTCGCCACCTTCGCCTGGCCGCACAGTCGCACCCAGTTTGCCGAGCCGCTCTCTGCCCTGCTGCTGTTCGCCGCCCTCTACTTCGCCTGGCGCGGTGGAGGCGACCGGCCCAACATCGCAAATGTACCCCCCTCATCTGGAGAGGCGGTGGACAGTATAGCGCAGCTCACACCCTCCCCAACCCCTCCCGAGAGGAGGGCAAGGATTACCACCTGGTTTACTCAGCACTCAGCACTCAGCACTCAGCACTGGGTTAGCGGGCTGCTGCTAGCCGCCGCGTTGGCGACCAAGCTGCAGAATGGGTTGGTTCTGCCGATTATCTTTGCCTATGTGGTGTGGCTGGGGTGGCAACGGCGTAGCGCCTTGCGCTGGTGGTTGCCGCCCGCTGTCTGGCTGGGCGGTTTCGCGGTTGGCTACATACCGCTAGGTCTATATAATCTGCGCTACTTTGGCGGCCCGTTCAGCAGTGGCTACACGGCGGTGGGCGAAACCAACTTCTTCAGCTATCCCTTCGGCGCGGGGCTGTTCAATCTACTGCTCTCGCCGGGCAAGGGGCTGTTGTGGTACGCCCTGCCCCTCCTCCTGCTGCCCTTTGCCATTCCCCGCTTCTGGCGGCAGCAGCGGGCGTTGACCGCCGCCTGCCTTGCCGTGTTGCTCATCCACCCGCTGTTCTACGCCAACCTGGTTGCCTGGCATGGCGATGGCTCGTGGGGGCCGCGCTACCTGATGCCTGCTCTGCCGTTTGCCATCCTACGCCTCGCCCCGCTGATTGCCGCGCTCTGGGCTAGCAGGCCGCAGCGTGCGCTGACCTGGGTGGGTCGCGGTGCGGTCATCGCCCTGACTGCACTCAGCGTCAGCGTGCAACTCTTTGGCGCGGCGGTCAATTTTGATACTTACCTCAACGCCACAGTGGTACAGTTCCACCGCAACGGCACGGCTGCCGATAATTATCGCTACTTCACGATTGACGGTTCGCCAATCTTCGGCCAACCGCGCTGGTTCGCCGACCGCTGGGCTGAGTGGCAACCCAACCTCAACCCGCCATCCGATGCTGTAGCTTTGGTCAGCGGCTTCACCGCTAGCGAGGGCAAGAATGGCGCACCGCTGCCCCGCTGGACTACCGGCACGGGTATAATCCATCTGCCTACGTCAACCACATCGCTCACCCTTACCCTGGCCGACTTTCGCCCGCCCAACCTGCCTCGCACCCGCGTACAGGTTGTCGCCGCCTACGGCACAAGTAATGCCCATATTGTCGCCGGTCAACCTGCGGGTAATGGCGCGGTCGCATATCGGATCATCCGCAGCGGCGGCGCACCGCAGATTGCCATCATCAGCGACACCTGGGATCCAGCGACTAGTGGCATTGCCCGCGACGAAACCCTCGGCATGGATGTACTCAGCCTTACCATCGCGCCACCACAGCCGATTGTCGGCGCGGCGATCATCTCCATGCCGCTGCAGAATGACCGTGAACAGTTCTACTGGTACTACCGCTCCGACATCCACCACCTGATTGATGCTTGGCAATGGTACGCCGCGCAGTCCGGCCTCAGCCCGCTGCAGCAGGACGACCTGGCGCGGCCAATTTACATATCGTGTGGAATTATGCTTCTAGTGGGTGTCCTTTGCCTTTTGCCCATGCGCCGCACCAGGCACGTTCTACCCACCCCTACATCAAACTGATTTGCTATTTCCTACCCCATCGGTCATAATTTCAGCGATGAACACTACCAACTCAAACCTCAAACCTCAAACCTCAACCCTCAAAATTGCCCTCTATAACCTGACTACCACTACCAAGCTCGGCGGGGTGGAGACATTCGTCTGGGAGCTAGGCCGCGAACTGGCATTGCGCGGCCACGATGTGACCCTCATCGGCGGGCGCGGGCCGATCCGTCACGATTACGTGGGCGTAAAGGTCCAGACCCATCGTTTCATCAGCCGCGAGGCGTGGCGGCGCATCCCCCTGCTGGGCCGTCAATATGGCCTGACCAAGCTGTTGGAGCGTCTCAGCTTTGCCATTTTCGCATTGCCCGGCCTGGTGCGCCAGCGTTACGACATCATCCACATCCAGAAGCCCTACGACCTGCCCGCCGGGGCGGTGGTCCGCTGGCTCAGTCGCGCCAAATTGGTGTTCGGCTGCCACGGCAAGGACTTCTGGCCTGGTGACCGCTTCTTCACCCGCTTCGTGGACACCGCCGTTTCTTGTAGCCTGTACAATGCGGAGACCGTCCGCGAACACTTCCACCTTCTGCCCCGTGTCATTTATAACGGTTTCGATACCGACCTGTTCGTTCCCCAACCGCCCGACCCTACTCTAGTTGCCAGATATGGCGATTGCATAATCTTTTATCTAGGACGATTGGTGAAGTGGAAGGGGGCGCAGTACGCCATCGAGGCGCTGGCGTTGGCGAACGGTGCGGACGACCCTCTCAGCGCGGCGCATCTGGTCATCGGCGCAGATGGGCCATATCGTGGTGAGCTTGAGACGCTGGCCTCCCGCCTGGGGGTGACAGCGCGGGTCAGCTTTGTAGGCAACATCCCCCATACCGAGGTGCCGCGCTATATTGCATCTGCCCGCGTGGTGGTTGGCGCTAGCTTCGCCAATGAGACCTTCGGCATGGCGTTGTGCGAGGCCAGCGCCTGCGCCCGCCCCATCGTTGCCAGCAACTTTGGCGGCTTCCCCGAAGTGGTGCAGGATGGCGTTACCGGCCTGCTATATCCGCCGCAGGATGCCGCCGCCCTTGCCGCCGCGCTCCGCTGCGTCCTGGCAGATGCCACCGCCGCGCAGCAGATGGGTGATGCGGGCCGCGCCTACGTTCTCAGCTACTTCACATGGGCGGCGGTTGCTGACCGCGTGCTGGATGCTTATGCCAGCGTGCTGCCCACCCCGCTTGCATTAGCCACCCCTTGTTTAATTCACCTTATCCGCCGCTCTTCTGCGCTGATTGACATCCCTCTGCATAGTTGTTAGAATCTAATCAACAATTGGCAACTAAAGCAAAGGAACTGGCTTATGAACCTGTCGTCCCCCCACACACCACGTATCTATATGGATAACGCTGCCACCACCGCGCTGTCGCCCGCTGTGCTTGAGGCGATGCTGCCCTACCTGAACGGCACGTTTGGCAACGCTTCGAGCATCCACGCCGAGGGCCGCGCCGCCCACGAGGGATTGGAGCAGGCGCGGCGCGAGGTGGCTACCGTGCTGGGCTGCCGCGCCAAAGAGGTTGTGTTCACCAGCGGCGGCACCGAGAGCGACAACCTGGCTCTGAAGGGTGTGGCGATGCGCTATCGTAGCGAACACGAACGCGGCGGCCACATCATCACCAGCCAGATCGAGCATCACGCTGTGCTGCACAGCGCCGAGTATCTCAGCCGCTGGGGGTTCGATGTTACATACCTGCCAGTTGATCACGCTGGGTTGATAGACCCCGCCGCCATAGAGCAGGCTATCCGACCCGACACCGTGCTGGTCAGCATCATGCTGGCGAACAACGAAATCGGCACGATCGAGCCAATTGCCGAGATCGCAGCGATTACGAAGGCACGCGGCATCCCCTTGCACACCGACGCAGTGCAGGCGGGCGGCATCCTGCCGTTGTCCGTAGATGAATTGGGCGTGGATCTGCTCTCCCTTAGCGCCCACAAGTTCTATGGGCCGAAGGGGGTGGGCATCCTCTACATCCGCAGCGGCACGCAGTTGCTCTACCAGCAGCAGGGCGGGGCGCAGGAGTCGCGGCGGCGGGCTGGCACCGAGAACGTGGCGGGCGCAGTTGGCCTTGCCACCGCGCTAAAGCTGGCCGACGGCAAGCGAGCGGTGGAAGCGCCGCACATCACCGCCTTGCGCGACCGGCTAATCGCGGGGCTGCTAACCGCCGTGCCGCACAGCACGCTCAACGGCCACCCCACGCAACGGCTGCCCGGTAACGCCAACTTCTGCATCGCGGGCATCGAAGCGGAAACCCTGCTGTTGCGTCTTGACCTGCTGGGCATCGCCGCATCCTCGGCCAGCGCCTGTCAGAGCGGCGCAGTCGAACCCAGCCACGTACTGAGGGCCATCGGCGTGCCGGACAAGCTGGCGGTTGGCAGCCTGCGCCTCAGCCTGGGGGCAAACAATACCGATGCGGATGTTGCTTATTTGTTGGACAAGCTGCCCGCAGTGGTGGCGAAGCTACGGGCCTTGTGAAGTATGCGAAACTTTCTCTTTTTCCACCAATGAAACTATTTAGCCGCTAATAGCGGTATACTTCCTATGCCTGGGCAGCCAGGGTAGGGTTCGACTCGGCGTGATCTGCGAACCGCGCTTTACGAATTACCCCCACCTGTCCCACTGCAACGACCTTTAACCCATGCCAGTCTCGCTACTTGCAGCCATGCTGCCCTTGTCCGACTGGCAAACTCACATATAAGGAGGGTAATCCCCCATGTTCAAAGTAAGTTTTCTGCACGCCCGCTTCCTCAGCCTTGCGTTGCTCCTTGTATTCAGCAGCCTGCTGGCCGCCTGCGGTGGCGATAACTCCACCGCTACCCCGGCTACGTCCAACCCTGCTGCTGGCACAACCCCCACCGCTGCCAGTGCAGGCAGCAGCAGCGGGGCTATCAACGTGACGCTCACCGAGTGGAGCATTAGCCCGGCAGCTATCAATGTACCCGCCGGTCACGTTACCTTCAACCTGACCAACAACGGTAAGTATCCCCACAACTTCGGCGTGATGGTAAACGGCACCGACATGAAATCTCCGAACGTCGCCCCTGGGACTAGCGCCACCTTTGCTGTTGACCTCACCGCTGGCACCTACAATACCCTCTGCGACCTGCCCACCCACAAGGATAAAGGCATGGCTGGCACAATTGTGGTGCAGTAGCAGGTAGCAGGTAGCAGGTAGCAGGTAGCAGGTAGCAGGTAGCAGGTAGAATGCGGGGGTGTGGCGCAAGCATTGCGGTTGACACCCCCGCTTTGCTGTGCTATCATCAGGCATAACCTATGCCAGCCACCCTCAATAGGCAGTGCGCTTGCTGCCCGCCCTCTGCTGGCTTTTACCCACAAGGAGGGTAGTTCCCCATGTTGAAGCTCGGTATCCGCCGCACCCGCTTTGCCGCCATTGCTTTGCTGCTGGTTCTCAGCAGCCTGCTGGCCGCCTGCGGCGGGGATAACGCTACCGCAACCCTGCCGCCAGCTCCCACCCCTGCCCCTGCCGCAACTGCTACCACTGAAAGCAGCAGCGGCAGTCAGAACAAAAGCGCCGAGATCATCGTTACCCTCACCGAGTTCAGCATCGCCCCCCAGGTGATCAACGCTAGCGCCGGGCATCTCACGTTCAAGCTGGTCAACGCCGGGCAGATCCCCCACAACTTCGGGGTAATGGTCAACGGCAAGAACATGAAGTCGCCAAACATTGACTCCGGCAGCACCGCCATCTTTACCCTCGACCTCACCCCTGGCACCTACGATACCCTCTGTGACCTGCCCACCCACAAGGATCAGGGTATGTTTGGCACCATCGTGGTCAAGTGAAGTTATTATGTCCAACTCAGCACTCAGCACTCAGCGCTCAGCGCTCCACCGCGTAGCGGTGGTAGGCACTGGCGCGTGGGGAACAACCCTGGCGGTCAGCCTGGCGCGGGCAGGGCGGACGGTCACGCTCTACTGCCGCAGCGCCGCCGAGTGTGACACCCTGCAGGCCGAGCGCGAGAACAAGCGCAAGCTGCCCGGTATCAAGCTGCCGCCCGCACTAAAGTTCAGCGCCGACCCCGCCAATGCTTTCGATGGCGCAGCGGTAGTCTTCTTCGTGGTGCCATCGCAGAGCATGAGGGCCAATGTGCAGGCGCTCGCCCCCTATATCGCGCCAGGCAGCATCGTGGTCAGCGCAGCAAAGGGGCTGGAGCTTGACACCCGCATGAGGATGAGCGAAATACTGGCTGAGGGTCTGGGCGAGGGCATCGCGGTCGCCGCGCTTTCCGGCCCCAATCTGGCTCAGGAGATCGCCGAGGGCCGCGCCGCCACCACCGTTGTCGCCGCCAGCGAAAGCGCCATCGCCGAGCGGGTGCAGGACGCGCTGATCTCGCCGCGCCTGCGCGTCTACACCAACACCGACCTGATCGGCGTGGAGCTATGTGGCGCGTTGAAGAACATCATTGCGCTGAGTGCGGGCATCGCCGATGGGCTGGAGGCGGGCGACAACGCCAAGAGCGCCCTGATCACGCGGGGGTTGGCGGAGATGGCCCGCCTGGGCATTGCCGCTGGCGCTAATCTGTTCACCTTCGCGGGACTGGCGGGGCTGGGCGACGTGATCGCCACCTGCGCCAGCCGCTACAGCCGCAACCGCTTTCTTGGTCAGGAACTGGCGAAGGGACGGGCGCTCGACGAGGTACTCGCCGCGATGGGCCATGTCGCCGAGGGCGTGACCACCACCCAGGTCGCGGTGGCGATGGCACGCGCCTACAACATCGAAATGCCGATTACCGAACAACTCCACGCTGTGCTGTTCGCGGGTAAGTCGCCGCTAGCCGCGCTCAACGATCTGATGACCCGCGACCGCAAGGACGAGATGGGCAATCTGCAAGGATTAACAATGAAGATAATTATCAACCCCGGCCATTGGAACCTGATCAACGGCCACCCTGATAACGGCGCGAGTGGCATCGTGGTTGACGGAGTGCAGGTAATGGAGAGCGACCGCACCGCTGTAATCGCCCGCCTGGTCGCCGGCTCGCTATCCGCCCTCGGCGTTGAGGTGGAGATCTACCCTAACCCCGAAGGCAGCTTCCTGCCGGAGCTTGATAGCATCGGCGTTCACGCCCGCAGCGAACAGGTGGCCCTGCTTTGCGCCGTCCACTGTGATGCTAGCCTTAGCAGTGGTGGTGGGCGCAGCGGCGCATCCGCCTACTTCGACCAGACCAAGCCAGGGAGTGAGGAGATCGGCGCAGCCCTCTCCGCCGCCATTGCCGCTTCGATGTCTATCCCCGACCTCGGCTCAATCGTGCAGTATATGACCGGCGTGTGCGGCGGCAACCCCAGTTGCACCCTCTCGATTCATCGTCAGTCGCGAGCGGGCAACGGCTTGCCCGGTGTCCTCAGCATCCTGGTGGAGTGTGGCTATGTGGATAGCGCCACCGATGCCGCCACTCTACAGCGCCAGCCAGAACTGGCTGCCCAGGGTATCGTCAATGGCCTCAAGCAATATTTCAACCTCAGCCCCGCGATCATCGTTCCCGACCCCGATTACGCAGTATATACCGCGCCCACTATAGATAGCGCAACCTTTCACCAGGTGTTGCAGAATGCGGGCAGCCCTGCTTACGACGAGGTGTATGACTGCTACCAGGTCTCTATTGATAATAGCGTGAATCCTGCGGTGGCCCTCGCTTTCTTCGCGCTGGAGAGCGACTATGGCACCGCTGCGGGCGCAGTTGACCGCAAGAGCTGGGGCAACCTCATTGACCCTGATACCGGGCAACTGCTCAGTTACGATGCCTGGGCGCTGGGCCTGCGCGATTGGTGTAATCATTTCCGCCTGCCTCCTTACTCTACCGACAACCTCAGCACCATCAGCCAGATCGTCCCTGTGTATAAACCGAGTAGCGCCGGCGGCACGATTGATGGCTACAATCGCTACATTATGAGCCTGCATGACCTGATTAAGGGGTGGCAGGATCAGACGGCTACCGGAATGTAATACCAATTTGACCAGCAGTGATTTCAACACAGGCGCGGCGGCATCTCCATCGGGTTAAAACAGGCTGGCGCATAGGCGCTAATTACGTACAAACCATGAAAGGAAGTGAATGGTATGACCGATAATTATGGCCCTGCACACTGGGCGGCAGCCCCTCTCGGCAACTACGGCACGGGCCGAGCGGGGGCGATTGACATGGTGATCATCCACGACACCGAAGGCAGCTACATCTCGGCAATAGACCGATTCCTCGACCCCAGCCAGGGGGTCAGCGCCCACTACACCTTTCGCAGCAGCGATGGCGACGTTACCCAGTGCGTGCATGAGGCCGATACTGGCTACCATGCGGGCAACCTGCGCTACAACCAGCGCAGCATTGGCATCGAGCATGAGGGCTTCGCCGCCCATCCTCAGCAATGGTACACCGATACCATGCTGCAGGCTTCGGCGCAGCTAGTCGCCGACATCTGCCGCCGCTACGGTATCCCCGTAGACCGCCAGCATATCATCGGCCACGCCGAGGTTCCCAGCGAGGATGGCACCCACTTTGGCGGCAACGATTACCATACCGATCCGGGCGCAGGCTGGCCCTGGGATCGTTATATGCAGATGGTGAACGGCACTCCCGAAATCGTCCCGCTAGTTACATACCCCGATTACGCGGTTTACAGCAACCCCACCATCAACCTTGCCATCTTTAGCAACGTGTTGCGGAACATGGGCAGCCCTGCCTACGATGAGGTACAGGACTGCTATAACACCTGCACCGATAATGGGGTGAACCCTGCCGTGGCCCTCGCCTTCTTCGCATTGGAGAGCAACTACGGCACGGCGGCAGGCGCGGTAGACCGCAAGAACTGGGGCAACCTTATCGACTCCAGCATGGGGCAACTCGCCACCTACGATTTGTGGGCGCTTGGCCTGCGTGACTGGTGCAACCACTTTCGGCTCCCCGCCTATAACAACGCCCAGACCATCAGCACGATTGTACCTATCTACCAGCCCAGCAGCGCGGGCGGCACGATGCAAGGCGACAACAGCTACATCCAGCAACTGCACGACCTGGTCAAGGGTTGGGCCGACCAGCTTGCCGCCACCCCCAACGTTTTCACCCCTCATTAGTACCTAATGGAGCAGCAGCGATGAAGAAAACGCACAAGCACAATATCGCTAACCGTGGCGGTGGGGGTAACAAAGCGCGACGCAGGGACAGGGCGAGTAATAGTCTATCGCCAGCTAGCGGCCCAATCCCCGCCCCCACCGTTGTTACCCCGTCGTCAAACCTCTCCTTTGGCGACAGCGCAGGCCCCAGCCAGCAGCGGGTAGCCGACCCCAACGCCAATGATTATGCGCTGCTCGGTCCGCCCTCGATCAGCTTCGCTGAGTTCGCCAACGTCTTCCTCCGCCACCCCGAAAGCCCGCTGTGGCTGGAAGCCTCACCTGGCGGCCAGCATCAGGCGGCGGGCCTGCTTCCCTACTGGAACAAGATCCTCAGCTATCACATTGACCCGCTTATCGCCCTCAGCTTCTTCGCCCACGAGTCCACCCTGGGCCGCGATGCGGCCATCGCCCCGCTGCACAACTGGGGCAACCTGAAGCCGGGTGGACAATATGCCAGCTTCCCTACCTGGTTGGCGGGCCTCGATGCCTGGTGCCAGCACGTCACTGGCCCGCTCTACGTCGGCGCAGGCAACACCATGATCAGCCAGATTGTGCCGATATACGCGCCCGCCTTCGAGAACCCCGGCTATTATGACGACCTGCTGAACAAGTACATCCACCCCTTCCTGCGCGAGGATGTCCAGCCTGTCTACACCCAGCCCAGCCAGCCGCCGTCCGTAATAGTTCCCGACCCCGACTACGCCATCTATGCCAACCCCACCATCAATCTGACCATCTTCAGCGAGGTGTTGCGGAACGCGGGCAGCCCCGCCTACGATGAGGTGGAGAATTGCTACAACGCCTGCACCGACAATGGGGTGAACCCCGCCGTCGCGCTCGCCTTCTTCGGGTTGGAGAACAACTATGGCACCGCCGCTGGGGCGGTTGACCACAAAAACTGGGGCAACCTCAGCGCGGGCGGCCAACTCAAGACTTACACCACCTGGAAGGATGGGTTGGCCGAGTGGTGCAACCATTTCCGCCTCCCCGCCTACGCCAACGCCCAGACCATCAGCCAGGTTGTTCCCATCTATCAGCCTAGCAGAGCGGGTGGCACGGTTGACGGCTACAACCGCTACATCACCAGCCTGCACGACTTGATCAAGGGCTGGGCTGACCAACTGGCTGCTACGCCCAACGTGTTCGCGCCACAATGAACGCGCCCGTCTCCCTGATAATGACCCTACGCAACGAGGCGGGCAGTCTACCCGCCCTGTTCTCTTCTATTGCAGCGCAGACACAAGCCCCTGATGAGATCGTGGCAGTGGACGACGGCAGCAGCGACGACACCGCCGCTGTCCTCGCCCAGCTTGCCACTAGCTTTCCCCTACGCGTGCTAGACGGTGGCGGGCGTGGCATTTCGCATGGCCGCAACGTAGCCATCGCCGCTGCTAACGGCCCAATCATCGCCAGCGCCGACGGTGGCACCACCCTCGACCGCAACTGGCTGGCCGCGCTCACCGCGCCTTTTGCCAACCCTGATGTAGACGTAGTTGCGGGCTTCTTTGCCACCGATCCGCTAACGCCGTTCGAGATGGCGTTGGGCGCGACGATTATGCCCGATTTGCGCGATGTCAAGCCCGACAAGTTTCTGCCCGCTGGCCGCAGTATGGCCTTCCGCAAGGCGGCGTGGCAACGGGCGGGCGGCTTCCCCGAATGGCTCGACTACTGCGAGGATCTGGTTTTCGACCTGACCATGAAGCAACAGGGCGCACGCTTCGCCTTTGCTCCCGCTGCCATTGCTCACGCTCGCCCCCGCGCCAGTCTACGCGCCTTCGGGCGGCAATACTACAACTATGCGCGTGGCGACGGCAAAGCCGACCTCTGGCGCAAGCGGCACATCATCCGCTATCTCACCTATGCGGCACTGCCCGCGCTGCTGCTTGCTCCCTTGCGCCGCCGCCGACTAGCCGCCCCATGCGGCCTGCTGCTCGGCCTCGGTTTCGCCGCGTACACGGCTACGCCCTACCGCCACCTTGCCAAATACCTACCCCGCCTATCGCCAATTGACCGCATCCGCATCATTGCGCTCGTGCCGCTCATCCGTGTCGTCGGCGATTTCGCCAAGATGGCGGGCTATCCCATCGGCGTACTCTGGCGATGGCGAAGGCGAGGACTGAGGACTGAGTAAGGAGAAAACCGACGATGAAAATGATCCGCTTTGCCACTGTAACCTTTGCCAGCATCGTGCTGCTCGTCACCAGCCTGGCGGCCACGCCGCCCGCTGTCCTTCACAGCGCAACCGGCAGCCGCTCGCCCCATGTCCCGCTCGATACCGCAACGGCGACGGCATCCTTGACCGCTACTCCAACCGTCATCCCCAGCGCCACGCCTTCCGACTGCGCTGGCTGGAGCGCCCAAGCGCCCTACCCCATCGCCATCAGCAACAATGCGGTTGCCAGCCTTGGCGGTTATATCTACAGCTTCGGCGGCGCTACTATCAGCAATACGATGGCTGCTGCGGCGTACAAGTTTGATGGTAACATCTGGACTGCAATCGCTTCGCTGCCCATATCGCTGACCAGAACCACTGCGGTTAGCGACGGCACTTACATCTATATCCTGAGCGAAGGTTATTCGATATATAATGCCGCTCCGCTCTATCGTTATGACCCGGTTAGCGACACCTATACCGCGTTGCCCGGCCCGCTCAACGGCGCTTATGCCCAAAACCTTGTCTACCTGAACGGCAGTATCTACCGTCTCGGCGTGTCCTCACGTTCACAGTACATTCATATCATGGATCGCTTCATCATAAGTATGGGCCAATGGCGCAGCGAGACTAATTTTCCAGTCAGTGGACCATTCCCAATAACTGCGGTCGCCCTCGACGGTTTTATCTACGCAGCTGGCAGTGAAGAAAGCCCGAATACCTACCGCTACGACACGACCACCAACCTGTGGGACGACGCGGCGGTTGCCGACCTACAGTTTTATCCTAATGGCGCAACCAGCGGAGTGTTGAACGGTGAGTGGCTGCTTATCAGCGGCTATCCGTCTCCCCACCCTACCTACATCTGGAATCCGGCCACCAACCTATGGCGGAGGACGGCTGATGATCCGTCCCTATTGTACAGCACAACCGGCGCAAGTTGGGGTAATGCTTTCTATACGGTTGGCGGTGGCGACTCAAGCGGCCAGCCAGCTAGCGATGTCGAACGTTACACCAACACCTGCCCCAGCCCAACCCCCACGCCGACGGTAACTGGCACGCCGCCGACCGCAACCCCTTCGCCAACCCCACCTTGCCAGGCATGGCAGGGACAGCCCGCCTACCCCTACTTCGCCGCTTTCAACACAATAACCAGCCTAAATGGCGACCTCTACAGTTTCGGTGGTAGCGATGGTTATCAACTCATTCCCCACTCCTACAAGTATGACGGCACCTACTGGGCGCAGATTGCCGACCCACCAGCAACCTTCGAGTTTGCCAGTGCGGTTACGGATGGCCGCTATATCTATATCCTAAATGGCGACGGTCCAGTTGGACCGACCAACAATCTATATCGCTACGACCCAACTGCCGACAGCTACATCACGCTTACCAACACGCCCATCTCTACCACCGAGCAAGCTGCTGCATATCTGAATGGCAAGATCTACCTCATCGGGGGGCAGACTGTTAGCAGCACATACACCAGCCCGGTTCAGGTCTACGACATCAGTGCTAATAGTTGGAGCCGGGCGGCCAGCTATCCTCAACCAATCCTCTTTGCCCCTGCGGTTAGCTTGAACGGATATATCTACGTAGGAGATAATAATGGAGGATATGGTTACTATCCATCGAAGACTTACCGCTATGACCCAACTGCCAACCTGTGGAGTGACAGCGCGATTGCCGATGCGCCAATCCTACTTGCGGGTGCAGCAACCGGCATCTTCAATGGGCAATGGCTACTTGCCGGAGGTGTAGACAATTACTATGGTGCAGCCATAAGCTGGAATCCCACCAGCAACACCTGGTTCCCACTCACCCCCATGGCTACGCCTCACGGCTGGACGAGTGGCGCGACGCTGGGCAACGCCTTCTATGCAGTGGGCGGCTCTGCCCATATTCTCAACTACGCTATCAACAACGATAACCAGCGCTACACCAATACTTGCGCCCCTGCGCCCCCGCCGCCCACCCCCACCCTGTGCGCCACGCCTTTTGGCGATATCAGCGGCGATGCTTTCTACGGCGCGATCGCCTACCTCTACTGTCGCGGTGCGGTCAGCGGCACCGATGCGACCCACTACAGCCCGGCGGCTACTTCGACACGCGGCCAGTTCGCCCGCGTAGTGGTCAAGGGTTTCGGCCTGCCGATTGTAACGTCATCTGGAGGCGGCCAGTCATTCACCGACGTGCCGCCCGCCTACTTTGCCTATAACTACATCGAAACCGGACTGGCGGCGGGCTTCCTCAGCGGCTACACCGCCGCGCAGTGTGACGCAGCGGTGGCAGCTTACCCTTGCTATCTGCCCAACCGCCCGATTACCCGCGCCGAGCTTACCAAGCTGGTAGTGAAAGCGGCGGGTTATAGCCCATCCACCCCTAGTGGTGGGCCGACCTTCGTGGATGTGCCAGCCAGCTACTTTGCTTATGGCTACATCGAGACCGCTTACCAGCACGGTATTATTCGCGGCATTGATGCCACCCACTTCCAACCCGACCGCATCATCCGCCGCGACGAGATGGCCCAGATTGTCTACAAGGGCTACGTCACACCGTAAGGCACGAGGCTCGATATATGAAGCATGAGTAGCAAAAGCCCTCTCCCTTCAAGGGAGAGGGTTGGGTGAGGGTGAATCTCGAAGCGCACTAATGCTGGGTGAAATTACTAACGATGCCTGACCAACCTACTCAAACCTCAAACCTCAAACCTCAGCACTCCATGACCGTGATTGTCCTTGCCGCTGGCGAGAGCCGTCGCATGGGTGCGCTCGGCCCCAAGCAGTTGCTGCCCTGGCGCAATGGCCGCACCATCTTGCAAGCAGTGATTGACAACCTGGCCGCTACCAACCTGCCCTTGCAGGAAGCCATTGTCGTCCTGGGCAGCCGCGCTGGCGAGATTGTGCCTACCCTATCCAAGGCGCAGTGGCCTGCTTTGCCATTGCGGGTGGTGGTCAATGAAGCATGGTCCGCTGGAATGCTCGGTTCAGTGCAACGTGGGCTGGCAATGGCCGCGCCCGCCGCTGGCTACCTCATCCTGCTCGGCGACCAACCCGACCTCGCCCCATCCACCATCCGCGCTGTCACTGCCGCCTTCCTTACCGACCCGATGCGGTCCGCCCTGCCGATTATAGCTGGTGCAGAGGGCCACCCGCTGATCATGCCCATGGCTATGCGTGACAAAATACTAGCCGCGGAGGTAGATACCCCCGGCGGCCTGCGTACCCTGCTTGGTGAAGATTGCCACCGTGTAGAGGTTGCCGACTCCGCCGCTGACTGGGATGTAGACACGGTTGAAGAATACAACCAGCGCTGGGCTGGTTGATACAAGGCCGCGAATAACACCAATTACGTTTGGAGAGGGTGAGTATTCCGTAGGGGCGGGTGGCTGCCCGCCCTGGTGCAATTTACACCATCACCATAGCGAATTGGTATTACTTCAGCAAGGTAGCATGGCAAGATTCTCCCCAACCCCCACTGGGGGCTTAGTAGATCCCAATCCCTACCTCGCTTTGAGAGCAGATGCGACCAACGCTCTTTGGCTCATAAGCTCTCTACCGCATCTTTAAATCTTAATCCTTAATTTTCACTCCATCCCGCATATGTCCAGCCGCGCCCTCACCGCCGCTCCGTCGCACCTTGATTAGCTCGGCCACGATGCTGACCGCAATTTCCTCGACCGTTTCCGCGCCAAGTTCCAAACCAACCGGCGCGTAGATGCGGCGCAGCTTTGCCACATCGTAGCCATCGGCCAGCATCCGCTTGTACACCAGCAACACCTTGCGGCGACTGCCGATCATGCCGATGTAGGCGGCAGGCGAGTTGATAACCAACCGCAATGCTCCCTCATCGAACTGATGCCCTCGCGTCACGATCACGATGTAGGTTTGCGGGCCGATCGTTTGTTGCGGCAGGGTTGCCTCGATCTCCTCGGCCAGCACCTGGGTGGCCGCTGCGAAACGTTCCGCATTGGCGAACTTCTCACGGTTATCCAGCACGGTTACTGCAAATCCGGCGAAGCTGGCAACCTGACACAATGCCTGGGCTACATGGCCCGCACCGACGATGATTAGCTCCGCCTCTCCGCGCAGACTTTCAATAAACAACGGCGCGTCATATCCCGTCAAGTTGATCACCGCCGCCTCATGGATACCCAGCGGACCACCGTCGTGCAGCGCCTCGCGCAACGCCTCGCCCATTGCTGGCGCGACCTCACTAACCAGCCAGCGTTCACCGCGCCCACTGCCCAACAGCAGTTTGCCGCCCAGCGTATCGCCCTCGATGACTGTTGCCAGCACGCAAGGATGGCCCGCCGCCAGTTCGTTCGCTGCCCGTTGCGCCACAGCAAGGTCGGCAGCAGCCCACACATCCACCAGAATCTCCATGGTGCCACCGCAGATCATGCCGTTGTCGCCCGCATAATCGTCGCTCAATTCGTAGCTGGCGAAGCTGGGGCGGTTAGCCGCCAATGCGCGGATCGCCTCCTGCCATACCTGGCCCTCGACGCAGCCGCCACCCAGCGTGCCGATGCTGCTCTGTCCATCAGCGCGGATCAGCAGCTTCGCTCCCACCTTCTGCGGCGTGCTGCCCCGCGTCGCCACCACCGTCCCCAGCGCGGCCCGCCCATCCTCAGCCAGCGCCGTTGCTAGCGCGGCAAATATCTGCTGATTGTTCATCCCTGACTCCAATCTGTTTATCCATGCAACTCAAACGTAGGAGCGGGCGGCTGCCCGCCCTGATGAGCGAACTTGTTTGTCTCCAACTTGTTGCCAGCCATCAGGTTAGGCAGCATAACATAGCCGCTCCGCCGTGTCCAGATCTGCACGCGCAGCGCGAAAACGGTTCGCCTCTACGGAACAAACCTACTCGGTTGCAAATACACCATCCGGCAATCCCCACCAGGGCGGGCCACCGCCCGCCCCTACGTCTTACGTGGGAACTTGTTACAACTCCACCCCATGTTATAATTGCCCTATGACCAATCCAAACTCAAAACTCAGGGCGGACGCAATCCGCCCCTACGAAAACTCAAAACTCCCGCTCAATGGTGTGAGGGTTCTCGACCTCAGCCGTGTGCTGGCGGGGCCGTATTGTACCATGCTGCTTGGCGACCTCGGCGCTGATGTGCTGAAGGTAGAGTTGCCCGGCGAGGGCGACGATACCCGCCGCTGGGGGCCACCATACATCGGCGGCGAAAGCGCGTACTATCTGGCGGTCAATCGCAACAAGCGGGGGATTACCCTGAATCTGAAATCAGCAGCGGGCCAAAGTATCCTACGTCAACTAGTCGAGCGCAGCCATGTGCTGGTAGAAAACTTCAAGCCCGGCACGCTGGAACGCATCGGCCTGGGCTACGATGCGCTGCGCCAAACCAACCCCGCGCTGGTCTACTGCCGCATCAGTGGCTACGGCGCTACCGGCCCCGCTGCCAACCTGCCTGGCTACGACTTCGTGATGCAAGCGGCCAGTGGGCTGATGAGCATCACTGGCGAGCCGGAAGGTGAACCGATGAAGCTGGGCATCGCCCTCGTAGACATCCTCACTGGCCTGTTCGCTGCCAACGGCATCCAGGCCGCTTTGCGCGTTGCCGAGGCGACTGGCGCGGGTCAAATTGTGGACATCTCGCTGCTGGAGTCGGCTCTAGCCGTGCTGATCAACGTGGGGCAGGGCTACCTCGTCACTGGCGAACCGCCCGCCCGCTACGGCAACGCCCATGCCAACATCGCGCCATACGAGGTCTACCGCGCCGCCGATGGCTACATTGCTATTGGCTGCGGCAATGACCGCCAGTTCGCCGCCCTCTGCGCCGCGCTGGGCAATCCCGCTCTTGCTGCCAATCCCGATTTCGCTACCAACCCCGCCCGCATTGCCCGCCGCCTCGCTCTCAAGATGGCGCTGGAAGCCAACCTCGCCGCCCGCCCGGTTGCCGAGTGGATACCCGCAATCCGCGCCGCTGGCATCCCCGCCGGGCCAATCAACGACATCCCCACCATTCTGAACGACCCGCAAACCGCCGCCCTCGGCATCGTGCAGGAGATTGCCCACCCCACTATCGAAACGCTACGCATGATCGGCAGCCCGCTCAAGCTCTCTGCCGCCAACCCCACCATCCACCGCCACCCGCCGCTGCTGGGTGAGCATACCAACGTGGTATTGGCTGAGTTGGGATACAGCGCGGGTGAGATAGAGGGGTTTAGACACGATAAGGTGATCTGAACCAGGCTAAGCGCAGCTTTAGCTCCTTCACCAGTTGCGCGGGGTATATAGTTTGATACCAGCGTTCTTGAAGCCCTTGATGTCGTGGGTCACGATTGCATCCAGCCCTTCAGCTAGCGCCACAGCGATTTGCACACTGTCCTCAAAGTCTGGTTGCTGCATCGTCACTGCTTGTTCCAGAATGGCGCGGTTAACTGGGCATACACTGAGCGTACCGAAACACAACCCAATCGCGCTGTAACCTCTGGCTACGTCGCCTCCTTTGTTGCTGGCAAAGTAGAATATGTCGGTCATTGCTGAGGCCGTGACGTATCCCACCAGCCTACCACTGCTGATCGTTCGCCAGATTTATCCGCATCGGCAAAGCTCGCCCGCCCATCCAGAACGAAGTCAAGTATCGCGTTGGTGTCCAACAACATTCTATCGGCCATATTTCTTCATCCGTCGCTCATCACGCATCTGCTTGATCTCTTCATTGGTTGGAGGCGGCATATTGCTCGGTGGCATCGCTCTCCATGCCTCATAAGCCATCTGCTTCATCTGCTGGCGCTCCTCATCGGTGAGATTGCCCCGCTTCAGCATCCTGGTAACCTCGGCCATCGGCCCATCTTGCGCGATTACCAGATCGAAGCCGCTGGGTTGCACTTCTGCTGTACCTACCACGTCGTCCATGACCGCCTTCTGCTTGGCTGCTGCCCCCGTGCTGTCGTTGCGCTGATGGTGTCCGTTCGTTACCGTTTCCACGTCGCTGCCGTTTGCGATTGTCGTCTGCTCGCGTATAGTGTCGGCAATCTCGTGCAGCAAGTCGGCTAGCAGATCCTGTGGTAGACTATGCACCTCGCGCACCACATTTTGGTAGCGGGCTTGCAGTTCGTTGGCCTGTTGTTGCTTCTTGACTTTCGGCTGTGCCTGTGCCATCGCATACCTCCTTTTTTCTACCACCCTATTATACCATCCCAGCCAAAGCCTCTACCACCCGTCCCCAATCGGCTAGCGACAAATCCTCCGGCCTGGCCGTCGGTGCGATGCCCGTCTCGGTGAGCGCCACGCCTACGCTAGCCTTGTCCAACCCCAGCCCACCGCTTAGGGTGTTAACCAGTTGCTTGCGCTTCTGCCCAAACCCGGCGCGGGTGACGCGAAAGAAAGTGGCAGCGTCAACGTTGGGCAAGGGGCGCTCTTGTGGTGGGTACACGTCAATCCGCACCACGGCGGAATGTATCTTCGGCGGTGGGTAGAATGCGGTGGGTGGCACGCTGAACATAATCCTTGCAGCGCCGTAGAATTGCACCGCCAGCGCCAGCAGACTCATATCACCGGGCGCGGCGGTCATCCGCTCGGCCACCTCGCGCTGCACCATCACCACCATGCGGGTTGGCGGGGCTGCGCTCTCCAGAAAGTGGCGCAACACTGCCGAGGTGATGTAATACGGAAGGTTCGCCACCACTTTGTAGGGCTGGCCCGCGCTCAACTCTGCTGGATTTAGCCCCAGAATGTCGCCCTGCACCACCGCAGTAGCGGGATAATCCTTCAGCCGCTCGGCCAGGCGGGAGGCAAGTTCGCGGTCAAGCTCCACCGCTCGCAGCCTGCCCGCTGGCAACGTCGCTGCCAACCGCAGGGTCAGCACGCCCAGCCCCGGCCCCACCTCGATCACGGAATCGCCAGGAGCGAGTTCGGCAGCCGCGACTATGCGCTCCACCACCTGTGCATCGGTGAGGAAGTTCTGCCCTAGCCCCTTGCGAGGGCGCAAGCCATATTCGCGCAGCAGGTCGCGGGTTTCGCTCAATTTGGGAGACTCCTTAGCTTGCCTGATTAGAAGCAATCATATCCTGCGCTGCCTTTGCCGTCAAGCCGATCTGCCACCTTTAGCGAAACCTTTACCTCTGCAGTTACGTTATACAGTTGACGCAGAGCTTTCTGTCTTGCAAAGTAGCAGATAGGAGTGAAATGAAAAACCCCGTCCTGCAAAGAGCAACCCTCATCAAGCTAGTGGTTGGCGCGGCTGTTGCAGTGGGCATCGCCTATCTATTCGGCTTGCAGAACTATGGCAATGTCGTGTTGATAAAGCAGGCTGCCGCCAATATGGCTGCATTGCGTAGCTACCATGTGGATTTGGAAGCAATTGTCAACAATGATCAGCGTTTTGTCCGTGGCGACTTCGATGTTGCCAACAATCGCAGCCGTGTCACAATGAGTCTGTCCCCCGGCGCAACCCTGGTGGTCAGCGCGGATAACACCACGTACTTCAGCAGTGATGAGGGTAAGACCTTCATTGAGACCGCAGACAAGAAATACTACCTACAGGGTTTGTATGAAGCGCAAAGCTTGCTCCAGTTCAGCCATATGTGGAACAGCTCTAATATCAACAAGCTGTGGAACATTCGAGAAGCTGACCCCGCCAGTGAGTTGATCGATGGCGTTCTAACCAGGCATTTTACCGCTAACGTCAAGGATGCGCCGGGGATTGATGTAAGCGGTTGGGGCAGTATGGAAGGCACAGTAGATATTTGGGTTACTACTGGCGACAACCCCACGGTGCGCCAGATAAAGGCATCCAGCACAGAGCCGCCGAGCTTTACGGTCGCCACTATCAAATGGAACTATCTAAATCATGCGCTAGATATTCAAGCGCCACCAACATCGGCGTTGTTGGTGCCTACTGCAGTACCGACTATTTCAATCGGTGCTACCGACTCGCCCAATCTGGCTCTGCTGAAGAAGGCGGTGATCAATATGCGGGCAGCCGATTCTTACCGTGTGATTGTGACCACTAGCCTGCCTCCAAGCCGCCAGGTGGTACTTAACAATGGCGAACCACATAAATCAGAGGCTACAGCCACTGAAGTTATAAGTGAAAGCGAAGTTTTCGACTATAGGCAAGGTGATGGACAGGATGATCCACGCGGAGCAGCGATGTGGAGTATAGGTCTGGCCAGTGTGAGTAATGACGCGCTCAAGGATGCCAGCCCTACCTTCGAGCTAATTGATGGGACTAGCACCAAGCATATAGTTACTACTGTTAGGGAACTCAAGGAGCTAGCATGGATTTACGCCGATAAGCCTGATAGTGTGATCGAACTGTGGCTTTCCACTGATGCTAACCCAACCGTTCGCCAGATGATGGTTACGGCTATGGGAGATAAGGGTACGGAAACTATCACATTCAAGTGGAGTTACTTTAACGACCTGTACCCCCCGCCTGAGCCAACTCCATAGCTTTGTCTCACAGATTTATACACCGCAAGGCGTATTGACAACCCCCGCCCCTTGCGGGTAAAATATAGCCACACGCAGAAGGGATATTGCGATGTGGTACGTGTTCGTTGCCGAAATGCCACCCGAACCGCATAAACCTGACGACAGCGCCATTTATGGCGGGTTCGTTGGCGGGCAATATATTAGCCAGGCTGATGCGCTGGCGATCTA
The DNA here is from genome assembly GCA_038230695.1 of Chloroflexia bacterium. Lineage (GTDB taxonomy): Bacteria > Chloroflexota > Chloroflexia > QHBQ01 > QHBQ01 > QHBQ01. The sequence goes on from JBBRMT010000028.1 coordinate 26,901, forward strand.
TGAGCAGGCCAAACGCAACCTCAAGCCGGGTGAGCGTATCTACCGACCATTTGAGGCAGATGACCCCATCGCCGCCCGCCGCTACATCAACGGGCTGGACCAGATGGTAACGCAGGACAAAATTGCAGAGGCGCGATTGGCACGCCTAACCAAAAATATAATCTAAAGACATTGAACAGGAAGAGTAGGTGTTGTAGGGGCGTGATTTATCCCGCCCTTGCCAGGGCGGTAATCGCCCTGGGTTGGATGCTGATAGAGAACGAGGGTCAGCGGCTGTAAGCCCTCGGCAGCAACGACCACCGAACGTAGCCTGGGAGTCGTGCCGGTGAACACGGGGATAAAACCCCCAGTAACCTGCGCCGCGCCTGCCCGTTAACGCAGCCACAAGGGTTCACCCTGCCTCGCAGGTTGAGCCGAACTAAGGTGGTACCACGAAGGTTCAACCCTCTCGTCCTTATCTGGATGAGGGGATTTTTTTGTTTTTGCCCAAAGGAGGAACAAACCATGACCGACACACTCGAACGCCCCGCCGAGCAGCAGAACGCGCCAACCGAAATGGCGAAAGCCTACGACCCGCGCCAGGTCGAGCAAGGCTGGTATCGCTACTGGGAGAGCAATGGCTACTTTGCCCCGGCAATCCGCGAGGGTGAGCCGCCCTTCACCATCATCATGCCGCCGCCGAACGTCACAGGCGCGTTGCACATGGGCCACGCGATCACCGCTGCGGTCGAAGATGCGATGATCCGCTGGCATCGGATGCGCGGCGAACCCACCCTATGGTTGCCTAGCATGGATCACGCGGGCATCGCTACCCAGGCAGTGGTCGAAAAGGAGCTTGCTAAACAGGGTATCAGCCGCCACGATCTGGGCCGCGACAAGTTCCTGGAGCGGGTGTGGGCCTGGCGTGAGCAATATGGCGACACCATCCTCAACCAGACCCGCCGCCTAGGGGCGAGTTGCGACTGGAATCGCTTTGCCTTTACCCTCGATGCCGGACCCGCCCTCGCCGTCCGCACTGCCTTCAAGCAGCTATATGACGAAGGGCTGATTTATCGTGGCGAACGCATCGTCAACTGGTGTCCCCATGATATGACCGCCATATCCGATCTAGAGGTTGACTACGAGGAGCGCAGCGACCCGCTGTTCTACATCAAGTACGGGCCAATCGTGCTTGCCACAGTGCGCCCCGAAACCAAGCTGGGCGACACCGGCCTGGCGGTTCACCCCAACGACCCACGCTACCGTGACATGGTGGGCAAGGATATAGACATCCCCAGCGTGGTTGGCCTCATCACCGTGCGCGTGGTCGCCGACGAGGCGGTGGATATGGAGTTCGGCACCGGCGCGATCAAGGTCACGCCCGCGCACGACTTCACCGACTTCGAGATCGGCCAGCGCCACAACCTGCCCTTCCGCCAGGTCATCGGCAAGGATGGGCGGATGAATGAGAACGCCCACCAGTATGCGGGCCTAACCGTCGAGGAGGCGCGGGAGCGCATCGTTGACGATATGCAGAAGCTAGGGCTGATTGACCACATTGACCGCACCTACGTTCACAAGGTTGGGGTTTGCTCCCGCTGCGGCACGGTCATCGAGCCGCTGGTCAGCGAACAGTGGTTCGTCAACATGAAGCCGCTAGCCGAACCCGCATTGGCAGCAGTCAGGGATGGTCGCACCCGAATTGTGCCAGAGCGGTTCGACAAAATCTACTTCAACTGGTTGGATAATATCCGCGACTGGTGCATCAGCCGCCAGTTGTGGTGGGGGCATCGCATCCCCGTGTGGTACTGCGACGACTGCGGGGCAAAGACGGTCAGCGTCGGCGACCCCACCGCCTGCGAGAAATGCGCCAGCGCCAGCATCCACCAGGATCCCGACGTGCTTGATACCTGGTTCAGCAGCGGGCTGTGGCCGATCAGCACGCTGGGCTGGCCGCAGCAAACCGCCGACCTGGCTTACTTCTATCCCACCTCAGTGATGGAGACAGGCTACGACATCCTGTTCTTCTGGGTCGCCCGCATGATGATGCTGTGCCTGCACTTCACTGGTGAAGTGCCGTTCAAGACCGTCTACCTGCACGGTATGATCCGCGACTCGATTGGCCGCAAGATGTCGAAGAGCCTGGGCAACGGGGTTGACCCGCTGCAACTGATGGACAAGTACGGCACCGACGCGATGCGCTTTGGTCTGCTCACCGGCAGCACCCCCGGCAACGATGTCAAGTTCTCCGACGACCTGCCAGAGAAGGGCCAACGCTTTGCCAACAAGTTGTGGAACGCCACCCGCTTCATGCTCAAGCTGGCAAGCGAGTCCACCAACGAGCCAGCGCAACCCACCCTGGCCGACCGCTGGATTGGCAGCCGCTACAACACGCTGCTGGCTGAGGTCAACCGCCTGATGGAAGCCTACCAGTTCGGCATCGCCGGGCGACTTATCTACGACTTCCTGTGGGGTGATTTCTGCGACTGGTACATCGAGATGCTGAAGCTGCCAGGCCGCGCCAGCACCAACACCGCC
>JBBRMT010000029.1:0-29273 GCA_038230695.1 Chloroflexia bacterium
GGCAATATGGTGGTGCGGTTGGCGCAGGGCGGCCATCGGGTGGTAGCTTTCAATCGCACCTACACGAAGACAGCAGAAGTCGCCAAGGAACATCCTGCGATTGTGCCAACCAAGACCATCGAGGATATGGTGTCGGAGTTGCATGATAGCCCCAAAGCAGTCTGGATCATGGTACCCAACGGCAAGCCAGTGGACGATCAGATTGACGAACTGATGGGCGTGCTGAAGCCAGGCGACATCATCATTGACGGCGGCAACTCCAATTTTCACGAGACCCAGGCACGGGCCAAGAAGCTGACCGCCGCCGGTTTCCACTATATGGATGCAGGCGTGAGCGGCGGCATCTGGGGCTTGACCGTCGGCTACGCGCTGATGGTAGGTGGCGAAAAAGAGATGTACGATCACATGGAGCCGATTTTCAAGACCCTCGCGCCGGAGCAAGGCTACGGCTACATGGGAGCCAGCGGCGCGGGCCACTTCGTCAAGATGGTGCATAACGGTATCGAGTACGGGATGCTGCAAGCTTACGGTGAGGGCTTCGAGATTATGAAGAAGTCGCCCGACTACGGTGCGGGGCTGGATATGCGGGCCATCGCCGAGTTGTGGAACCACGGCAGCGTAGTGCGCTCCTGGCTATTGGAACTGGCGGTACGCGCCTTCTCTACCAATGGTGACGATCTCAAGGGTATCAAGGGCTATGTAGAGGATTCCGGCGAGGGCCGCTGGACGGTACAGGCCGCGATTGACGAAAGTGTGCCAGCGCCGGTCATCACTCTCAGCTTGCTGGCGCGTTTTAGTTCGCGGCAGGATGAGTCGTACTCCGCACAGGTAATCGCCGCACTCCGTAACGAGTTCGGCGGCCATGCGGTGCTAACCGACAAGGGCCTTGCCGACCAGCGCAACGCCCCGGAGCAGCTCCCTGGTGCAGGAAAGTAACCCCTCCCCAAAGCGGGAGGTGGGGTGGGGGAGTACGTTTAACTCACGGACCCGCCCCCAGCCCCTCCCGTCGGGAGGGGAGGCAGCCTATTTTCCACCTTCTACACTCTACCTTCTACATTCCAGACTGGGGGTCTGCAAAAGTTGAACATACCTTTCGACGAAATCAATGACAGCGCGTTGGGCAATCCGCTATGGGAGGGGCTAGGCATCCAGCGCACCGCGGAGCCGTGCGTGATGGTCATCTTCGGTGCTACTGGCGACCTTACCCATCGCAAGCTGATCCCCGCGCTCTACAATCTGGCGCTCGATCGGCTGCTGCCCAACGGCTTTTCGGTAGTCGGCTTTGCGCGGCGGCCCTACACCGATCAGAAGTTCACCCAGGAAGTGCATGACGCAGTTGCCCAATACTCGCGCCGCAAGCCGCTCGATCCCACCGTATGGAGCAGTCTGGCGAAGGGGATGCACTATGTGGAGGGCGATTTTGGCGATGAGAAGTCGTATGAGAAGCTCGCCACCCTGCTCGGAGAACTCGACCGCACCCAGGGTACAAGCGGCAACCGTGTTTTCTATCTGGCAACCCCACCTACCGCCTACGAGGAGATCATCCACAATCTAGGGCAGGCGGGGCTGGCGCGGCAGCACTGGGCGGGCGGTGGCTGGACCCGCATCGTCATCGAAAAGCCGTTCGGCACCGACCTCGCCACCGCCCGCGACCTCAACATCAAACTGAGCGCGGCGTTCAATGAGGAGCAAACCTACCGTATTGATCATTATCTGGGCAAGGAAACGGTGCAGAATATCCTGGTCTTCCGCTTCGCCAACACCATCTTCGAGCCGATCTGGAACCGTCGCTACATTGACCATGTGCAGATCACCGTGGCCGAGAACCTGGGCGTGGAGGAGCGGGCCGGTTACTATGAGGGCGCAGGCACCATCCGCGACATGGTGCAGAACCATTTGATGCAGCAACTTGCCCTCACCGCGATGGAGCCGCCGGTGGCCTTCGATGCCAACGCCATCCGCGACGAGAAGGTGAAGGTGCTGCGGGCAATCAAGCCGCTCGACCCCCGCGAGGTGGCCGAGCGGGTGGTGCGCGGCCAGTACGGGCCGGGCAGTATCAATGGCGAACACGTGATCGGCTATCGTCAGGAGCAGAAGGTCAACCCCAATTCGACCACCGACACTTTTGTGGCGATGAAGCTGTTTGTGGAAAACTGGCGCTGGCAGGATGTGCCATTCTACCTGCGAACGGGCAAGAGGCTGCCAGTGCGGGCCACCGAAATCGCTATCCGCTTCAAGCCGGTGCCGCTGCAACTGTTCCGCCAGATGGGCGTGGCCGCCCTGGAGCAGAACATCCTCGCCCTGCAGATTCAGCCCGATGAGGGTATCACCCTCAAGTTCGAGTCGAAGGTGCCAAGCTCAAGGATGCGCCTGCGCTCGGTGAATATGGACTTCCGTTACAGCGCGGCGTTTGGCATACAACCGGCCGATGCCTACGAGCGGCTCATCCTCGATATACTCATCGGCGACTCGACCCTGTTTACCCGCCGCGATGAGGTGGAAGCTGCCTGGACCCTGGTAACATCGATCCTCGATGGCTGGAAGGTGCTGCCGCCGCCAGTATTTCCCAATTATGAGGCGGGTAGCTGGGGGCCAATCGCCGCCCAGCAGATGATGGCCCGCGATGATCGCGTCTGGCGAAGGCCGTAGCCCTCACCCCTCCCCAAAGGGGGAGGCCGGGAGGGGGAGCGAGTCGAGTATCACGCACCCTCCCAACCCCTCCCGATGGGAGGGGAAATATATAAAGGGGACTTCAACGTATGGACAACAAAGAGCAAGAGAATCGGGTACAAACGTTTGTCGGCGGCAAGCCGGTGGGGGTGGATGCCCGGGCGGTGGAGCGCGAACTGACCAACCTGTGGGCGGCGGCCAGCCAGGGCGGTGATAGCGGGCTGGCGGTAATCCGCTTCTGCCTGATGAACTTGATCGCCTATGCCCCCAACGAGAGCAAGGTTGGAATAATGACCGAGACTGTCGCCAGCCTGGCGGCCTACTATCCGAGTCGCACCATCATGTTGCTCAACCAGCAGGGCGAGGGTGATGATACGATTGAGACTAGCCTGGCAGCGCACTGCCGTTTGCCAGTGGGTGGCGGGCGACCGATCTGCGGTGAGCAGATCAACATCACTGCCAAAGGGCCGAACGCCGCTGCCGACCTCCCTGGCACGGTCATTCCCCTGCTTGTCTCCGATTTGCCGGTGGTGCTGTGGTGGCCGAACTGGCCGCAGGGCGCGTTGACCGAAGATTACAAGATTCAGCAGTACCCCTTCGGTAGCCTGCTTGCCAGCGCCGATGAACTGATTGTCGACTCGATCGCCTTCCCCAAGCCGGTCAAGGATATGGCCCGGCTAGCACAGTTGCGCGAACGAGATAACCCGGCGGTGGCGATCAATGACCTGAACTGGATTCGGCTGACCTCATGGCGGCAACTCACCGCCCAGATCTTCGATGCGCTCTACCTGCGTCCCTTCCTCAACGGGCTGACCAGCGTGGAGGTACGCTACAAGCGGGGCAAGGATGTCGCCAACCCCAACCAGGCGTTGCTGCTGGTCGGTTGGCTGGCCTCACGGATGAACTGGCAAGCGCCCGCCGAGATGGAAACTGGCGATGGGGTATGCAGCATGACAATCAGCAGCGGCGACGATCGGCCCATTGCGGTAGATATACTCAACGGGCGTGGTGATGGGGTCTGGCCCGGCGATGTGATTGACATTACCCTGCACGGCGAGTTCGATGGGCATAAGGGCATCTTCAGCCTGGCCCGCAAGTATTTTGGCGAGGACAACCGCCGCGACTGGGAGGGTGGCCTGCCGCCAATTGCCGAACACATCAGTACCAGTATCGAGGTGGATGGGCAGAACAAGATTGAGCGCACCGTGCATCTAGGGGCGCGGGCCAACGACGAACTGCTGGTCGAGGCGCTGGGCAACCTCGGCCACGACCCCTTGTATGAGGCGGCCCTACGCATCGCGGTCGGCCTCGGCAACCGCAGAGCGAGGAAGTAGATGGCAAACAACGTAGAGCTTGAGGTTCTTTCTGATGCCGCCGCAGTAGCTCAGGCGGCCACCGACCTGTTCATCCGCAGCGCCAGGCAGGCGATCGCCACGCATGAGCGCTTCGATGTTGCCCTCAGCGGTGGCAGCACGCCCAAAGCAATGTTCGCGCTGCTGGCCGCCCCCCCTTTCGACAAGCAGGTGGATTGGTCTAAGGTGCAGCTATTCTGGGGCGACGAACGGTGCGTGCCACCCGACCACCCTGACAGCAATTACGGAGTGGCGGAAGCATTGCTGATCAGCAAAGTGGGCGTGCCAGCACAGAATGTACATCGCTTCCTCACCGAGCAGGGCGACCCTGGGCAAATTGCCGACCAGTATGCAGCAGAGCTAAAGCAGCACTTCGCCCTGCACGATGGTGAATTGCCACGCTTCGACCTTATCTACCTGGGCATGGGGCCGGACGGCCACACCGCCTCGCTCTTCCCCCACACCGCTGCCTTGCAGATCACCGATCGGCTGACCGCCACCAACTACGTAGAGAAGCTGAACGCCCAGCGTCTGACCCTGACCGCACCGGTTATTAACGCTGCCGCGCTGGTAGCCTTCCTGGTCGCTGGCCCCGACAAGGCCGACGCGCTTCACGAAGTCCTCGAAGGTCAGCTCGACCCAGACACCTACCCCTCGCAGCTAATCGCGCCGCAACATGGCAAGCTCTACTGGCTGGTGGATCAGGCTGCGGCTGCCAATCTAACAAAAAAGGCATGAGGCATGAGTAACGATCAGCAGGCCGCAGATGCGCCAACCCCCCAATCCACAATCTCCAATCTACAATCTACCATCGAAGGGTACAAGCAGGCAGCGGTCCAAGCCGTCATCCCGCTGGTCGAAGATGGCATGGCGCTGGGGCTAGGCACCGGCACTACCGCCCGCCTGCTGCTGCCCCTGCTGGCGGAGCGCATCGCCAATGAAGGGTTGCGCCTCGTCTGCGTGCCAACCAGTGAAGAGACCGCCCAGCTTGCCCGCAGCCTGAACATCCCTATCAGCGCCCTGGAGCAGCAACCTCACCTCGATCTGACTATTGATGGGGCGGACGAGATCCTACCCGCTGGCCTCAGCTTGATCAAGGGTCGCGGCGGGGCGTTGCTGCGCGAAAAGATCGTGGCCCTATCCAGCAAGCGGTTGGTCATTGTCGCCGACGACAGCAAGCTGGTTGAATGGCTGGGTGAACATCAACCCTTGCCGGTCGAGGTCATTCAATTTGGCTGGCGACGCGCCGCCGCTAAATTGGAGGCGCTGGGTGGCAGCGTTGTGCTGCGTCCGGCAGCCGCCAACTCCCAGGAGCCTTACCATACCGATAGTGGCAACTACATCCTCGATTGCCACTTCGGGCCGATTACCGATCCCGCTACGCTGGAGCGCGACATAAAGCAGATCACCGGCGTGGTCGAGAGCGGTCTGTTCGTGGGCATCGCCAAAATGGCATTCATTGCAGGCGCAGCAGGGGTGAAGACTATACGGAGTGATGAGTGATGAGTGATGAATGGGGGCATTTCACAATCTTGCCCAATGTGAATGTCTGTGGGGCGAACCGCCGTTCGCCCTGGTGGGGATCGGCAGATGGCTTACCTAACCTGAATGTGGCAACTTTTTATCGCTTATGTTATAATCGCCCTATGATGTTGAAGCAAATGCAAGGTTTGCTCACTTATGGGCAGGTAGCTGAACTTGCAACACGCATAGAGGTAGTAAAGACAGTTTCAGTCCATATACTTAGAAGGGGTAGCTGATGAGCGCCACCGCTGCATGGCTGATTGATGTAGGTTACGTTGTGAAGGCGAGTAAAGGCCGCTTCAAGCTCGATTACGTCGAGGCGGGACGGTTCATCAAACGCAAGTGCGGGCCAACCCGCATCTATCTTTTCAATGGCTTTGACCCCACCCACGGCATAGAGCAGGATCTGCAATATTTCTACGACACGATGAAGCGGCACGGGATGCAGGTGCGCCTGCACCCGATGCAGCCCGACAGTGAGGGCATCTATCGCCAGCGGCGGGTGGATGTTGACCTCAGCGCCCACCTGGTCTGGCAGGCCAGCATCCCCGAAGTGCAAACCGTGGTGCTTACTACTGGCGATCAGGATTTCGTCCCCGCTGTGGAGATGGTGCGCCGCGAATACAATAAAAATATCATCCTATTCACCTACCGTACCATGGTCAACCGCGATCTGGTCATCTGCGCCAACGAGTGGTGGCAGTTCGAGGATGAGGAGGATGCGGTAGCCCGCAAGTGGTAGGCGGGAAGGAAAACTAAATGGATTCTCCCCAACTTGAAGCCGAAATAGGGCTAGACCCCCAGGACTGGGCAGCGATGCGCGAACTGGGCCACCGCATGGTGGACGATATGATGTCTTACCTGGAAACGGTGCGCGAACGCCCAGTCTGGCAGCCGATACCAGCGGAGGTGAAGGCGCAGTTTAAGCAGCCCGCGCCAACTGAGGCGCAAGGCGCGGCGCAGGCTTATACCGACTTCACGGAACAGATTTTGCCCTACCCGACGGGCAATATCCACCCCCGCTTTTGGGGCTGGGTGATGGGTACTGGCACACCGCTGGGGGCGCTGGCCGAGATGCTGGCCGCGACGATGAACCCGAACCTTGGTGGTGTCGAACACATCGCCAATTACGTCGAGGCTCAAGTGCTGGACTGGTGCAAGCAGATGCTCGGCTATGCGGCGGATGCCAGTGGTATCCTGGTCAGCGGCGGCTCGATGGCGAATCTGGTCGGCCTTACCGTCGCCCGCAACACGATGGCAGGGTTTGACATTCGGGAGCAGGGGCTGCAAGCTGCACCACGCAAGCTGGTACTCTATGGCTCAGTTGAGATGCACAGCAGCTTGCAGAAAGCGGTAGAGTTGCTGGGCCTGGGCAACGAGGCGCTGCGTAAGATACCAGTCAACGCCGACTTCCAGATTGACATAGCGGCGCTGGAGGAGGCTATCGCTGCCGACAAGGCCGCAGGCTATCAACCGTTCTGCATCGTGGGCAATGCGGGTACGGTCAACACCGGCGCGATTGATGACCTCAGCCAACTGGCCGATATCTGCCAGCGCGAGGGGCTGTGGTATCACGTTGACGGCGCGTTTGGTGCGTTGGCCGCACTCTCACCCACGCTACGTCCCCGTCTGGCAGGGATGGAGCGGGCCGACTCCCTGGCCTTCGACCTGCACAAGTGGATGTATATGCCCTACGAAGTGGGCTGCACCCTGGTACGCAACGCCGAAGCTCACCGCCGCGCCTTCTCGCTTACCCCAGCCTACCTGACGCATGGCGATCGCGGCATGGCTGCCGGTTCGCTCTGGTTCAGCGATTACGGCATCCAACTATCGCGTGGCTTTCGTGCGCTCAAGGTTTGGATGAGCATCAAGGAACATGGGCTGGACAAGTATGCGCGGATGATCGAGCAGAACGTTGCCCAGTGCCGCTACCTAACCGCGCAGGTCGAAGCGGCACCTGAGCTAGAGCTACTCGCGCCCACCGCGTTGAACATCGTCTGCTTCCGCTATGTCGCCCCAAGAATGAGCGACGAGCAGCTAAACGTCTTGAACAAGGAACTGCTGACCCAACTTCAGGAAGCGGGCATCGCTGGGCCGAGCAGCACCACGCTGAACGGCAGGTTCGCCATCCGGGTAGCCAACACCAACCAGCGCAGCCGCCGTGAAGACTTCGACATTCTGGTGCGCGAAGTGTTGCGCCTGGGCAGGACTCTTGCAGTATGATGAGTGATGAATGATGAGTGATGAATGGGTGAGTTACGGTTGGCCCGAGCAGAGGATGGTAGCGAATAGCGGAGCAGCAAAGGCAGAAGCAGAAAGGAACGCCTGATGAACGCGGCAGACATCCTGAAGTACGGCCACCTCACCCTGATGAGCAGCATCGAGGGCATTGCCGATTGGGACACCCCCGGCGTGGTCGGCAACTGGACGGCGAAGGATTTGCTCGCCCACCTTGCCTCATACGAACATATCATTACTGAGGTGTTCCAGGGCTTCGTTGGTGGCGGTGTTACGCCCTACATGAAGATGATGAACGCAGCGCGTGGCAATGAGTTCAACACCCAGGTGGTGGCCGCCAGCCAGGACAAATCGCTGGCTGAGGTGATGGCTGATTACAACGCCACCCACGAGCAGATGAAACGCCTGTTCGTGCAGATACCGACGGATACGTTCACCCAGGTTGGCAGCCTACCCTGGTACGGTGCGGAATACTCACTTGACGACTACATCGTGTACACCCAGTACGGTCATAAGTGTGAACACGCCACTCAGTTTGCTGCCTTCCGTGACCGAAGAAGCTGAGTATCTACCAAAGTGGAGGCTGGGTGCCAGTTGCGTGACGATAGGTTAACACACTGGAGTAGGGCAAGTGAAAATATATCGCTTTGACCCACAGGTAGGCCAACCGATTAGCGCGTTCGGCAGCAGCGGGGTGACATTCTCCCGTATCGTCAAGCCGGGCGAGGCCGTGCATATCGGTGGCATGAACATCAGCACGGGCGGGGTGGGCTACCATCAGGCTACTACTCGCCAACTGTTCATCGTGGTGCAGGGCGCGGGCTGGGTACGCGGCGCAGAGGCGGAACATACGCCGATTGGCGCGGGCCACGCCGCTTACTGGCAGGCGGGCGAGTGGCACGAATCGGGCAGCGAGGACGGTATGGTCGCCATCGTCATCGAAGGCGACACGATTGAGCCGGGGATGTTTATGGCCGAGGAGGAATGATGGGCAAGCCACAGCAGATCCGCAACATCGTCGCGGCAGTGCTGCGGCGCAGCGATGAGGTGCTGTTGGTCTGCCAGCAAGCGCCTGATGATGATGCCCCAGCTTGGGCCTTGCCCGGCGGTAGGGTGGAGGCGGGCGAGTTGTTTGCCGAGGCGTTGACCCGCGAGGTGCTAGAGGAGAGCGGGTTGGAGGTGACCAAGGTGGGCAGACTACTCTACGTTTGCCAGATGGATAACCCTGCCGATGGCGCGGCCTGGACCCAGGGTGATACCCAGCCCGGCACCCAATCGGTGGCCTTCATCTTCGCGGTGGACGAGTGGCAAGGCGAGATCGCCTGCGCCGATCCCGATGAGTTCGTCTCCGAAGCCCAGTTCCTGTCGCTGGACGAGGCCATCACGCGGTTGACACAGTTGCCAGCTGCGATGAGCGAGCCGACCCTTGCCTACCTGCGCGGCGAGGTTGAAGCGGGTGCGGTCTGGTGCTACCGCCGACAACCAGATGGCACCGATCGGCTGGTGATTAAGTTGGCTACCAGCGCTGCCACAGCCGCCGACTCCAGGTGGGGCGCGGCCAGCGCCGCCCACCGAAGGGGCGAAACAGGCGGTTGAAGCTAATCGGCAGCGTTTGCAACATTATCATGGTATCAACGAGCGTATTCATGGTTGCGCCATCCTTTCATCGGGTGAGCCGCATTGGTTGCTAAGTGATTGTCACAACAGGGCGGCATCGCTATCAAGATGAGACCATTGTAGCAGCGCAGCGTAAAACCCACATCAAGCCGCTGTAAAAGGTGTGTAAAAGAAAAGAGCCAGCGCGGAGATGCGCTGGCTCTTTGTTGGGGTTGGAGCGGCAATGTACGTCTACGGCAAGGTTATGCCATTGTATATAATCTGGCACATCTCGTCGCGCTGCACCGGGTTGGTGGGGCGGAAGGTGTGGTCGGGATAGCCGTTCATCACGCCATGGTGGTAGGCAGTCTCGATGTAGGTATAGAATGGGTCGGTGGGTGGCACGTCGGTGAAATCCTGCCCAGCGGTGGGGGTGTATAGTTGATAATGCGCGGCCAGCACGGTGTACTTGGCAATCTCGGCGCGGCTGATATTGGCATCGGGCAGATAGCAGGGGTAGCTTTGCCCATTTGCCTGGCAGGTTGCCTGATCCTCGCCATTAAGCACGCCAGCATGGAAGCCGCTTTCGATGTAAACGAAAGCAAAGTAGCTGGGCGGCACATCGGTGAAATCCTGGCCGCTGCTCGGCGTATAGGAGGGGATGCTAAAGCCCAGCACGATCGCCTTGCTAACCACCGCCCGTGATGCAGGCAGGGTCGGGCTGAAATGGGTTGCATCGGTGCCGTCCACCACCCCTCGACAGTAAAGGAAGTGGATCGCCGCGTAATATTGGCCAGTGATGTCTATGAATGGGTTGGGGCAATCGGTGGGGGTAACGGTAGGGTTGCCCGGCGTGTTGGTGGGGATGGGCGTATCGGTTGGCGGCGTGCCAGTAATGGTCGGCGTGGGCGTGAAGGTCGGCGTGGAGGTCGGCGGCGTACCAGTTACCGTCGGGGTAGCGGTGGGTGCGGATAGCTGGGCGGCGTACACGATCTGGCTCATCTCGTCGCGGCGGATGTTGTTGTTGGGCAGGTAGCATGGATAACCCTGGCCCCCCGCCGTGCATAGAGCTACAGAGTAGCCATGCACCACGCCGTTTGCGAAGGCGGTTTCAATCGAGGTGTAGAACACGTTGGCAGGTGGCACATCGGTGAAGGTCTGGCCGCCACTTGGCGTGACCAACGGGTAATGAGCGGCGTTGACTACCAGTTTGGTGAGTTGACCGCGAGTAATGGGCAGCGAGGGCAGGTAGCAAGGGATGCCTACCCCATGCTGGGTACAGGTGTTGTCGTTATAGCCGCTGACAATGCCTGCTGCATACGCACTTTCGATATAGACATAGGCAAAGTTGGTGGGCGGCACATCGGTGAAGGTCTGGCCGCTGGCGGGCGTAATTAGCGGCACTGCAAACGCCACCACCACTACTTTGGCGAACTCGGCGCGGGTAGCCAGGCCAGTAGGGTTATAGTGGGTGGCATCCACCCCGTCAATCGCTCCGTGACAGTACAGGTAGTTGATGGCGTAGAAGAAAACGTCGCCGTTGATGTCCACGAAAGGGTTGGCGCAGACAGTGGGTTGGGGGGTAGGGCTGTTGGTGGGAGTAGGCGTAACGCTTGGCGTAACTGTCTGGGTTGATGTTTCGCTTGGTGTTGTCATTTGAGTTGGTGTATCAGTTGGGGGGGTGCCGGTTATGGTAGGTGTCGGCGTATCAGTGGTGCAGTTTGGCGAGTAACGCTGATTGTTATTGTTCGTAATGCCTCCGTCGTAGCCACCGACAGCATAGAAGGCATTACCTAGAGTTGCTCCGGCAGTGCTGCTGCGCGCATATATCATGCTGGAGATACTATTCCATGCGTTGGTGGTCGGGTTCCAGGCAACCACGCTGGCTTGATCATTGGCACCTCCAGCAAGCAGCCACTCGCCATCAATGATAGCAGAGGCAGAGCCAGCGCGGCCATCTGGCAGATCGGTGATACTGCTATCATCCCAAACGTTAGTACCAGGGTCGTAGCGATATGTTTTGTTCACCGCTGGGCCAAAAACACCACCAGCAGCATAGATATAACCGTTCATCGTTATAGCCATTTCGTCGCCTATATTTGTCGGGTAGTCGGCAACGCGGGACCAAGTGTTGGTGGCGATATCATAAACCTCGACGACATTATCAAAGTTGGAATTTGCAGGTGACCCGCCGATGCGGTATATTTTGCCGTTTAGATATACAGCAGGCTGGAACTCGCTACCTTCAATGGGAGAAGCTAGCTGTGTGTATGTGTCAGTAGCTGGATCATAGCGCAAGGTCTCGCTGATAGGACCAACTTCACTACGGAAGCCGCCGATCAGATAAATACTTGTACCATCGGTGGCGATGGCAGAACCACCACGCGAACCAGGCAGCGGGCTAATCGCTATCCAGTTGCTCCCGTCAAACTTATAAGCAGCGGTATCAGAGCCTACACTAGCTGTTTGACCACCAAAACTGTAGATAAAACCCCCCAGGCTGACAACTGCAATATCTGAGGCAGTAATGGGGTAAGGCGTGCTTTCAGTCCAGCAGCCCAATGTAGGTGTGAGGGTATTGGCAGGCAACTGTGGCTGGGTTGCGCTCTTTGCCTGCACGTTGCCAGATTGACTGGCAGCGGCAGGCTGGCTGGTGCCAGCAAAGTAAATTGCAGCAGCTATTAGCAACAGTGCAAAACTGGCAAGCGCCAGTGACTTACGAGCAGGGCGGAACATGGGTAGCCTCCTTTGGGCAATACGGTATCTGTGGCTCAGGTTTGGGTGGAACGGGTGACACGGTCTCTGCGACCTGCTGTCATATAGATTATAGCCGGGGTGTGGGCTGCAAAGCAATAGTTGAATCAGGCGCTATTCAGGCGCAAGTCAGGCATTATTCAGGCGCATGCGAAGGCATGAGTGATGAGGCATGAAGTATGATGGTACGGCCAGCGCAACCTAGCTGATGGTTGGATTTCAGCAAGGGATAAATGGGTTGCAGGCGCACAAGCGGTCAGAGTAGTACCTATGGGTAACGTTCTATCGCCCAAAAGTAAGTGCCGAATCCGTTTACATAGCAGTAGGGTTATGGTAGAATGATTCAAAGGCAGTTAGATGAATAATCAATTGCTGATGCCGATGGCGCACAATTAGCCAAATCAGAATGACCGTCAGGTAGATAATGAAAATAAGGAACACTATGATGGGTAAGCTCCCCGCTGGTAAGCGGTGGCTCGGTTCGGCCCTACTGGAAGCGATTGCAGTGCTGGCGTTGGTCAGCACCACGCTAGCAGCCAGCAGCGCCAACTATGCGATCAACTTCGTCCAAATCGGTGCGGCGGGCGGCGATGCCAGCCAATCGTCCAACTATCGGGCCTCTTCAACCATTGGCAAGGCGGGTGGCGTAGGCAACAGCTCCAGCTATCGCGCCCACATTGGCTATCGCGTAGCCCACCAGGCCGCTACCCAGTCGCCAGTCAGCACGCCAAATGGCCCAACCAACACGCCGTTGCCAACCCACACCCCAACCAACACGCCTACGCATACTAATACGCCGACGCATACCAGCACGCCGCTGCCGACCCAAACCCCCGGCGGCCCTACCGCCACCACAGTGCCATCCAATACACCGACCGACACGCCCACCAATACCGATACCCCTACCAATACCGATACTCCTACCAACACTGATACGCCGCTGCCGACCCAGACTCCCGGTGGTCCTTCGGCAACACCTGCACCCAGCAATACCCCAACCGACACGCCCACTGACACCAACACCCCCCTGCCGACCCAGACCCCCGGCGGCCCTACTGCGACCCCTGCACCCAGCAATACCCCTGGCGGGGCGACTCCCACCGACTGCGCCAATTCGTTCGTGGACACTTCTGGCGATATCTTCTATGGAGCAGTCCATTATCTCTCCTGCCGCCATGTGGTCAATGGCACCGACGCTACCCACTTCAGCCCCACCCGCACCTCCACCCGTGGACAATTCGCAAAAGTAGTGGTACTTGGCTTCGCCCTGCCTCTGCTTACCCCAGCAGGAGGCGGGCAGGACTTCAGCGATGTGCCGCCTAGCTACTACGCTTACACCTATATTGAAACTGGCTACCACAACGGCATCCTAAGTGGTTTCGATGCTGGCACCTGCCAGAGCAACGGTCAGACCTACCCTTGCTACCTACCCAACCGCTCGATTACGCGGGGACAACTCACAAAGCTAGTGGTCAACGCCGCGCACTACGCACTGTTCACCCCTCCGGGCGGGGGGCATACTTACGGCGATGTAATGCCCAGCAACGTCTTCTTCGTCAGCATCGAAACCGCACACCAGAAGGGGGTGATCAATGGCTATCCCGACAGCACCTTCCGCCCCAACCAGAACATCCAGCGCGACCAGATGTGCCAGATCGTTTTCAAGGGTGTGACCACGCCCTAAGCTAGCGCGAAAGCCGGAGTTCGCGGCGAAAACCAGCAGGCGGGTGGTTGCATTGGGCAATCACCCACAAACGAACCGTTATTTATTCAAACTAATCATGAAAATTGGAGAAGCAAGTGAAGACACGAACTATTACCTCATTCATTGTCATCGGGTTGACCCTGGTCGTAGTGCTGGGGCAGTCATTCAATAGCGGAGCCAGCGCCGCACCCGGCCCAACCAAAGCCACTTTCAGCGCCCAGGTCAACAAAGCGACGCAGGCAAGCAGTGCTTTGGCAAGCAACAAAGGTAAGACAGCATCGCCCGGCACACCAGCCGACCAGAGTCCCTACCATATCACCGTGCAAGGGCAACTGAGCAACGCTAATGGTGGCCCGCTACCAGCAGGCAACTATAATATAACCTTCGCCCTTTACCTTGTCGCCAACGGTGGCGCACCCTACTTCGTCGAGGGGCCAGTGCAAGTAGCGGTTGACCCCAGCGATCTGTTCACCTACCAACTAGGCACCGCCACCCAGATCGGCCCGATTACCCAGCAACTCTTTAATGGCCGGCTCTATCTAGGCATCAAGGTCGGCGCTGACGCGGAGATGACCCCCCGCTTCGAGCTAACCGCTGCGCCCTACGCGATGAGCCTCGCCCCCGGTGCGACGATACGTGGCGCGTTGCCACAGGGCGCTGGCCCCTGGGCTGGCGTACTTAACGGGGTTAACGACGACACCACCAGCGATGTAAGCGCGGGCCTCTTCGGCCAGGGGATGATCGGGGTTTATGGCAATGCGCCGACCGGCTTCGGGGTGCGGGGCGACAGCAATGGTAGCACTGGAGACGAGCAGGCCGCCGGTGTAGTCGGCACCGTCCTGGATTATGGCGATACCGGCATTACCGCAGGCGGAGTCTTCACTGCCTCTTATATCCCCTCCGGTTATGGGGTCTTCGCCTGGGGTGGGCTGTTCGGCACCCATGGGCTGGGCCATGGGGTAGAGGGTTACGAGAACAATCCAACCTCGATTGGGGTGCAAGGCCATAGTGTGAGCAGCAACGGTGTTGGCGTGTCGGGCAGCGCCTACGACTCGCTCAATCATACCCCTGGGGCTACCTCGGCAATTGGCGGGCAGTTCGTCAGCTACGATCAGGGTTCCAGCCATGTAGCGATACAGGTGTTGGGGTCCGGCCATGCCAGCGGCGGTTGGTCCACCAGCACCGGTTACTACATGACCGTTAAATATAACGGCAACGCACCGCTACATCCTGGTGACGCTCTGGCCCTGGACGGCAACAATGTCAGCTTCGAGAACACCGATGTTGTGGGGGCAGTTAAAGCGACCAGCATTGCCAGCTCCACTATCGGAGTAGCCCAGTACCGCGACCAGGTCCTCAGCGCCCCGTTGGAGGTGCCTGGCCCGATGGTGCAGAGCTTGCAGGTTGACGACAAGGCGACCAGTATGCAGGCGGGTGATTTCGTAGAAGTAATGGTAGTCGGTCAGATGCGAATGCGGCTGGCGGGCAACCCCGCCATTGGCGACCACGTAATCCTGGGCAGCGACGGCAGTCCGCAGGTGAGCAAGGCAGCCACCGACAGCATCGGGCGGGTTGCTAGCCTACCGGATAAGGCGGGTATGACCCTGGTATTCATCAACTTCAAATAGCGAATACTGAGGGCCGAGCAGTGGGTTGAAAGTTGAAGGAGCGTCCACATTAAGTGGGCGCTCCTTTGCTTGTTATGAGAAGGTGTCAAAAAGCGGTCGCTTTATTCGTAGGGGCGAACAGCGGTTCGCCCTTTTAAGATACTTTCTGACCCTATCGCGCGTTGCGAACCCTGGACTATAGAAGGAGGTGCTAATACCAATTAACCGAGCAGACGGTGTTAAATTGCACCAGGGCGGGCAGCCACCCGCCCCTACGATAAACACACCATCTCCTTGACGAATTGATATAACATTGCCAGAGCGGGCTGGGGCTGCTCGTCCGCAGCAGGGGTAGTGGGCTGCGCGTGCTGCCCATATTTGCCCGGCCAGCCGGGCAGCATCATTGCCAGCAAGGTTGTCACAATCGCAATCACCAGGGTGATGTTGTAAGCGGCGTGTAGCCCATCAATATACTGGCTCTGGAACTGATGGAACTGGGCGGCGAACTGTGGTGGTATCTTGCTGGGGTCCAGCTTGACCGAGCCATTGAGGAACTGGGCCGGTATCTGGATGGTAACTGCGCTGCTCAACACGGTTGCCAGAGCCGCCACACCAACAGACTGAATGATTTGCTGGGTGGAGTTGACCAGCGAGGTGCCACGGGCGAGCTTGATCAGTGGTATGTCGCGGAGCGCAGCCACGTTGGTGTTCTGGATGACCAGGCCGAGGGCCACGCCGCGGATCACCAGCAGGAAGGCGATAAAACCAATATCGGTATTGAGGTCAATCTGAGCCAGTTGCCAGGTGTTGAAGGCAAGGATGGCGAAGCCCAGCACCACCAGCACCCGCGGGCCAATCTTGTCGGCGATGAAGCCGGATATGGGGATGGAGAAGCCAGCGGCGATCGCCAGGGGGAGCAATACCAGGCCGGTGTCGAAGGCGCTCTTGCCGCGCAGGATCTGCAGGTAGAGTGGCAGCAGGAACTCGGCCCCGAACAGGGCCACCACCCCTACCCAGCCGACGATGTTGGCAATAAGGAAGTTGCGAATCTTGAACAGGCGCAGATCAAGCAAGGGTTGCTGCACCCGCAACTCGGTAATCGCAAAGGCGATTAGACCAACCGCGCCAACCGCGAAGGCGGTCAAGGTACGGGCATCGCCCCAACCTACGCCTTGCTCACCGGCGCTGGATGCGCCATAAAGGATTGCGCCAAAGCCGATGCTGGAGAACAGAATACCCAGCACGTCAACCTTTGGTTTGCGCGGGCTACGCTGCTCCTTGAGCCACAGACCCGCCAGGGTCAGACCCAGAGCGCCGATGGGCAGGTTGATGAAGAATATCCATTGCCAGAGGTTCTGGTCAACCAGCCAACCACCCAGCAGAGGTCCAATCGCCGGGGCAAAGACCAGCACGATGCCGAAGATGCCAAAGGCCAGACCCTGCTCCTTGCGCTCGAAAGAGCCGAACAACATGGCCGTGCCGAGAGGCAACGCGATACCGCCACCTACCCCCTGCACCGCCCGGAAGATGATCAACAGGAGCAGGTTGCCGTTGGTGGAGGAGATCGGGGGCAGATAGGTGCTGATGCCACAGAGCAGCGAACCGGCGACGAACAAAGCCAGCCCCAGCATATAAATTCGCTTGGCCCCAAAGCGGTCGCCCAGGAAGCCAGAGAGCGGGGTAGCAATACCCACCGCCAGGGTGTAGATGCTGATTACCCACTGCACCTCGTTGGTGTTGGCATGAAACTCGCCCTGCAAGGTCTTGAGCGCGACATTGATAACCGTGGCATCGAGGATGACCATGAACAGGCCAAATACAACTGAGATTAGCACCTTCCACTTATACTCCAGCCCGCCACTTTTTGGCGCGGTGGTGGTAGCAATTGATTGATCGCTCATGCGATTAGCTCCATTCCTTTGATACAGGGCGTGATGGATCACGCCCCTACAAGATAAATCTCTATCCTTCGCGGTTGGCAATGCCGTCGAGCAGGGTTTCAACCACAACATCGCCGAGGGTTCGACCGTTAGCAATGATGGCGGGCATACTATTGGGGTTACAAACAGTTGACATGATGCTCATAAACATCCAGGCGCTAATTTCCGCATCAGTGTCGGGGCGCAGTTCGCCGCTATGCAGCCCGCTGGCGAATAGCTCTTTCACTGGACCGAAGAAGTCGCGCATGAAAACCTGGTTGAGCAAGGTGCGCCGCTCCTCGTCGAGTTCGCCGCGCATATCAGCCTGCATCTGGTTCATGTCATATGCGCTGCTGGCAAGCAGATAATCGGTCAGCGCCCGCAAGCCCAATCGCACGGTCTTGCCCACCAACATAAGACGGAACTGGCGGCTATGGCGGGCCAGTTGATGCAGCAACACCTGGGTATACAGCTCCTGCTTGTCGCGGAAATAGTAGTAGAGCGCGGGCTTGCTGATAGCGCAGGCATCGGCAAGCTGGCTCATCGCTACGCCTTTGTAGCCATGCGCAGCAAACATTCGCTCCGCCTCGCTGATGATTCGCTCCAGCGTTTCCTCACCCTGTTCACTTGTGTGTATTTGTGGCAGCATCGTTGTTCTAACCCTCTCTACTTACCGTTCGGTCAGATTATACCATATCATGGTGCGTTTGTCAATGGTTTGCATAGCCTTTCAGGGTTTTTCACTTACCATGCGGTCAGGAACCCATAGTGGCAAGGTTAATGATCTGTGCGCCTGAATTGCGACCGGATAACGCCTGAAAAGCGCCTGCTTCCAGCTATTGCTTTGCGCCGAACAATGGCCCTATAATAACTATACCAAATAGCTAGATGAATATTAGCTTATAGAGGAGGCTGATAATGAAGCTCAAGTATGGAAGCGTCCTAGTGGCGCTGGTGATGATGCTGGTGGTGATTAGCGGTGGGTTGAGCGCAAAAGCCAACCCTAGCAACACAGCGGGCGGCAAGTCGCAAACGCAGGCAGCGGCGGCCAGGCCAGCAATGGCCGAGCCAAACCCAAGCTGGCACGACCAGTATCCTGACTACTACAAGGTGCGAATGGCCTCGGCTAGCGACGGTTGGATAGTCGGCGCAGAGGGTGCAATCCGCCGCTACGCGGGTGGGCAGTGGGTGGCCTACGCCAGCCCGGTGACCACCACCCTACGCAGTATCTACCCCATCAGCAACACTGCTTTTGCGGTGGGCGACAACAATGTGATTATGCAGTTCAGCAACGATGCCTGGCAGGTCACTCCCGGCCCCAGCGGTTGCGCCAACTTTCGCGATGTCTGGATGGTCAGCCCCAGCGATGGCTGGGCGGTGGGCAGCAGCTGTGCGATTACCCCTACCGCTGTGCTGGCCCACTACAACGGCAGCGCCTGGCAGCCAACCACCGTGCCGACGAACACCACCAGCCTCAACGCGGTGCAGATGATTTCCTCAACCGAGGGCTGGGCAGTGGGCAACGCTGGCATAATCCTGCATTACACAGGCGGTAGCTGGCAGAACTCCAATAGCGGTATCAGCAGCGACATCTACAGCATTGCGATGCTACCTGATGGCAGCGAGGGCTGGGCAGGGTTCGTTGGTTACAATGGTTATTGCTATACATACAATAACGTAGATGTAATACACTACGCTGACGGAGTTTGGAGTAGCACACTGTCAGGTGTAGCAAAGCATAAAGCGGCACCCAACCCTTGCGTGGTCAGCTATGAAGAGGCGTATGGTATCGCTGCCCTCAGCGCTACTAGCCGATGGTTCGTTGGCGCATACTCATATATAGCCACCTTTAGCGCCACATCTCAGGGAGCGTACTATGAAGGTGGAACTGGAGGTAATACCTGGGATGGTCCAGGTAGCGGCGTTGATGACGATGCCTACCCTCTATATAGTGTGTACATGGTGGCCGCCAACGATGTGTGGGCAGTTGGATTCAGCGGCTATATCAAGCACTATGACGGCAGCAGTTGGCACAATGTTGCTGGCGCAGCGCTCAACATCTACGGGCTTGACTACAATCCTATGCGAGGTGAACTGTATCAGGCAGGCACCACTGGTGAGGGAACAACCAACCAAGCAAACATCGGCTCTATCCTGATCACTAATCCTGTCAATGCCAGCACTGTGCTAAGTTGCACCACCCCACAAGTGATCTGGCGAGATGTTGCCAGTGCTGCCACTGCAGATATGGATGCATGGACGGTGGGTTACAGTTATTCAACAGGCTTCACATACAATGGTTATGTGGCGCACATTACCACAAATGGCTGTGATGTCTCCACCGTAGCAACCGCCAGTCTCAACTCACTTATCGTCGTCTCCCCCTCGTTGGCAGTAGCGGTGGGCGGCCTTGGTACGCTGGCAGTCTACACTGGCACATGGCTAACTACCACGCTGGGTACTAATGACTTGAACGGAGTGGCCTACAAGGATGGGCGCTATTGGGCTGTAGGCAAACAGGGTACCATCTACACAACTATTAGCGACCCTGGCAACCCGGCCAACTGGCAAGTGGTACCCACAAACGGTCAAGACGATTTGCACAGTGTATCGGCCGTTAGTGGTAGTGAGGCATGGGTAGTTGGTACTCATGTGCGATACCACGTTCTAGGCAACAATGCAACTCGTGAAGACAGTAGCCACAACCTGAACAAGGTTTATATGGTTACGACCAGCACTGGATGGGCAGTTGGTGGAGATGGATCAATCGAACACTTCGACGGTAGCGGTTGGGCCACCCCGATCAACGGTGGCCCGGCACTGAACACGCTAGTATTTACCTCGCTTGGTGAAGGCTGGGCAGGTGGTCCAAGTCTTCAGGTTAGCTCCGCTTGCTGCGGGTATGGCTCCTACACTCAGCCATATATAGAAGGTCATCTGCTGCACTTCGCGCCCGCCTGCTACGACTACTACACCGATGTGCCACCCGCTTACTTTGCCCACAGCTACATCCTCGACCTCTCCTGTCGTGGCATCGTCAGCGGCATGGGCGACCACGTCTACGCGCCCAACGCCAACGCTACTCGCATCCAGTTCGCCAAGATCATCTCTCTTGCTCGTGGCTGGACGCTGGCAACCCCCAGCAGCGGCCAAACCTTCAGCGATGTGCCGCCCTCCAACCCGCTTTACGCCTTCGTCGAGGCCGCTTACGCTAATCATGCTATATCTGGTGCGGATGCGGCTACGTGTCAGGCACGCGGGATAGCCTTCCCCTGCTTCCTGCCCAACGACCCCATCAGTAGGGCGCAAGCGGTAGTCATCACCGTGCGGGCCTTTGGCTGGCCGATTGACACCACGGGCGGCCCTCACTTCAGCGATGTATCGCCCGACAACTATGCTTACGGCGCGGTGGAGACTGCCTACAACAAGGGCGTGGTCAGTGGGGTGGGCGGCGGTCTGTTCGCTCCCAACGCTAGCGTGACCAGGGCGCAGATTGCCAAGATCGTTGACCTCGCGCTCACCAGCCCCTGACGCGATGTATACTATCCCCAACCCCTCACGGTGGGAGGCGAAGTCTATAACCTTATCATATGGAATACGGCGCGGGGGAACCAATCCCCGCGCTTTTTCGTTGTATAATGTGGGGACGAAAGAGGTCGCCTTAGATGAAAGGAGCAACTATGACTAAGCACAATGAACTTTGGACTATAGCCAGCGTGGCGATGCTGCTACTATTGATCGTGGGCAGCAGCGGCAATACGGCGGCGCAGGTTAGCCAGCCGGGACAACCGGGCCAACCATCCCAGCCGGTGGCGGCGGGTTGGCAGGCAATCACCGGGCTGGTGCCGAGCGATGTCAACCTCAACAGCGTTTATATTCCGCGCACGGTGGATACGCCAGCGGGCGCGTTCGTGGCGGGCAACGATGGCACAGGCCATGGCGTGGTCTACGTCCTGAGTCAGCGTGGTTTCGGCGGCCCATGGTTCAGCCAACTGGATCAGAGCTTCCCCAGCCCGCTGCGATCGCTAGTCTGGCTCAACGGCGAGAACGTCTGGGCGGTCGGCGATGCCGGGTTGATTGCTCACCGCGATGCTAGTGGCTGGCACCAGATTAGTAGCCCCATAGCGGGGGCCAGTCTGCACGCCATCCAGATGCTCGGCAGTGGCGACGAGGGCTGGGCGGCTGGCTCGACTCTGGCTGCCACCAACAGCCAGTTGCAGCCTGCGCTGCTACATTACAAGAATGGGCAATGGCAGCAGGACACCTCGGTTACTGGCAACGGCGACATCACTGGCCTGAGCTTCGACCCGGCGGGCGATAGTGGCTGGCTGGTCGGCTCAATCGGCATCTGGCATTACCAGAATGGCAGTTGGCGCAAAGAGGCCACCCCTGCGCCGTGCGCGGGCTGCACCAACAACCTCAACGCAGTCAAGGCCGTCAGCAGCGACGAGGCGTGGGCAGCGGGCAACAGCAACGGCAATTGTGCCACCTGCATGACGCGACCCTACGCCATCCACCGCAGCGGCGGCAACTGGCAGGCGATATTGCCGGATACGGCGATTGCTGGTACTGCGCCCGTAACCGATAACTATATGGACAACCAACTGAACGCCGTCTACTTCAGCGACGCAAGCTCCGGCTTTGCGGTTGGCAACATCACCCACTCGATAACCCGAACCAGCCCCGCCACCACCACTCCGTTGCTGCTCCGCTATCAGAATGGCAACTGGAGCTACGACCCGCTGCCAATCAAGCAGGGTCTGCTCAACTCGGTGTATGCAACCGGGCCGAATACCGCGATAGCGGTGGGCGCTCAGGGATTGATCCTCAGCGATGGCTACGGCAGCAGCGTCAACCCTGGGCCAACGCAGGGCAACACCCCGGCGACGCGAGTGGCCGACCCGCACGACCCCAGCGTAACCTACTTCGACCAGACCGGCCACACCCTGCGCGGCGCGTTCCGCGACTACTGGAACGCCCACGGTGGGCTGGCCCAGTTCGGCTACCCCATCACCGAGCAGTTCGCCGAGGGCAGCGGCATCACTAGCTACATAGTGCAATACTTCGAGCGCAACCGCTTCGAGCTTCACCCAGAAAATCAGCCACCCTATAATGTGCTGCTGGGGCTGCTGGGCCGCAATGTAACCGCCGGACGCGAGGGTGAGCAACCCTTCAAGCGCACCCCCGCGATGATGAACCCCGCCGCGATATACTTCGATGCGACCGGCCACAACCTGATCGGCCCATTCCGCGCCTACTGGGAGCAACACGGGGGGTTGGCGCTCTACGGCTACCCGATCAGCGAACAGTTCAAAGAGGTGAACAAGACCGACGGCAAGACCTACACGGTGCAATACTTCGAGCGCAACCGCTTCGAGTTTCACCCTGAGCTGGCCGCTCCTTACCAGGTCAGCCTCGGCCTGCTGGGGGTGCAGGTGCTGCAACAGCGCGGCTGGCTGCCCTGAACGACAGGCATGAGGCACGAGGTATGAGGTATGAGTAGGGGCGCATCTGCACCCCTACTTTTTGTTTGCTTCGCCCTTGCCCTGCCTGCTTCTGTGTGCTACAATATCAAAGTCAGAATCCGTAATCTACAATCTGCAATTTGCAATTCCAGAGGGGGAGGCCGACGATGATCTTCCACAGTCCGTATGCCGAGGTGAGCATTCCCGAAGTGACACTTACCGAGTATATGCTGCAAGGAGCGGCAGGCCGCGCCAACAAGCCAGCGGTGATTGATGGCCCCTCCGGGCGCACGCTCACTTATGGGCAATTGATAGATTCGGTGCGGCACGCGGCGGCGGGGCTAGCCCAGCGAGGAATGAAGAAGGGCGATGTCCTTGCTATCTACAGCCCCAACCTGCCAGAGTATGTGATTGCCTTCAACGCGGTGGCCTCGATTGGCGGCATCAACACCACCGTAAACCCCACTTATACTGCTGACGAACTGGCCTACCAGCTTAACGATGCGAAAGCGAAGTACCTGCTAACCATACCGCAGTTGCTGGATAAGGCGCTGGAAGCAGCGAAGCAGTCGGCAGTGGAGGAAGTGTTCGTTTTTGGCGAGGCCGAGGGCGCAACCCCATTCTCTGCGCTATTGGACAATGATGGGCAGCCGCCGCAGGTGCAGATCAACCCGCGCGAGGATCTTGTCGCTTTGCCATATTCCAGTGGCACCACTGGACTGCCCAAAGGGGTGATGCTCACCCACTATAACCTGGTGGCAAACGTGGAGCAGTGCAAGGACATCGAGGCTTACAACGAGGATGATGTGTTGATTGGCATCCTGCCGTTCTACCATATCTACGGTATGGAGGTGATCCTCAACTTCGGCATCTACAAGGGTGCGACCATCGTGACCATGCCCCGCTTCGATATGGAGCAGTTTCTGCAACTGATGCAGGATTACAAGATAACTCGTGGCTATCTAGTGCCGCCCATCATCCTGGCGCTGGCAAAGCATCCTCTGGTGGACAAGTATGACCTGTCGAAGCTGAAGCTAATCATGTCGGGGGCAGCGCCCTTGAGCGCGGAACTATCCCAGGCGCTGGCGAAGCGGCTGGGCTGCGTAGTCAAGCAAGGCTATGGCCTGACTGAGACCAGCCCGGTTACGCACGTCAACCCCGACGACCCTACCAAGGCTAAGGACGGCTCGATTGGCCCTTGCGTTGCCAACACCGAGTGCAAGATCGTGGATTACGAAACCGGCGCGGAGCAGGGGGCGAACGAGCGCGGCGAGATCTGGGTGCGCGGCCCGCAGGTAATGCGCGGCTACCTGAACCGTCCTGAAGCCACCGCGCACATGATTGATGCCGAGGGCTGGCTGCACACTGGCGATGTCGCCTACGCCGATGACGAGGGCTATTTCTACATCGTGGACCGGGTGAAGGAGCTAATCAAGTACAAGGGATTGCAGGTTGCGCCCGCCGAATTGGAGGCGCTGCTGCTCACTCACCCAGCAGTGGCCGACGCAGCGGTTATCCCCATCCCTGACGTGGATGCGGGCGAGATCCCGAAGGCGTTCGTGGTGCTAAAGGGCGAGGCGACCGCTGACGAGTTGATGGCCTTCGTCGCGCAGCACGTTGCGCCCCACAAGAAGGTGCGCCAACTAGAGTTCGTGGCCCAGATCCCCAAATCCACCAGCGGCAAGATCCTGCGCCGCGTGCTGGTCGAGCAGGAGCGGGCCAAGCAGCAGGGATAATAACCATACAAGCAATTTTGATGAGAACCTTCGTAGGGACGCAGATTTATCGCGCCCCAGTTAAGGAATGGCAAAGCCCTCGCAGGTTGCGGGGGCTTTAGAGTAGAAAAGCTTGAATGAGCCTGGCTTATTAGAAGTGGATATTGAGGTGAACCAAACCAGCTTCGTGCCAACCGTTAGCAGACTTCACTAGGAACACACGGTTCAGAGAGGCTGGGTCGTCGTATGTAACATCTGCCCAGTTTCCTTCGATCCTCACCTCCTTGAAGTCGTATTTTCCTTTATCTGGGACATCAGCAAAGTTGACTGGGCCTTTGACGTTGTTACCCACGTCAGCAGAGCCAACCGTACCAGTAATGCTAGCGATTTCACTTGGTGTGACATTTCGACCTTCAGCCTTAGCTTTCGCCTCGATATTAGCCCAACCATTTGCGCCACGCTTCCAGTTTAGATACCATGCAGTCATCTAGGTCAGCCAACCGCTACCGTTTAGCTGTGATGCTACTGCTGGGCCTTGCGCGGCAATAACATCATGGATAAACTGAGCCTGCTCCGCTGTGGTTGGAACGTTGGAATCATCTACATAAGCAGCAGGCAGCATAGATAGGTCAAAGGTCAATGCAGTATACGAGTTAATCCTGTCTGCTTGCTTAATGGCTGCTTCTACATCAACAGCCTGGCTGGAGTTTACAGCGACAGTGTTGTGTAGCATAGGCCAGTTAACGTTGGCACCACCTTGTGCCGTTGAAGATACGCCATTACCACCACTGTCAGTAGTCGCCCTTTGGCTAGATCGTTCCCCGCTGTCTACGCCAGCAGTGCAGCCAGCACTTACTACCAGTATAAGAACGATTGCAAACGCGACCCTTATCTTGAGAACCTTCACTGTTTTGCTCCTCTCTTGCCTTCTAGTAATTAGCCATCATGTGCCAGTATGACTTAGGAATCGCAGGGTCGGTTACATTGTAATCCCATGGCACAAGATATTCATCGGTAGTATGCTGCTCACCTAGCATAGTACGAACGCTTGCCACGGGCGCAGATGGAGATGTCTGCCCATCGCTGGCGAGGTAGAAGATCAGTTCGCCGCTGCCGAAGGCCGGGCCAGAGTTGTAGCTCTGCGGCGTGGCAGTGGGCGGGTTTGGCTCACCGGGGATATTCGTAGGTGCGGGAGCAATGGCAATGCTGGTATCCACCCAGAGGGGGTAGCGCCCAGCGGCAACCTTGCTGCTCTGACCGCCGCTCCAGACATAGACGGTGGGCGGCTGAGTAACAGTCGGCCCTGCGCCCGCATTGGCGCAGGTGTAATTGTCGAGGCTATAAGCGAAGGTGGGGTTGGCGCGGTTGGAGTTGGGCGGCGCGACGCTGAGGCCGTAGAGGCGGGCGTTGCTGTCGCCCTGCTGCCCAGGTAGGGCAACCGTGGCAGTTACAGCGTTGTCGATGCCCAGCACGTCAATTGCCGAGCCAGTCGCGCAGGCGCTGATATGGAAGTCGGAGGCGACCACGAGGTTATTCGCGCTGGCGAAGCCATAGCTGTTGTTGCCGCCATAGCGCCCACCAAAGTCGGTGAATGGCTGCGCGGCGCTGAGGCTGCCCCCTGGCCCTTTGCTTAGGTCATACATCCACAGCCGCTGGCCGTTGCCGCTGGCCCCCACATTCTTGGTCTGCTCGCCGCCGAACACCAGCGTCTTGCCGTCGGGCGTAACTGCGGCAAACATGGTGCCAAAGAAGTCGGGGTTGTTGTCGGCGGGTTTGGTGTTTAGTTGCAGCAGCAGCGTGCCGGTGAAGTTGCCATAGGCTGGTGGGTTCGCGCCGATGCTGTAGATGTTATCGAGCGCGTCGAGGTAGAGAATATTGTTGCCATCGGGAAACCAGGCGAGATTGCTGCCCTGTACCCCTAGCCCTGCGCCGCTCGGTCCGCCAGCCCCATCCGCATCATAGACCGCGAGTTCGCCGGGCGTGATACCTTCGCCCATCGGCCCACTGGCGGCGAAGCGATGCCCGTGCCAGACCGGCAGACTGGCAACCCCATTCAGCTTGCTGGCCTTGCCATTGCTGACCAGATAATAGCTGGCGTTCTCATAGGTAGCGGTATCCACCAGTTCGTAAACGAGATACTTGCCATCCACACTGGCGCTCATGCCTGCCACATCCTGACCAGTGGGTATATCAACCTTGAGCAGCGGCTGCTGGTTGCTGCCATCCAGTCTGGATGTGTATATCGTGCCATCGTTGCCGAGATAGAAGATTAGCTCACTGCTGGATGCGCTGACACTGCCTGTGGTTGGGCTGGCGTTCGCGGCGCTCGCAGGAGTATCGGTAGCACCACTAACAGGAACAGACGTGGCGGGCGCAGAGGTAGCAGTCGGTAGGTTCAGTATAACGGGCGTGGAGGTAGGCGCAGAGGTGTTATTGATGGGCGTGGCCGTTGCGGCAATTACATTGGTCGGCGTAGCTGCCATTGCCGCAGTGGCAGGGCTGGCGGTGGGCGAGGTTGCGGTGGCGGGGATAGGGGTATTATTGCTCACCGTGTCGCAGGCGGTCAGGCTGATCAGAAATACAAGGGCGAAAACTATGGGGGCGAATCGGATTTTCATCATTTGCTCCTTACAAGGATTTTACACAATCAAAACGCGCATAGCGGGGTCGCCAGGCGCGTCGGGTCTGTTTGCGTTGATAATATTTAAACGTTTGTAAGGCAAGAAAGTTGCAACCCGCCAGGCTAAGAAGCTACTCGAAAAGCCATCCGTTTTCGTAGGGGGCGAACCCTTGTTCGCCCCGTTCGGATAGGCTATTAAACCTCGTGCTTCAGCTTGCCCACAGCCCGCTTCAACTCGAATAGGGCGCGGCCCAGGTTGCCTTCGGCATTGAGAACGACGACCATGAAATATTCCTTGTCCACCATTGCGGCGATGAAAGTTCGATCCGCCGCATTGATGATAAAGTCTTTGATCTTGCCGCCCTCTAGCTTGTTCGCCGAGCGGTTGAGCGCACCCATCAGTCCCGCCAACTCAATCGCCATCTCCTCGTTGGCTTCACTGTTACCACGCTCATCGGCCTCGGCTTCGACTATCTCTACCGCGATGCCATCGGTGCCGACCAAGCCTGCAGCGTGCGCTCCCTCGATGCTCTCTACCGTGTTGTTCAATATCTCGCGGATTCTCAGTGCCATACACTTATCCCCCTTTATGTGTCACGTTATGTTGAGCTGAGTATAGCAGAGGTGGCGGGAAAATGCAATAGCCCATTTGAGCGAGGGTGTGCGTCACATTCTTGCAACGTATGTGTGGCGTAGGGGCGGATTGCGTCCGCCCTGGTTTGGGTATGCAAGAACGTGACGCGCACCCTTTGAGCGATGAGGTTTGAGGTTTGAGGTTT
This sequence comes from Chloroflexia bacterium, assembly GCA_038230695.1. Lineage (GTDB taxonomy): Bacteria > Chloroflexota > Chloroflexia > QHBQ01 > QHBQ01 > QHBQ01. The sequence continues at coordinate 27,945 of JBBRMT010000029.1, forward strand.
AAGTGGCAAAAAGCCTCCCAGCGGTGGAGGTTGGTGGGGAGAATCCCGCAACACATCAATGCTCATCGTAGACAGCGCTCATCGTAGACAGCAGCATTAGACTCATGCCTCGTACCTCAAGCCTCATGCCTTCGTTACATCTCCCGCCGACCTTCGAAGGCGCGGGTGAGCGTCACCTCGTCGGCATATTCGAGGTCGCCACCCATAGGCAGGCCACGAGCGAGGCGGGTGGTACGCACGCCCAGGGGGTGGATCTGGCGTTGCAGGTACATGGCGGTGGCATCGCCCTCCAGATTGGGGTTGGTGGCGAGGATGACTTCCTCCACTGCACCGCTGCGCAATCGCACCAGCAGTTCGCTAATCTTCAAGTCTTCGGCCATCACGCCTTCCAGTGGGTTAATCGCGCCGCCTAGTACATGGTACACACCCTTGAAGCCGCCAGTGCGTTCGATTGCCATAACGTCGAGCGGCTCTTCGACCACACAGATGCAGTTGTGTTCACGGTTGGGGTTGGCGCAAATGGCGCAAGGGTTTTGCTCAGTGATGTTGAAACAGGTAGAGCAAAAGATGATGCGCTGTCGCATATCGGTCAGCGCGTCGGCCAGGTTCTCCGCCGCATTGCCGCCGCGTAGCAGGTAGAAAGTCAGCCGCGCCGCACTCTTGGGGCCAATCCCTGGCAACTTGGCAAACTCCTCGATCAGACGGCTAATCGGTTCGGGGGTAGAGATCATTGCTAGGTTCTCACTCTCGTTCTCAGGTTCAATATCTGGTCAGGTTAGTGGCTAATTATACCATATTTGTGCGTAGCGATGCCAATTTTAGCCAATCTTAATATTATCCTTGACATCCCCGTTGCGCTTTGGTATAATCCCTTTTGTTGCAGGACAACGGGCCTCGTTTACCTTCGTGGTAAGAAGACCTCACCAAATTACCCACATAGCAGGGCCAAGAGTAGCGAAATAGCTATTCAGCGTAAGCTGAAGGCTTTATCGTGTCCCCTCCAAACATATCCGCCTGGATAGGTAGATAGGTTAGCGAGTGATGCGCTCTTGAAACGCCAACCGACTGGCTGAAGCAACATCGAAAATTGGTCGGTGCAAAAGTGGAAAAACCCTTGACAGGGATGAAGTGGTTTGGTATAATCCGCTTCGCGCCTGAAAAAAGCGGCGCGAAAAAGCAACGCGAACCTTAACAATTGAAGAGTGGTAAGAGCAAGCGTGAACGAATAACAGACGCTGGGAAATACGGTCTACCGTGACACTGTTGCTGTCAGCCTTACCTGCTGGTCAGTCCGAAATGTAACATCACTTCGTACTGAAGGCAGCACAA
>JBBRMT010000030.1:0-29095 GCA_038230695.1 Chloroflexia bacterium
ACTGAATAGCACGTCGGGGTTTCATCGGTATCGTTCCTCTCTCTTGTACCTGAGCCGCGCCCTGCCGCCACAGCATTGCACGGGTTGCTCTTCTTCGCCAGGGTCAATGACAACTGGCCCCTGACTATATTAGTCAAGGGCCAGCGATTTGCTTCATTGTTGTCGCCTACCACTTATGGCAGGGTGAGCGCCTTATAAAGAATGACGGCAAGCTGGGCGCGGGTCACGTTGGTGTTGGGCGCGAACAACCCACCGCCGATGCCGTTCACCACCCCACGATTGTAGCAGGTCTCGATTGCCCCGTAGGCGAAGTTGCTAGTCGGCACATCGCTGAAGTGCGGTCCGCCGCTGGTGTTGATCGGCCAGCCGAAGGATCTAACGGTGATCACCGCCGTCTGCGCTCTGGTGATGTTGTCGTTGGGCAGGAAGCAGGGGCTGGTTAGCCCGCGGGCCGCGCAGGTGGCCGGGGTTGCCCCGCTGATCGCGCCGTTGGCGTAAGCAGTCTCCACGAAGGTGTAGAGCGGGTTGGATGGTGGTACATCGCTGAAGGTCGCAGTGGTGGGGGTGGCGAGCGGCCAACCCCGCGCCAGGGTAATCATCTTGGCGAACTGGATGCGAGTGGCGGGCGCGTTGGGGCTGAAAATGTGGTTGCCGGTGCCGCTGACGATGCCGTGACAGGAGAGATAGAACACCGCCTGCGCCGCGAAGTTGCCCGCTGGCACATCGGCATAGTAGTCAAGGCATTGGGGGAAGTAGTGCAATGCGCCAAACGGCCCGACTGCCCAGCCATCGGTTGGGCTATCGAAGCTGATGCTTTCAATTGGATTGAAATTGTAGGCAGTGCTACTCACGATGTAAGCTACCTGCCAGCTGCCGTTAGTGTAATGCAGCATCGCATGATCGCCTCCCGCCCAGCCCTCGGTGGACGAGAACATCTGAATAGCAGAGATGTCGGTAGGGACGGGGTAGGCTGTCCATATGCTACCGTCGTAGTGCCAGAGCGCCTGCTGCGCCTTATAGCTGGTTTCCCCACCCACCCAAACATCGTTGGGCGCAAGCGCGTACACCGCCGCCGGGATGGTAGTGGTGGTGGGCAGAGTGGTGTAGCTCCAACTGCCGCCGCTGTAGTGATAAATCAGCGCTGGGCTATTGTTAGAGATGGGGATCATACCTATAACCCAACCGTCGCTGGCGCTATCGAAGCTGATACCCGTTGGATCGTTGTAGGTGGTATCAGTCAGGGTGGTGACACTCCAACTGCCGTTGCTGTAGTGGAAAGCGGCTGGGTGTTGCCCCGCATCGTGACCCACTGCCCAACCTTCAGTGGTGGTAAGCATCTGCATGGCAAGGACTCTGCCACTTATGCTTTGGCCGGTACTCCAGTTGCTACCATCGTAATGGGTGAAGAAGGTGGTGGTGAGGTTCTCGGCAGCCGCCCAGCCATCGGTGGAGCTGTCGAAGGCAAAGCTGGTGGCATTGGTAATGCTGCTCGCCGTCCATTGCGTCCCGTCGTAGTGGTTCAATATACCTGCCTTGTAGTTATAAGCGCCGTTGTTGAGCCAGCCATCGTTGGCGGCCAGCATTTGTATCTTGTTGCCAGTCAAGCCATGCACGTTAGCGCTCAGGTTTGTACCGTCCCAATGATAGATAGCTCCACCGGGGCCGATCGCCCAGATGTCATTGGCGGCCACCCCAGAGATGCTGTTGACCTGTTCATCAGGGTGTGCCACATCTGTGCCATTGTGTCGCAGGAAGCCGTAGGAGAAGTCAGGGGGGCAGCCGCCATATCCAACACAGCTTGATGCCTCGAAGCCAGCGGCATAATAGTCGCCGGGGGCAAAAGAAAGGATGCTGAAGGTAGGCGCGACAGCAGCGTAGGCACCACCCGCTGGGCGGGAGTGGGGTGGGTGCGTTCCAGTTGCCGCGATGCTGCCGTTGAGCGGCGATTGGCTTGCCGTTGGTGCCAAAGTAATCGGCTGCCAGGTAGTGCCGTTGAAGTGCATCAGGTAGGGGCTTGGCGAAAGATTAGGGCAGAGGCCAAGCCAACCTTCGGTGGCGCTACTCATATGGATACTCAGTGCTGGCGAGTACCAAGGCGCACCATTGTTTGTCAAGTCAAAATTGGTCCATGTGCCATTGTCATAGTTGTAGTGGAAGGCGACAGCATTATCATAGGAGCCACTGTCACTGCCAACGAACCAGCCGTCGGTAGGGCTACCCCACGACATCTGGTTGAGGGTGATGCTGGAAGTGATAATCGGCACATTAACCTGCTGCCAACTACCACCGCTGTAGTGCAGGATGTAGGGCTGGTCGCCGATTACACCATAAGATTGGCCCGTCAAATAGCGGCATGCTTCGAAGGTAGTAACGTCGTTACCGATCGCCCACGCCTCGCCGGGGGCAACGATCTTGACATCCGCCAAGGTGGTGGTCATTGGTGCGGGGCTGGCAACCACCTGCCAGTCGGTGCCGACCAGTTGTAGGATGGTGTTGTTGTCGCCCACTGCCCAGCCGTCGCTGCCACTCACATCTACCGCATTGAGCGTGTTGGTAACAGGGCTGGGATAATCACCCCAGCCGCCGTTGTAGAGGTGCTTAATCACCCCTTGCTGCCCCACGATCCAGCCACTGGTGGAACTGATCATCTTGATCGCGTTATAATCAGGATAGACGTTGTGCCAGGCTGGTGCCTGGGCTACCGCCGGGCGGCTGGCTGAGGCACTGCTAGCCACTTTGACTGACATACCGTTAGCCGTGGCACTGGCCGCCACGGTTGATTTGGCGCTAACAGCCAAGCTGCTTGCGTCGCTGGTTGCTAGCATCGCCAGCAACACGAAGGTGACGATCAACCCGATCTTGCTGCGTTTCATGGTATTTACACTTTCTGCATTTGCTATTCCCACCATACACTTGGCCCCTGACTATATTAGTCAAGGGCCAGCGATTCGCTTCATCTGAAAGGGTGGTTTATTTGCCTTTGCCAAAGGGCGGCTGCTGCAAGAGTCGCTCGGTGTCGAAGGCGCGGATCTGGCGCACGATTGCAGGTGTGGGGATGGGCGTGGTTGGCACATCGGCGGGGATGAGCAGGTCGAAGCCGGTGTTCTGCTGCACCTGTTCGAGGGTAACACCAGGGTGGAGCGAGCGCAGGCTCATCTGCCTGGTCGCGGGGTCAAAGTCCAGCATACAGAGCGGGGTAGCGACCAGCGCTGGGCCAGTCGAGGTGAGCGGGATAGGGCGGGGGAAAACACCTTGCGGGCTATGTATATTGGCTTGCGCGTCGGCGAATGCTTCAGGGCCGGAGAGGAAGCCCGGGCCGGTGCGGAAGTCCACCTTTGGCACGAAGATGCGGCTGGTATGGGCGGCGAGATATATAATGGTGCGGCCAAAGGTAGCCATAAACGGCAGGCTGGCCGCGCCGGGGCCGCGCAGGGTGGGACGCGGCCCAAGGCCGATGCTCGACAGGTTGCAGTTGCCATACTGGTCAACCTGCATCCCACCCGCAAAGAAGACGCTGATGAAGCCGGGCCGCCCCTGCAAGGTGATCAGGTCGGGCAGGGCGATGGTGGCTTCGGCGGCAAGGTAGCTGTAATCGCAAGACGAGGCCACCAGCGGCTCGACCAGCGAGTTGATCGCGCCGCCTCCGCCACCAATGAAGGTGAGATTGGGGGCATGGGTAAGCTGGGCCAGGCGACACGCGGCAACGGGCAGCATATTGTTCGCGCCGGTCAGCGCCACATCGTCGTCGCGCAACTCCCGCGCCAGGTTATAGGCGAGCAATTCGCCGATGGTGTACTCCGGCTCCCGCTGGGGGTTCATGCCAAAGAGGCTGAGTGGTTGTCCCATATTAGATACCAAGCTTGGTGCGGACGAAGGCGCGAATAGCCATCATGTTCTGGTAGGCGATTTGCGTTTCGCTGGGGGTAGGGTCGGTGCCGGGGTAGCGGGGGTCAACCGCGTAATCCTTCAGCTTACCCGTCACCGCACCTTGCAATTGGGCAAAGCTGGGGTCTACCTTTTCGCAAAGCGTCTGCAAAAGGTCTAGCTCGTGGGTCTTGCCGGAGCGCACCCCATGCTCCTGCAAATAGGCTTTGAAATACTTCTCGGCGCACTGCTGGGCGTGGAAGCAGATAACATCATCAAAGTCGCTGCTGTTTGTCTGCTCTATAAAAGTGATGGTCAAATAATCGCGTTCTGCCTTCTTCACCCACTCAGCCGTCAGTTTGTTCAAGTATGCACCTCCTGCCTGTTCGTAGACCGGCCCTTGCGCTGGCGGATGGGCGATCTCTTCTGCTAGAGTGGAACGACCGCTATCGTATAGCGCCTTGCCCTGCTGATATATTTGCTCGATGAAGAAGTCGCCTAGCGCCAACCGCTCGGCAAAGTAAGCGGGGGTACGCACCAGCAAGTCGAGCGGGAAGTCGAAATCCACACTGTCGCGGATGACGCTGGCCTGATGACGCACGTCGTCGGCCTCCATGATCACCATCAGGTCAACATCGCTATCAGGCATGGGCTGACCGTAGGCGTAGGAGCCGAACAGGTATATGCGCTCAGGGTCGAAGCTGACGGCGATCTGCTGCACCAGCCGCTCGATCTTGTGCGGGGGAACAAGCCGTTGAGTAGATACTCTATCCGTCTGTATTATGCTAGCCATACTCAAAACCCCGCAATCTAAAATCTAAAATCTGCAATCACAATGATGGGCTGGTGAAGCTATCGGGCGCATCGGCGCGGGCGCGTTCGATATACTCGCGGTTGTCGGCTGGCTCGTAAACATAGCGTTGCAGGTAGCCGCGCATCCCTTCCTCGGTAGCAGTCAGGCGCAGGTAATCCTTCAGATGCTGCTCGTCGTGGTTGTAGTAGCGATGCGAGGAGGTGGGGTGACAGCCGAACGCTTCCTCGACCACCGCTGTAGTCAACGCGGCGGGAATGGCGACCTGGGTGCTGATGCCGTAGAGCCGCTCGGTACGAAGCACGCTCTCTACCTGCACAATGGTGCGCTCGGCGGCGAAGGCCATCAGCCGGTCGGTGAACATAGAACCCTTGAACAGCGCGTTGCCGAAGCTGTCGGCCTCCTGGCAGTGGATGAGGGCTACGCTGGGGCGCAACGGCGGAATTGCCAGCACCGGCGCGTTGGTAAACGGATCGGTAGTCCATTTATAGAAGTCGGTGCTGGCGGCAGGAACATCGGATAGCTCCAGGCCGGGCGGCAAGGTAGCAAAGGGCTGCCCGGCAGCGGCGGCCTGCAAACCGAAGGTAATCAGCGGTGCATCGGCTTCGATTAGGCGTAGCCGCCCGCTCTCCACCGCCCGACGGAATGATGGGGCGAGGCCAAGATACTCGAAGCCGATGTAGCTGGTGATCACCTCGTCCACCAAACCCGCGCCGATCAGCAAGTCGGCCTGGATACTGGCCGATGGGCTGGTCAGCAGCCGCTCGATGTGGATACCCTGGCGCACCACCTCGCGCACCAGGGCCATCGGCGCATTGTGCATATGCATCCCACCTACCGCCAGCAGCGGGCAGGGATTGGGGATTAGCGCACGCACGGCATCAGGCAAGGCCATCAGCTTGCGACGGCGGGTGGGGGCAACGGAGTCCATCATAGCTCCTCTCAAGTTGCGGGTTCGGGATAATCATAACCGAACTATCCACCTTTTGGCAAGAGCGGGGATATTGACAAAGCGCCAGCTAGGGATTAAACTATTAGCTATGACAACCCCCAAGATCAGGCATGGTCGGCTCGACGACGGCTACAATATAGAAAGCACGCTGCAAAAGCTGCTGCTGCGGGTCAGCGAGATGGTAAGCTGCGACCATGCGGGCTTGGTATTGCGCGATCCGAACACTGGGGAATTGTACATCGCCGCGCAGTGTGGCATGGAGGCCGACGGCGAGACGTTGGCACGCCTGCTCAGTGAGCAGCGGGGTATCATTTACCAGGTGTTGAACTCAGGTCGCCCCCGCCTTATCGCCAACACTAGAAGGGTGGCGGGCTATGTCAGCATCATGCGGGCTAATGGCGAGGAGGAGGTAGCGGCAGAACACTCGCGTATTGCAGTGCCGCTATTCCTTGATGGCGAGATTGGCGGGGTGTTGAGCCTGGAGAGCCGCGTCCCCGACTCCTACAGCCCTGCCGACCTGCGCTTGCTCAACCCGTTGATGGAGATCGTGGCGATGACGGTGAAGGCGGCTAACCACCAGCGCCGCCTGCGCGACGAACATTACGAGTTGCAAGAAGCATATGCCGCCCTCGATAATCGCGTCCAGGATCTCGAGCAAGTGGTGTCGGAGCGGAGCAATGACAACCCGCAAGGGGCGGAGCTGCCACAGCCAATGCAGCAACTGCACCGCGTTACTGAGCGCATCAACAGCACCTATCAGCAGCGCAAGATGCTGCAAACAATGGCCGACGCGCTGGTGCAGGAGTTCAGCTTCGAGCGCAGCGTCATCCTGTTGAGCCACGGCGAACAGCTACTCGCCGAGGCGGCCGCGGAGCGGGATAAGGATGAGAGCAAGCCGAGCCTGCGTATCAGTATCAAGGACGAAGCGCCGCACTGGGCGATGTTCACCATCAACCGTCACGCTATTTGGTGTGACCGCAACAGCGCGTTGGGCGCAACCCTGCTGCAACGTTTGCGCCTGCATAGCGGCATCCTAATCCCACTGGTAAGTCGTAGCCAGCTAATCGGCGTGATTGTCGCGGGCAATAGCCAGCCGGTAACGCCGCTGGTGGGTAGCGAGTTGCAGGTGTTCGACATCCTCAGCGATTATCTGGTCAAAGCGGTGGACAACACGCGGCTGTTCCGCGAGACGCAGCAGCGGGCGGCAGAGCAGGAAATCCTCTATCGTACCGTCAACGACATCGTAAACCACCGTGACCTGTGGCAACTGCTGCCCGTCATCACCCAGCGGGCGGTCAAGCTGCTCAACGCTGACAGTGGAGCCATCTATATGCACGACCGCGCTCATGGTCGTCTGGAGATCGTGAGCAACTACAACTTGATCCCCGATCAAACGGGAGCAACCCTGGACATCGGCGAGGGGCTGGCTGGGCGGGTGGCGACCAACCATCGGGCGATGCGGGTCAACGATTACACCGAGTGGCGGGGGCGGGCCGCTCGCTACGATGGTATGCAGTTTGGCGCGGTGGTGGGGGTGCCGCTATCAAGCAAGCAGGGTGAGCTAATCGGCGTGCTGGAGGTAGTGGGCAAACGCGGTGAGCGCATCTTCGACGAGAGTGACGAGCGGCTGCTCTCCCTTTTCGCCGGGCAGGCTTCGACGGTAATGGAAACCGCCCGCCTGTACACCGACCTGAAGGTAGCCAATGAGCGCCTCGCGGCAGTTAGCAAGCTGAAGAGCGAGTTTTTGGCGAACGTGAGCCACGAACTGCGTACCCCGCTCAATTCGATTATTGGCTACTCCGACGTGCTTCTGCAGGGGGTATATGGCGACCTGAGCGAGAAGCAAACAGGCGCATTGAACAAGGTGCAGCGCAACGCCAAAAACCTGCTGCAGATGATTAACGATGTCCTCGATATGTCGAAGATCGAGGCGGGCCGCTTCGAGTTGAACAACCAGGCGTTCTCCCCCCGCGAGGTGGTGGAAAGCGCCCTCAGCATGGTAGAAACCCAGGCGTTGCAGAAGGCGCTGACCCTAAACCATGAGATTGACCCGCTGCTGCCCCGCCAGTTGGTGGGCGACCAGCAACGCTTGCATCAGGTGCTGCTCAACTTGGTGGCAAACGCAGTTAAGTTCACTGATGCTGGCTCCGTCACGGTCAGGTTCAGGCTGGTCAACCCGGAACTTTGGGCAATGGTGGTGGCGGATAGCGGTATCGGATTGGAGCAAGCCGATTACCAGGACATCTTCGACGAGTTCCGCCAGGTGGATAGCTCGGCCACGCGGCAGCATGGAGGCACCGGCCTGGGGCTGGCGATTACCCGCCGCCTGGTGAACATGATGGGTGGCACGGTTGCCGTGTGGAGCAAGGGGCGGGGCGAGGGCAGCACCTTCACCGTTACCCTGCCGCTGGTCGAGCCACAGGCCCAGCGCACCATCATCGAGGAGGCAGTTTGGCGCGAGGAAACCCGCCGCATCGGGCAGGTGGAGTGGGAGACCGCCCGCATTATGGGCAATACCCTGAAGCTGCCCAGCGGCGATCTGCGACTTGCCGGTGCGGACGAGAGTGGCGAGGGCAGCGCTAACCGCGCCGAGGAGTTGCTACTTAGCGAGGCCACCCTGACCCCCGTAGCTGATGCTGAGGCGGCTCCGTCCACCACGGCTCTGCAACGCCCATTGGGGCCGATTACGACGCGCCAGACCGGAGAATTGCCGTCCAGCGCTGCCCCCATTAGACAGCCTGTAGGGGTGAAAATGTCGCTGCAGACGGGCGAACTGGTGCGTGGCTCCGCTGCCGAAGCCGAAGCCCGCCCCATGCTGGTCGTGACCCCGCTGCAAACCGGCGCTCTGGATGCTAACGTATTGGATAACTGGCGCATCAATGCCGAAACCGTGATGCCGCAAACGGGGATCAGGCCCATCATCGTGGTGGATGACGATGATGATACCCGTGACATTATCAGCACGATGCTGCGGCGCGAGGGCCATACCGTAGTCTGCGCCAGTAACCTGGCCGAAGCAGCGGCGTTGATCAACCAGGCCACCCCCAGCCTGTTGATTATTGACCTTAACGTGAACGAAAGCAGCGGGTTGCGCCTGGCGGTGGCGCTGCGGGCGGTGGAACGCACCCGCAAGCTGCCGATGCTGCTAGTCAGCGCCAGCGAACCCACGTCCGAGGAGCGCGGTCAGATCCAAATTATATTTGATTACATCGTTAACAAAAGTGGGCTTGCCAGCGGCGAGTTGATCGATCTGGTCAGGGTGCTAAACTGGCAAGGCAAAGAGGAGGCCAATGAATGATTACCGCAATCGTGCTGATCAACACTGCCCGCCAGCGGGTCAAGCAAACGGCGGAGGCGCTGCTGGAGATTGAAGAGGTGAAGGAGGTCTACTCCGTAACTGGCGAATACGACCTGATGGCAATCCTGCGGGTGAAGGAGTACGACGCGCTGGCCGATGTGGTAACCAGCCGCTTCGCCGCGCTGGCCGACATCACTAATACGCGCACTATGGTGGCCTTCCAGTGCTACTCGCGCCGCGACGTGGAGGAGATGTGGTCAATCGGGCTGGACTTATAGCAGCGTGATTAGTGATTGGTGATTAGTCATCGCGGTATACTCTATGCTTCAAGGGGCGCAGCCTAGGATTTCACCTTCCACCTTAGTAGGCTTGCCACCAGTAGCAGGCAGACCATACCAATTGTGGTTGCTGTCTTCACCACTGAAGTGCAGGCTATCGTCGTAGTAAAGACTGTTATTGCACCAGAGCAAGCAAAATGGGCTGTTCAGGCCATCAGTAACTTTGACTGGTTCGCTGTTGCTGGTCAAGTCAGTGCGCCAGATGGTGGCATTTCCGCTTTGGGAGTTACCATCTGAGATAGGCTTCTGTTCGATATAGGCAAGGGAGCGACCATCCGAAGAAAGTGCAAAGTTGCCAGCATGAACGCCGAAGTAATCGCCAGCCGCTGCATGAGCGACTACAGTGTTGCTGCCAGTGGGAATATCATAGCGCTCAATCACGTTCATTCTGGCAGTGAAGTCATTAGTTTGGCTTGGCGGCAGGGGCTGGGTTGTAGTGATTGTCTCGTAGTACAGCTCCTTACCATCGTGTGAGAGAACTTCATCATAAACATTATCCCCACCACCATTGTTACTACTCGATTGTTGTAGATCAAACTCCTCCTTCGAACCCTGTAGGCTAAATCGCTCTACTGACTCTCCTCTTCCAGTGACCCTCAAGGTGGCTGCATAGATTAGGCCATCAGCTGTGGACCAGCCAATTATATTGTAAATATTAGAGCCTTTGAGGTTAGGGATTAGAGTAGTCTGTCCAGTGTCCAAGTTCAACACGTAGTATCTACCATTAAGCTGATCAGGGACAATTAGCTTACTGCCGTCAGCCGAGAAAGAGGTTTTATCGAGGGAGTAGTCAGCAGTAGTATCAATCTCTGGTGGGGCTTGATAGGTAGTGGTTACGCCAGTGTTCAGGTCAACAAGCTGTATCTGGCTAGGACTGCCTAGGGGGAGACCCTGGCGCGGGCCGATGTCAGCTGCGGCAGGGATAAAGCGGGCAAGTTCACCATGACCATAACCAAATATGTGCAGGCTGATCGTCGGCGCAGGATTGGGATTATGCTGTTTGAGTGTGGCGATTACCCTGCTGCTGCCTTGGTGGACTGTAGGCTGCCCACACGATGGAACAGCGGTGGCAGGTGGGGAACGTTGGGCGCAAATGGTAGATGCCGCAAATCAACCACGCTGAGGGTAGCCAATGGGCCTGCAATCGGCTGGCCGCCTGTTGCAGCAGGGGCAGCATTGGCCGTCCGTGACAGCAACAGCCAGCCGCCAATCGCTGCTAGCACCAGCGCCGCGCCAAAGAGAACCAACCAGGGACGCGACGCGAGGTAAAGCCGAGAACGAGACATAGCTGTTCCTCCTTCTCCACATTGGGTATATGACAGTACATTGACCGAAACGGTCGTACCTGGTTTTGATAGATGTGGATATTGCCCGCTTCCTTAGTCAAAGGAAGAGGCTAGCGAGGATCGCCGTCCCGCGAGGGGGCGAGTTAAAATCATATAACGTAAGCGGGGGTAAAGTTGATGCGGGCAGTAGGTGTGAATGTGCTACCAGCCAGCCGAGCCAGCGCCGCCCTTGAAGGGGCCAACGATGTCGCTGGTAATCCAGCCGCCGTAGAAGTCGCCCTCCTGCGCTTGCACCTGCTCGTCGTCAACGTAGCAAGCCTCCATCCTCGAAGGGTAGAAGGCAATATAGTTCTTGAGGCTTTCGTAGCCAGTCGCGGGCTGGGGGTAGAACCAGGCAACGTTCGCGGCGCTCTTGTCGCCAATGTTGAGGGTATAGTAGCTGGCTTCGCCCTTGAACTCGCAGAAGCTGTGATGATTAGTCTGCTTCAGGTGCGCCATATGCACATCTTCGGGCGGGATGTAATAAACCGGCGGGTGACTGGTCTCTAGCACTCGCCTGGCCCGCGTGGTGTCGGCGATAACCATGCCATTGTATACAACGCGGATGCGCTTGTCGCTCTCCTCGACGCGAGGTGGGCGCGGATAATCCCATACCGACTCCTGGCCGGGGCGGGGTTCGATACGCTGACGGGGATTGCTGCTCATTGCCGATTTCCTCCTGTCGGGCTGCCATCTGTAACTGCCTTGATGCCTTTTATTATACCAAATTGTGCAGACCTTGATATATATGATTATGATATTACGAAAGGGGAAGTCTATGTCCACCGATATGCAGGAGCAAGCCACAGCCGAAGCGGAAGCGCCGCAACGAAACATCGCCATCAAGTCCATAAAGCTGACTAACCTGCTCTCCTTCGGGCCGGACACCGAACCGCTGGAGCTAGGACCGCTCAATGTGCTGATTGGAGCGAACGGGTCGGGGAAGTCAAACATCATACGAGCCATTAGTTTGCTCCAGGCTGCGCCGACCGACCTGGTAGCGCCATTTGGTAGATAACTTCAGCAGCACACCAGAAGATGTTGTGGTTTTCGATAAGGAAGAGGACATTAACGCCAAAGAGTACCTTCGCGGAAAGCTCAGTCGCCTACCGACAAGCGTGGATAACGAGCAGTTGCATCTAATGGCGCAGCGGATGGAAGCATGGTTTTTGGCAGAAGCTGAGGCTCTGGCGGAGCGTTACGGTTCTGCCATAAAGAATTCGAGATCGCTACCGATTTCAACTTCGTGAGGCGACGGTTGGCATAGTCACGGTAGTCAATGCCTCGCGCTTCCAGCCAGCTACGGCTACGGCCCATAATGATGAGGTCAGCTTCGCGCAAGTCGGTCACGGTGCGTGAGCCAGTTAGGAACATGGCAAGCCGCAGTTCGCTGATCAGGCGCAGCAGCGTGGCTTCAACCGCTGCTGCGCTTTCCTGCGCCGCAACCACCAGCGGGCGACCAAGCGCCACCACCGTCGCGCCCAGGGCGATAGCGCGGGCAGCATCCAGGCCGCTGCGTATCCCGCCGCTGGCAACTACCTGCAGGCCGGTGCTGCGCCGCAACTCGACCACGCTGGCAACGGTGGGGATGCCCCACACGTCGGTCCATGCGTTGTCCGCGCCGCTGTCAAGCATCGCGCCGCCGGTCTTCGCCTCCTCCTGCCGCACTCGCTCAATAATCGCAAAGCTGGTGCCGCCCAACCCGCTGCTGTCCACCGCCTGCGCCCCGGCCCTCTCGATCAACATCGCTTCCTCGCGGGCAATGCCGCAACCGGTTTCCTTCACCATAATCGGCACGCCTAGTCCGCTCGCCATCCGTGATATGTGTTCCAAGCCGCCGCTGAAATCGGTATCGCCCTCTGGCTGCAGCGCCTCCTGGGCCGCATTGAGGTGGATCGCCAACGCCTGTGCGTCTATCATCGCCAGCGCGGCGCGAGCTTCGGCCAGCCCATACCCTGCGATCAACTGGGCGATGCCCAGGTTGCCAATCAGCAGAATGTCGGGCGCGTTATCGCGGGCCACGCGAAAGCTATCGGCCAGGGTGGGGTCTTCGATAGCCGCCCGCTGGCTGCCCACCCCCATGCCAATGCCCAGCTTCTGCGCGGCTGAGGCCAGGTTGGCGTTGATCTGGCTCACCTGGGGGTGGCCGCCAGTCATGCCGGTGATCAGCAACGGAAAATTAAGCTGGTGGCCGAGGAAGTCGGCGCGAAGGTCGAGATCTGCGCTACGCAATTCTGGCAGGGCGCGATGCACCAGGGTGACATCGCCGAATCCGCTAAAGCCGCTATTCTCCGCGCTGGCGCTGCTGGCAATCCTAACATGGTCGAGCTTACGTGAACTAGTCGCCATCTATATTCTCCTGCTCATTATCCCTCCCGTGGGGAGGGGCTGGGGGTGGGTTCTTGCGCCATTATAGCACACGAGATTTTGCTTGATAAGTAGGTGATTTGCAAAATGCGGATGGGTTTGGTATGATGAGGCTATTGAATCAGTCAAGCCTATAACCCACAAATCTGTCCTACCGCCTCAAACGTATTTATAGTGTGAAAGTTATCACATAGTCCCAGGCTGATATAAACTCCTCAGCGCATAACTTAGATCGCAAGGTGACAATATTGGAACAGAGTAACGAAGGACTGAATAACAAAGCGGTGACCAGAGGGCTGCCCAGTGCGCCGCTGCTGGCAGTGGGGGCGCTAGTCCTAATCGCCCTCCTCGGAGTCGGTGGCTACTTTATGTGGCAACCCGGCGGCTCACCTCCACCCGCGCCAACCAATAGCTCCGTACAGGTGATGGAGGGCAAGTCGGGGCCGATTCCAAGCAAAACGCCAGTGCCGCCCACTGCTACCAACACGCCCAGGCCCACGCCAAGCAGCGTGCCAACTGCTACCAGCGTGCCATCGGCCACCGCTATGCCCAGTGTAACTGCGGTTGTTAGCGCAACATCTACCGCGCAACCTGCGGCCACCCCCGCACCAAGCACCAACGTGCGCCCCACCCCTGCGCCCAGCAACAACAGCGGCACGATTGCCGACAGTGGTCCCGGCCTGCCGGTTCAACTGAGCATCCCTACCATTGGCGTTAATGCCGCCATCGAGCGAGTGGGAGTCGCCAACGATGGCACCATGGCCGTGCCAGTCAGCGAGTGGGATGTGGGCTGGTATCGTCAGGGTTATCTGCCGGGCAGCATCGGCAACGCCGCGATTGACGGCCACCTGGACTGGACGCACGGCCCGGCGGTGTTCTGGAATCTCGGCAAGCTCAGTGTCGGTGATGCCATTTACGTCACCGACAACAAAGGGGTGAAGCGCAAGTTTGTGGTCAACGCGCTGGTGGCCTACCCATACGACAACGCGCCGCTGAACAACATCTTCGGTAGCTCCAATGCGGCGCACCTCAACCTGATTACCTGCAATGGCATCTACAGCCGTACCGCTCACAACTACAACAAGCGCCTGGTGGTCTACACCACCCTCTCAGGGGTAGTCAATTAACTGGGACAAGCATCCACTTTAATACACACAAACCCTCTACCCACCAGTAGAGGGTTCTTTGTATCCCGATTTTATACCAATTCCAGCAGGTGATGTGGCAAATCGTAGGGTCGGGCGGTGGCCCGCCCTGGTGCAGCGCCAACAATGCTGATTTTACCGTATCGCCTACTATATTTAGTATTTACCAGATAGATGAGCAGATGGTGGGTTTCCAATAGGGCCGAACCATTGTTCGCCCTGATGCAATTCCAACATCACCAAACGCAATTGGCTTACGCTCATGGAAAGAAGCGATTGAGTAGCCAGGATGGGACGTAGGTTATCAAGATGCCCACTAGCAGGCTAGACCAGAATAGCACCCACAGGGTGCCACGCGCTCCGCTGGATACCCGCCCCTCCACCAACGCGCCAAAAACCAGGGCCAGTGCGGCCAGAATGCTGATGCCGATCACCAAACTGCCTGTAACCGATAGCATGGTAGTGTTTCGCGCAATGGTTAGCAGGATAACCCCGGCCAGTATCTCGGTGAAGTAGATTACCCAGCCCGCGCTGCGGCGGTCGTTAGGCACCGCAATATCGAATAGGGCGACCACCAGCACCAGCACTGCGGAAAGCACGCCAGCTGCAATGCAAAGCAGGCCGATAGTGGAGAGCAAGCTGAAATCTTCACGGTCAAAGAGCAACAACAACAGGCCACCCACGACCAGACCAGCTTCGAGTACATAGAACAGGGTGGTATCGCTAGTGGAACTGTAGCGGTTGAGGGTGGCGCGGGCGATAGTGCTGCTGCGGCTAACCGGACGGCCCAGGCTATCGGTGGTAACCACCGTCTGGGCCTGCTCGGTGTTTGCCATCCCCAGGTTGCGTAGTGAACGAATCATTAGCGCGAGGGCAGATAGCACGCTGATGCCGATGAGGATGATGCCAGCGAATGGGAGTATAGACATAGTTCCTTCCTTGTGACGGGCAATTTTGGCTGATGTGATTATAGCACAAAACGTACCTTCATCAACAAATCAGGATGCCACCTTAAACGGTATTATCCACCTTCTGATCAACTGCGCCGCTGCCGCTGCTGACTGGGACTCGGATGCAGGCGGCGAAGTGACCGGGACGCTTCTCCTCCAGTGGTGGCACGATCTCGGAACACTCTTTGATCGCGATGGGGCAACGGGTGTGGAAGCGGCAACCAGATGGCGGGTTGATCGGGCTGGGGACATCGCCTTCGAGGATGATGCGCTTGCGTTTGCGTTCCAGCAACGGGTCGGCGATTGGCACTGCGGAGAGCAAAGCCTGGGTGTAGGGATGCAGTGGGTTGTTGTACAACTCGATGCGATCAGTCACCTCGGCGATCTTGCCCAGATACATTACCGCAATGCGGTCAGATATGTGGCGAACCACGCTGAGATCGTGGGCGATAAACAGATAGGTAAGGCTGAACTCCTGCTGCAGATCCTGCATCAGATTGATGATCTGGGCTTGGATCGAAACGTCGAGCGCGGAGATCGGCTCGTCGGCCACGATGAAGCTGGGCTGCACCGCCAAAGCGCGGGCAATGCCGATGCGCTGCCGCTGCCCACCGCTGAACTCGTGGGGGTAGCGGTTGGCGTAGTAGGGATTGAGGCCGACGGTGGCAAGCAACTCCTGCACCCGCTTGTGCCGCGCTTTGCCGGGGAACAGGTTGTGGACGCGCAGCGGTTCGCCGATGATGTCGTTGATGGTCATGCGTGGGTTGAGGCTGGCGTAAGGATCCTGGAAGATAATCTGCATCTTCCGCCGCATCAAACGCATCTGCTCCGCGTCGAGAGTGGTCAGGTCAGTGCCTTCGTAGTAAACATGGCCTTCGGTTGGCTTGTAGAGCTGCAGGATGGCGCGGCCAGTGGTACTCTTACCGCAGCCGCTCTCGCCCACTAGCCCTAGCGTCTCACCTTTGTGCAGCGTGAAGCCCACCCCATCCACCGCATGAACCTGACCGATCTGGCGCTGGAAGATTAGTCCGGCGGTGATGGGGAAGTACATCTTCAGGTCTTCGACACTAAGGAGCGTTTCGCTGAAACCATTACCAGGCGCAGGTGCAGGCGCAGTAGTTGCCCTTGCAATGGTATCCAGCACCTGCTGGGTCACGGCGGCACGCTGTTGCTCTGCCTCAGTCTGTTCGCGGACGAGGACCTGCTCGATGTCTGCGTTAACCGCGACGGGCGCATCTGGCTTCAATGGGTTGGGCGCGTTGTTATCCTGCATCTGTTTTCTCCGCCTTGCTTAAATATTACTCATACCTCAACCCTCAGCATTTACCGACACCGTGACCGGCGTGGCATCCTCATCCTGCTGCTCCACAATGGCCTCATGCTGCGGGGCGGTACGCACGTCCACCCAGCAAGCGACGCTGTGGTTGGCGGCGACCGGGCGCAACTCGGGCCGCTCCTTTAGCGACTCGTCCACCGCGAAGGTGCAGCGCGGGGCGAAAGGGCAACCGGGCGGCACGTTTACCAGGTCGGGCGGCAACCCGGCGATGGGGATGAGGCGGCTGCGGCGATCCGAATCGAGGCGTGGCACGCTACGGAGTAGGCCCAGGGTGTAGGGGTGGCGGGGGTCGTGGTAGAGGTCGGCGGCCAGTGACTCCTCCACAATATGACCGGCATACATCACGATGATGCGGTCGGCCATACCCGCAACCACGCCCAGGTCATGGGTGATCAGTATTACTGCCATGTGAAACTCGTCGCGCAGGCGGCTCATCAGTTCCAAAATCTGCGCCTGGATGGTGACATCGAGCGCGGTGGTCGGCTCGTCGGCGATCAGCAGCTTGGGGTCGCAGGAGAGGGCCATCGCGATCATAACCCGCTGGCGCATCCCGCCGCTGAACTGGTGGGGATAATCACCTAGACGCTTCGCTGGTGAGGGAATGCCCACCAGGGCCAGCAACTCAGCGGCCCTGACCTGTGCGGCGCGGCCATTCAGCTTGAGGTGAAGTTCGACAGATTCGGTAATCTGCCTGCCGATAGTCAGGGTTGGATTGAGCGAGGTCATCGGATCCTGGAAGATCATCGCCACCTCTTTACCCCGCACATGGCGCATATCGTTATCGTTCATCGCCAGCAAATCGCGACCCTCAAACATCACCTTGCCGCCCACGATTTTGCCCGGAGGGGCGATCAGACGCATGATGGACATCGAGGTGACGCTCTTGCCGCAGCCGCTCTCGCCCACAATGCCGAGCGTCTCACCCGCTTGCAGGTCGAAGGATACGTCGTCCACCGCCTTGACCACGCCGCCAGGGGTGAAGAACTGGGTCTTGAGATGCTGTACGGAGAGCAGGGGTGTATCGCTGCTAGTTGTCGCTGGGTTCATTCAATGCTCCAAAGGGAAGGATAGGTTTGCCAGGGCGGGGTAAATCCCGACCCTACATGAGCAATTCATCACTAATCACCAACCACCAATCACTTTACTTCCGCGTGCGCGGATCCAACGCATCGCGCAGGCCATCGCCGAAGAAGTTGAAGGCGAACAGCACCAGCGAGATGGCAAGGCCGGGGAAGATAACCAGGGTGGGGTCGGTGCGTAGGTAAGCCTTGCCATCCGAGACCATCAAGCCCCAGCTAGGCAGGGGGATGGGCGTGCCGATGCCCAGGAAGCTGAGGAACGCTTCGGTGAGGATGGCGAAAGGGATGCCGAAGGTGATCGAGACGATCACCGGGCTGAGAATGTTGGGCAGAATGTGGCGGAAGATGATGCTGCGGTTAGGCGTGCCGATGGCGCGGGCGGCCTCCACGTACTCCTTTTCGCGCACTGATAGCACCTGACTACGCACCAGGCGGGCCATCGGCGGCCAGAAGGTAAGGCCAATTGCAAGCAGGATGTTGAACAGGCTTTGGCCGAACACCGCCAGCACCACAATGGCGAACAGAATGGTGGGGAAGGCGTACATCACGTCAGTTATACGCATCAACAGGTAATCCACCCATTTGCCATAATAACCGGCGATCAAGCCGATCGGCAGGCCAATCAGCAGAATGAGCAACTGGCTGATCAGGCCGACTGCCAGCGAGATGCGCGTGCCGAAGATGACACGGCTGAACACGTCGCGGCCCAGATCGTCGGTGCCGAACCAGAAATATGACGAAGGTGGCTGGAACCTGACCGAGCAATAAGGCGCGGGCTTGGGCAATTCGTTGGGCGGGGTGACGGGGATGGGCGGACACAGACCCTCCTTGCGGATCTGGGTCGCGCTGAACTGATAATCGTAGGGATGCTGGGCAATAAAATCGGCAAAGATGGCGACCAGCACGAAGAAGATTAGCACGAAGATACCGGCTACCGCCAGCTTGTTGCGACGCAGGCGCAGCCAGGCATCGCGCCACAGGCTGTTGGCCTCCCCGATAATATCGCCACCTACAGTGGGCAGCACCGTCACCACGCGGCGGGCAGGTACGCCCTCCTCGTCCATCGCGCTATCGTCGAGCGGCACGCCCGCAGGGTCACGCTTGATCAGGTCGTCCTGTTCCTTAGCCATAGTTAGGTCCTTGCCTTTGTATAACTGATGCGCGGGTCAATGAAGGCATAGAGGATGTCCACCGCCAGGTTGATCAGTACCACGATGAAAGCGTAGAAGATGGTAGTACCCATGATGATGTTGTAATCCAACTGCTGCACGCTGAGGACGAATTGCTTGCCCAGCCCGTTGATGACGAATACCTGCTCTACTACGATGCTGCCGGTAATCAGGTTGCCCATTTCGTCGCCCAACACGGTGACGACGGGGAGTAGCGCGTTGCGTAGCGCGTGGCGGATAATGACCACTCGTTCGCCCAGCCCCTTCGCCCATGCGGTGCGGATGTAATCCTGGCGGATCACCTCCAACATACTAGCGCGAGTAAGACGAGCCAGTACACTGGTGGGGCGCAGCGCCAGCACGAAAGTGGGCAGGAAGATCGCACCAATGCCTGCATTGTCAATCCAGCCGCCGATGGGGATTTGGAAGTTGGCAGGCAGGTGGGGGTTGACCACCAGAGCGGCGACGATCAGCAGCAGCGTGCCAAGCACGAAGTTGGGGATAGAATAGCCTGCCAGCGAAACACCCATAGTGCTATAGTCCACCCAGGTGTTCTGGCCGATGGCAGCAAGGATGCCCAGCAGGATACCGAAGAAGATGGTAAAGGCAAACGCGAACAAACCTAGTTGCAAAGAGTTGTGGAAGCCGGTGAAGATAATGTTGCTCACCTCTGCGCCGATCTGCTGGCGATAGGAGATGCCAAAGTCGCCGTGTGAGATATTCCATATATAAGTAAGGAACTGCAAGGGCAAAGGCTTATCCAACCCATAACTAGCAGTGATGCGGGCCACCGTCTCCGGGGGCAGCGTCCGTTCGGTGCTGAACGGGCCACCCGGCGCGAGGTGCATCAGCGTAAAGGTTAGCAGCGCAATGCCAATCAGGACGAAGAACAGCCCAATCAGGCGGCGAATTATGTACTGGATCATAGTTTTTTATCCAGAGTTGAAAGTTACAAGTTGAAAGTTGAAAGTTGTGGCGCAGACATAATGTCGCGCCGCAACTGTGGGCGAGGAGCATAAAATTGTTTGTTTCGAGTAGTGGGAAGCGGCTCAGACGTGCCAAGCCGTTCCCCACTTGCAACTTTCAACTTGCAACTTTCAACTCACCGCCGTAAGCGTTCAGCTGCCACTCTTCTTCAGGTAGCGGAACGGAGCGGTGAACTGGGCGTTGTAGCCCCAGCCAGTCCAACCGGGCTTGAGCATGAAGTCGGTCTGGAACTGGTAGAGCGGCACGATGGTGGCGTTGTCGAGGTACATCTTCTCCGCCTGGTTGTACATAGCGAAGCGTTGTGCCTGCTTGGTGGGGTCGGCCAGCGCGTTGGCGGTCTTAACCAGTTGGTCGAACTGCGGGTTGCTGTAGCCTTCGTTGTTCTCTGGCTGGCCGCTGGAGGCCAGCGGGTAGAGCCAGTCCTGCGGGTCGGGATAATCCTGCCCCCAGCTTCCGTAGAAGAAGTTGTAGTGATGGGCCTGGCGCTCGGTGAGGAACGTGGTCCACGGTACAGACTTGACTGCGACGTTGAGGCCGAGGTTCTGCTTGAGTTGGGCCTGTACTACGGCGGCAACCTTGTTCTGGTCCTCGCGGTCGCGGGTGGTGTAGGTCAGGTTCAAGTTGGCGAGATTGAGACCAGAGGCAGCCAGCTTGGCCTTGGCATCGGTGAGGTTCAGGTCATATGCCTTGTAGGCGTTGTAGCCAGGTACGCCCTGCGGCACCAGCGTGTAGGCGGGAGCGCCTACGCCGTTGAGCGCCTTGTCAATCAGGTCGGCGCGATCGATCGCTTCGGCAACTGCGATACGCAGATTCTTGCCACTGTCGCCCTTGGAGGCGGCAAACGGGTTGTTGGGGTCGTTGCTAGTAGCGTTGAAGCCCAACCACACGGTGCGGGCCTGCGGCACCTCATGCAGTTGCTGGCTGAGGGTCGCATCGTTCTTGATGCGCTGGTAGTCGGCGGTGTACAGTTCGCTGCTGTCGAGCTGGTTGCTCTCGTAGCGTAGCTGCGCGGTGCTGCCGTCGGCAATTACCAGCACGTCAATTTCCTTGACCGAAGGCTTGACCGTGCCGAAGTAGCTATCGTTGGCGATCATCACCATGTGGTCGTTGTGCGCCCACTCCTTGAGGGTGTACGAGCCAGTGCCAGCGCCGTTCATCTTGCCAGCATCGGCCCATGCGCTGCTCATCGGGTCGGAGCCGACTACCTTCTGGTTGACTACCCAGTAGGACCATAGCGCCGTCTGCGGCAGGAAGTAGGCGCTGGGGCCATTGAGCGTAACCTGAAGGGTATAATCGTCAACCGCCTTGATACCCGAAGCAGTTGTGACCTTTGACTTGGTGGTGTCGGTGCTAGCCGCCGAGGCCATCACATCGTTAGCGCCCTTAATGTCGGCAAAAACGAAGCCGTAAGGCGCTTGCGGGTTGGCGAGCAGGCGGTTCCACGAGTAAACAAAGTCGGAAGCCTTGACCGGGTCGCCGTTGGTGAACTTGACATCATTGCGAAGGTGGAAGGTATAAACGCTACCATCGGCATTGACATCCCACGTCGAGGCGATCGCTGGCTCAATTGCCAGGGTGGTCGGATTGAACTGGGTGAGACCGTCGTAGAAGTTCTGGGCAATGTTGATCGAGACCGAGTCCTGCATCAGAGCCGGGTCCAGGGTCGGGGCATCCTCGCCCTGCCGCCAGCGGAACGCGCCGCTGCTACCCGTGAAGCTGGAGTTCGGCGGTGCGGTGGTTGGGGTGGCTGCCGCGCCAGCGCCAGTCATCACCTGGGTGCTGGTCATCATCGCGGTGCTGGTCATCATCGGGGTGCCGGCCATCATCGCGGTAGGGGTCATCATCGGGGTGCCAGCCATCATCGCGGTGGTGGTCATCATCGGGGTGCCAGCCATCATCGCGGTGCTGGTCATCATCGCGGTGGGGGTCATTCCGGCAGTGGTGCCGGTCATAACAGCGGTGGGGGCCATCACCATGGTGGCGGGCGTAGCCGCAGTCATTGTCGAAGCAGTGGTCGGTGCCGGAACTGGCGTGTTAGTGGGCGAACTGCCACCGCAGGCCGCCAACAACGGCAACACCAACGCCAGCGCCGCAATACCGCGCAAGGCTTTAAAACGATTTGACATACTTGACTTTCCTCCTTTTAACTAAACGCTTACACCAGGTTTGCATCGGCCTACCCGCGACGCTGCGGAAAAGGCTACCCTTGACGCAAGCCTGGCCTCCAGAAGCACAGCGTACATGGTGGTTAATCCACCTTGCCGCAACCCTGTCCCGCAGGGACAAACCGCTGATCAGCGCCGATGCCGGTTATTAGATAATAGTGTGGTGTGGGGACAATGGTTCAACCTCGTGCTGCGAGGTTATTGTAAACGATTATATCAGAAAACCTGAAGTTGTCAAGCAGCGCGCTAAATGCGGGTGTGCATCACATTCTTGCAACGTATGTGTGGCGTAGGGGCGGATTGCGTCCGCCCTGGTTGGATATGCAAAAACATGACGCACACCCGGTAAATACCGCATCTTGCTGCTGAATTAAAGAAAAATAGGGTAAAATAAGGGGCAAACAAAACCGAGGAGGAGAGCCGCCATGATCGCACCGGACGAAGAAACGCTGCACCGCCGCGTCGAGGAGCTACGCAAGCAAATCGAGTATCACAACTATCGCTACCATGTGCTGGACGATCCTATAGTAAGCGACGCGGAGTACGATGCGCTGATGCGCGAACTGCGCGGCATCGAGGCGGAGCATCCCGAGCTGGTCGCTCCCGACTCGCCCACCCAGCGGGTAGGGGCTACCCCTATGACAGCGTTCCCCACCGTGCAGCACCCCGTGCCAATGTTGAGCCTGAGCAACGTGTTCAGCGAAGCCGATCTACGCAACTGGGCGGCACGGGTGACAAGGCTGGCAGGCACAAGCGCCATCGAGTTCGTGGTCGAGCCGAAGATAGATGGCCTGGCCGTTGCCATCACCTACGAACAGGGCAGGTTTGTGCGTGGCGCAACCCGTGGCGATGGCAGCGTTGGCGAGGAGATTAGCCAGAACCTGCGTACCATCCCCAGCGTGCCGCTTAGATTGCAATCCCCCCCTAATCCCTCCCGCTGGGGTGGAGAAATGGTGGAATCTGGCGAGACAATACAAATACCCGCCGCGCCGCCGCCTGATACGCCGTTGCAGCCCGACCTGTTTGCTACCATTGCGCCCCCCCCTCAATCCCCCCCGGCGGGGGGGAAGATGATCCCATCCCCCCGACCCGGGGTGATAGCAATAACCTCCCCCCCGGTGGGGGGGATTGAGGGGGGGTCCAAGCAGAGCGGCGCAGCAGGCCTCACCATCGAAGTGCGTGGCGAGGTCTATATGCAGAAGAGCGCGTTCGAGCGGCTCAATGCACGAAACGCAGAGAAGGGTGGGCAGATATTCGCCAACCCGCGCAATTCTGCCGCTGGCAGCCTGCGCCAGCTTGATCCGGCGATTACCGCCAGCCGCCCGCTCAACCTGTTCACCTATGCAATCGGCTATCTTTCTATTCCATCTTCCTCCCCAGAGTTGGGGGGGGATGAGGGGGGGATACCGACAACCCACATGGAGGAGCTGGATTTGCTGCGCGACCTCGGCTTTCGCGTGGCCGACCACCAGTTGTGCCAGGGGCTGGAGCAGGTATGGGCCGCCTGCCAGGGCTGGTTGGAGCGGCGCAATCAGCTTGATTATGAGATTGATGGCGCGGTCATCAAAGTCA
Organism: Chloroflexia bacterium; assembly: GCA_038230695.1. Classification (GTDB taxonomy): domain Bacteria; phylum Chloroflexota; class Chloroflexia; order QHBQ01; family QHBQ01; genus QHBQ01. The sequence continues at coordinate 23,359 of JBBRMT010000030.1, forward strand.
ATGACCTGGCCTTGCAGCAGAAGCTCGGCTATGTTGCCCATGACCCCCGCTGGGCCACCGCGCTCAAGTTCCCCGCGCAGGAGGCTACTACCCGGCTGCTCGATGTGGAGTGGAACGTAGGGCGCACCGGCAGCATCAACCCGCTGGCAATCCTGGAGCCGGTCAAGATCGGCGGCACCACCGTCAGCCGCGCCACCCTGCACAATGAGGATGAGATCAGGCGGCTGGGGGTAATGGCGGGCGATTACGTGGTGCTGAAGCGGGCGGGCGATGTTATCCCCAAGATCATCAAGCCGGTCGAGGATCGGCGCGACGGCAGCGAACGCCCCATCCAGATGCCAACCCACTGCCCCTCCTGCGGCACGCCAGTAGATCACCCGGTTGGCGAGGTGATTGCATACTGCCCCAACCCCAATTGCATCGGCCAGCTACGCGAACTGGTGGCCCACTTTGCAGGCCGCGAGGCAATGGACATCGAGGGGCTGGGCTGGAAGTTGGCCTTCCGCCTGGTTGACGAAGGTTATATCCACGACGTGGCCGACATCTACTACCTGAAGGGGCGCCGCGCCGATCTTCTAAACATGGAGCGGCTGGGCGTAAAGAGCGTAGATGGCCTGCTGGCGGCAATCGAAGACAGCAAACGCCGCCCCCTCAATCGCCTTATCTTCGGCCTGGGCATCCGCCACGTCGGGGCGGAGACGGCGGAGCTAATTGCCGAGCGTTTCGGCAGCCTACGAGCGTTCGCTGCCGCCGACCTCAGCGCTATTGCCAGCATCAAGGGGCTGGGCGAAGTCGCTGCCGAGAGCGTGGTCGCCTACTTCCGCCAGCCGCAGCATATTGCCCTGCTCGATAAACTGGAGGCAGCAGGGTTGAAGATGGCTGAGAGTGAGGCGGAGCTAGCCGCCCGCCTCGACGCGAACGGTCCACTCATCGGCCAGACCTTTGTGCTGACTGGCAAGCTGGAGAGTATGACCCGGCCCCAGGCGGCGGCCCTGCTCAAGCGACTGGGCGCACACGTAGCCGACAGCGTGAGCAAATCTACCACCACCCTGATTGCGGGCGCAGATGCGGGCAGCAAACTGGACAAGGCGAAATCACTAGGGGTTAAGATTATGAGCGAGGAGGAGATGCTGGCTCTGCTGCGCGAACATGGGTTGGCAACGTAACTACGGTCTGAAATGGTGGCGCATTTCTTGATAATAATACTGTCGTGCGTGATGTCATCGCAGATGCTGCATGACCGTAGCGACAGAATAATGAAAGGAAAAGAAGATGAATAAGAAAAATCATCAGGGGACATCGTGGCTGCCCAAGCTAGTATTGGTGCTTTGCCTCCTGATCGGGGGCGGGGTTGTAATCTCGGCAGGTCGCGCAAATGCCTCACCGCCAAATCTCAGTAGTTCGATCAACCAGCCGGCCATCAACTTCTTTCATTTCGATAGTGGTCGCCTTGATGATCCTAACCTGCCACCAGAAAAGGCTCACGCACTAGCAACAGAGGCAGCCCAGATACAACAGGATGCCTCCCAGAACAAACCACAGCATTAGGATGAAAGGAGAAAGCAATGAAACGTGGTATCGTGATCCGCATTTCCGCCATGGTGTTTATCCTCGCCCTAAGCATAATCGTTAGCGGGGCGGCAAGGGCATCTACCAGCGTGGAATCACCTTTGCCGACTCTTAGTGTTCGGCCTGGTGAGTCTAAGACTTACACAACAACGGTTGGCGATAAGCATTACACACTGCGAGTTATCGCTGGCGTTAAAGGACAAGCAGGGTCTGGCAACGGCGGCATGACCCCCAAATAGCTACTACTGCCAAGGGTGGGTAGGCCAAAACAATGGCCTTGGCTGGCTGCTCTGGCAGCACCATGCTACTGAGTTCTACTCAACGAACGGTTCTGTAGTTAATGAGTCCGGCGTGGCCACTGACGAACACACAGGGCAGTGGTGGTCGTTCGACCACGCTATCTACACTTCATCCGGCAACCACACTCCCTACTTTATCTCCGACTCGGATGGGTACTTTGAGAGCGGGGGTGATCATGAGCATGGCTTGCTGGAATTCACCATTGACTACACTGCTAACTGTAGTGTAAATAGCCAGATAGGTACTTGGTGAGCTACGTAACCGCCGTGTGTAGCAAAGGGCAGCCTTTACTTGGCTGCCTTTTTTGTTGCACACATGAAGGGGCAGTTGGTAGCTGGGTTAATCATCAGTCATTACCAGCGGTCAAATAGCGAGCAAGCTAATGAAGCGAGCGGGCGACGAGGATTGGTTATAAATCCTGAGTACAAATCAGGCAGTACCTGGAGCGGGGAAGTTAGTAGCGTACCCACAGCGTTCGAGGACCAATGCAATCCGCAACCCTGTTCGTGTTTGCGATTTATGACCAATCCTCACAACCGGCAATCTACCAACACCTTCAACGTACCAGCGGTCTGCGCGTGCTGGAAGGCAAGTTCGGCATCATCGAGCGAGTAGGCTGCGCTGATCATGTGCAGCACATCCACTGCGTGCTGCTTGAGCAATCGCAATGCCGGGTCGAACGGTCCGCAGCGGGAACCGACCAGGTTGATTTCCTTGACCACCAGCGGGCTGAGGTCAACGTGCGCCTTGCCCGCATAGGTACTCTTCAGCACCAGCGTGCCGCGCGGGCGCAGCAAAGTCAGCGCCGCCGCGAAACCCGTCGCTCTGCCGGTTGCCTCCACCACGATGTCGAACTCACCAACCTCGCGTGCCTGGTTAGTCAGCAACGTGGCAATCCCCCGCTGGCGCAGTAGTTCCAGCTTATCCTCATGCCTACCAATCACCAGCAGTTGGCAGCCAGTCAGGGCCAACACCTGGGCGCAGAGTTGGCCCAGCTTGCCATCGCCCAGCACCGCCACACGACTGGTGCGTTGTACATCCACCTGGGTAAGTATCTCGCAGGCGGCAGCCAGTGGTTCGGTGAACACTGCTTCGTCGTCGGGAACGCTGTCGGGGACAAGGTGGAGGTTGGCAAGTGGTAGGGTGAGGAACTGAGCCAGGCTGCCATCATGGCCCTGGATACCCAGCACGGTGCGGTTGGCGCAGTGGCTGGGCATCCCCAGGCGACAATGCGAACAATCGCCGCAGGCAAGGTTGATCTCGCCAACCACGCGCTGGCCCAGCAGGTGTTCGCTACCCTCACCATCACGCACCGCCGCGATTTCGCCCACGAACTCGTGGCCCAGCACCCCGTGCCAGCCCTTGTAGCCGCGACTAATCTCGATGTCGGTGTTGCAGATACCGGCCAGATGCACCATAACCAACGCCTCGCGTGGTGCGGGCTGCGGCATCGGCCAATCTCGCTCCAGGCGCACCTCGCCTGCCTGATTGTTGACTAGGGCTTTCATCGCCTGCATTATCGCACAGCCGCCGCACTTTCGGCAAGCATTCTTTGCAGCCGCCAGCGGTAAATGTTATAATTACCCGCAAGGTGGCTACCACAGTCGGCCACCCGCAGAAAGGACGGAGCGATTATGCAGCAAAGTAAGCCAATCGCCACCATCGAAACAAGCAAAGGCATTATCAAACTGGAACTTTACCCCAACGATGCGCCCAACACCGTCGCCAACTTTATCGAGAAGGCGAATAGCGGCGCGTATGTGGGGCGCACCTTCCACCGCGTCGAAGGTTGGGTCATCCAGGGTGGCGACCCCGATGGCAACGGGCGGGGGGGTGGTAAGATGAAGGCCGAATACAACAATCTGCCCTTCAATGCCGGGGCGCTAGGCATCGCTCGTGGCGGCGACAAGAACATCAACAATGCCGATCAGTTCTTCATCACCAAGAATGCGGCTAGCTGGCTGAACGGCGAGTACACCAACTTCGGCCAGGTAACTGAGGGCATGGAGGTGGTCAACGCCATCGCCATCGGCGATAAGATCAACCGTATCGTCATCGAAGGAGGGACAGCTTGAACGCCACGATTACCACCAAGAAGGGCAAGATTGTGATCCAGCTGTTCCCTGACCTTGCGCCCAACACCGTCGCCAACTTTGTGAATAAGGCCAAAGCGGGCTTCTACGATGGGCTGAAGTGGCACCGCGTAGAGGATTGGGTGGTGCAGGGCGGCGACCCCAAGGGCAACGGCACCGGCGGCGGCAATATGACCGCTGAGTACAACGATGGCAAGTTCACCATCGGCGCGGTAGGTATTGCGCGGGGCGGCGACAAGGCGATCAACAACGATAGCCAGTTCTTCATCACCAAGAAAGACTCGCAGTTCCTCAATGGCGACTACACCTACTTCGGCCAGGTCACGCAGGGCCAGAATATTGCCAATATGTTGACTAGCTCCGACAAGATCCAGAGCATCAGCATCGAGGAATAGCAAGGCACGCCAATGCGACACATCCGTATCACCCTGATTGAACCGCAGGCCGAGGACTTCCAGACGGTCAAACGCCTGCTGCCCGAAGCGTTGGTCAACACTGCCGCCGCCTTGCACAAGGCGGCGGCTGCCTTTAATCGCTACATTATCAAGGAGCTAGTCTTCATCAACTGGCAGCCGCAGGAGCGGCGCAACCCCACCTGGTCGCTACAGGTTAGCGTGGACGAGGAGCTAATCCACCGCGATTATCGTCGTCTCAGCCATGAGCCGTTCAAGGACTGGCTGGCCGACCTTTGCGGCGGCGAACTGTCGCAGGAGGCGGACACCCCCGGCGGGCATATGTACGAGTTTACCTACCCCGACGATGCAAGTACCGGATCGAGCGATACCTATATCATCAGCCTTACCAATTGGCAGCAACGCATGATTGACGCGGCAAGGGGCGATTACCGTGCCGCCGACTACATCCTGACCGCAAGTCTGGCTCAGGCCGAGCGCGATGCCGCCATTCCACCAGCCGAACCCGCAGCCCTCGCGGGCAGCGATGCTGATTAACAACCCACCCGCCGGTTACTCTCCTCCGTATTCTTATGCCACCTTAGCTTCCGTGATTATCCAAGTTACCAACAGCGCACATTCCTGAAACAATTAACCGCCGCAAACCCACAAATTAGCGTAAGGGCGCATGGCATACGCCCACCTGAAGCACACCAACGTCTATCCAGGTCAATTAATCGCATCATTGTCGCTTACGATGATCCTTGCGGCTGGTCAAGTGGACGTATGCCATGCGCCCCTACCTCAATATTGGCATTTACTGAATCAAATATCTTCCTTTGCCTCACAGATTATAGATGCCTTTCGCTATATCTACTCAGCACTCAGCACTCAGCGCTTAAAGTTTTACCTGATTTTTACAATGGCCTAACCTACGATTTACAGTGCTGAACTATAATGGGTTCATCACAATAAAGCGGAGCGGTCACGAACTAGCGACACCGACAGCCGCGTCCCGCAACGGTAATACCCAAGAAAGGACCAAGACAATGGCGCTAGATAGCAAGCATATGCAGGCGGTACACCTGCTCAGAAGGGCAGGCTTCGGCGGCAGTCAGGCGTTGATTAACCAATATGCCAGCCTCGATTTCACTGCTGCCGTTGATGGCCTGCTCAACTTCAGTAATGTGGACAATAGTGTGATAGACAGCCATGTGGCTGCGCTGGGGGTTAACGACCCCGCCGACCCGAAAGGCATCCGCGCCGCCTGGCTGTCGCGAATGTTGTACACTGCCCGCCCGCTCGAAGAGAAGATGACCCTGTTCTGGCACAATCATTTCGCCACCGCCATTAGCAAGGTCAACGATGCAGTGGCGATGCAGC
>JBBRMT010000031.1:0-28360 GCA_038230695.1 Chloroflexia bacterium
ATAGGATGTTGCCGTGCGCGTAGCTGAGGATGCCCTGCTAGAAGCGGAAGCGGCGTTGCTCGATCTCCAGTCGGCGATTCAGCCCACCTACCACGTCCTCCAGCATCACATTGAGCGGCAATTCCACCACCCGCTGCGGCTGATCGCTGGTGATACGTTCGCCCCGCGCCAGCCGCGCCTTGCATGAAGCGCACACCGCCTCCGGCTCGGTCAAGATTATCTCGGCGCGGCAGCCGTAGCCATTCTCGCAGGTGCTGACATTGACGCTGGGCAGCAGGTCTACCAGGCCACGCACAGCGGTGGTCTTGCCTGTACCCTTGCCGCCGATCAGCAGCACCCCCTGGATACGCGGGTTGACCGCCGCGAGAATGAGCGCGTCCTTCATCTCATCCTGACCGACAATGGCGGTAAATGGGTAGCGGGTTTCGAGTGGCATGGCGCAAGTATAGCACATTTTGACTTCAGATTTCAGATTGCAGATTGCAGATGTTAGCTAACCAGGACAGGCCACCGCCCCTACGTTTACCCAATTGCCCATAACCCACTTTGATGCCCATACGCCTTGACGAAAGCAGGTGGCTATGTTATCCTTACCCGCGCCATTGCCGAAGGTTGAAAATATAAGCAGCGAGGAGTAGCGAGGCAATATGACGAGCGAACGACCCCACCTCAGCGTGGTTCTGCCCATGTACAACGAGGAAGAGCGCATCAGCAAGAGCCTGCACCAACTGGCAACTTACTTTGCCAGACAGGATTATACATACGAGGTGGTACTGGTTGACGACGGCTCCAAGGACCGTAGCATTGCGGTGGCCCAGGGCATACTCAGCGAAGTGCCAACCCTTCGCGTATTGCAGAGTGACCGCAACTACGGCAAGGGCCACGCGGTACGCACCGGGATGCTGGCGGCAAAGGGCGATTTCGTGCTTTTCAGCGATGCCGACCTCAGCACCCCGATTGAGGAGTTCGACAAGTTCTGGCCCTTTCTCGATGAGGGTTTCGATGTTGTGATCGGTTCGCGCAAGATGAAGGGCGCGGTGCTGGAGCGCCACCAGCCCTGGCTGCGCGAACGCATGGGCAAGGTGTTCACCTGGCTGACTAATCGGCTGGTGACCCACAATATTACCGACCTTACCTGCGGGTTCAAGAGCTTCACCCAGGCCGCCGCGCAGGATATATTTAGCCGCCAATTGCTCGATGATTGGAGCTTCGATGCCGAAATCCTGTTTATCGCCCAGAAGCGCGGGCTGCGGATCAAGGAGGTAGCGGTTCACTGGCACGACGAGCGGGGCAGCAAGGTCAAGTTCCCCCGCGACATCATCCGTTCGCTGCAAGGGCTGATGAATATCCGCCGCAACAACCTGCGCGGCAGATATGGGCCTAAACGCAGGTGAAACAGCACCGAACTAAGCCCCCAGCGGGGTTGGGGAAATGCTGCCCCCTACTAAACTAAGCCCCCAGCGGGGGTTGGGGGAGAATCTCGCCCAGTGATAATGCTGAAGTAGCTACCCAGCAAACAGCCCCCAACCCCCGCTGGGGGCTTTTTTTGCTGCATAGCGGGCGCAGCCTTGACAGGTGGCAACCTCTCTCCCCCAAACCCCCGCTGGGGGCTTAATTGATCAAACATCCCCCAGAATTGCTTATTCTGTTAACATGATGGCACACTTTATGCACTATGATGTGCAGATGCGGAGAGCGGAAAAGCGCACGAGGAACCGATAAAAACGGATTTGTGGATGGCGCGTAACAGCAGATCGAAACCTGCGTTACATAATGCAGAAGACAAACGCGCCAGACATAGATAAATCAACCAGATGCGCGAAACGCTTCATCAGAAGCATAGGAACCAAATGAAACACAGCGAGAGCTGAAAGGAGAAAGACAATGTTGGTACTTGGTATTAACATGGGCGTAGGTCTGATTGGCTGGATTATCGCTGGCCTCGTCGGGGGTTGGCTCGCCGGTCAGGTTTCCAAGGGCAGCGGCTTCGGCCTCATCGGTGACCTGGTTATGGGTGTGGTGGGTGCGCTACTTCTCGGCTTCATCCTCAACGCGCTCAACCTGTTCCAGGATGAGACAACCGGGCTTATCGGCACTATCGTGGTCGCCTTCATCGGCGCTCTGTTGCTCACCTTCATCGTTCACGCCCTCACCGGCAAGCGCGTTTAGCACGGCGACGAACGAACCCAACCTGCACAAGCAGAATAGCGTATAATAGCGAGAGCCGCGCCCCACGATGGCGCGGCTCTTGCTACTACTATGGACAAGATAGGCGAAAGGAGACAGCAATGGCCGACGAAATCAGAAACGATGCAGCAAATGTAGGGAATAACCTGGCGGGCAGCGCACGCGAGGTGGCAGGCAATGCGGAGCAGGGTCTCGGCAACGTGACCGACAACGCGGGTATGGTGCAGGGTGGTCAGCAATTGACCCAGAGCGGCGCTCAGGAGCGAGCAGGCTTGACCCCTGGCGCAGCGCCCAGTTCCGCACCCAGTTCGGCAGTTCCCGCTCACGAGAGTCTCGCCGATGCGGTGGAAGGGCTACGCGAGGATGCTGGAGCGCAGGGCCGCACTCTGGAGCAGGCCGAGGAGCAAGGCGTGCTGGAAGCTGGCTACGATACCGATGAGCCTAACCCAGGCTTCATCGGCGACCACCGCGACATTGACACCAGTGGTCAGTTATGGCTGAGTGATGATTGCTGCATCCGGGCCGTGCCGACCTCTGGCACGGCCTCTGCTTTAATTTGGACAGGTACATTGTGGATACCAGAAAAGGAGAAAGTGATGGCGGACAATCAGAATAGCAACCCGAACGGCAGCGAGGATCAAACCCGACCCGCAGGTGACTGGGACAAGCAATATATTGCCCCACCCGATGCCAGTATGGGAGCGCAGGATACCAACACCCAGGGCCGTGCGGCAGGCAGCGCGGGCAGCCATGAATACGGCGGCAGCGCCACCGACAGTCGCGTGAGCGACAGCCGCAACAACGCCACACATCAGAGCGATAGCGGCGCGGAGGCGGGCTTGATGGGCAGCGCATATGACACGGAGCGGCAGATGCAAGGCGGCACGCCCGGCAGTGGGGCAAATGCACCGACCAGCGCGGACATGACCGGGCTGAACAGCAGCAACGGTGGCGCAACCAATAGTGCCAACGCGACCGACAACTCGGTGGGCGGGATGTTGAGCAGCCCCACACTCGGTGGCGCTGCGCCCAGCGGCCCAGCGGGTAGCGGTGCAAGCGGTGGGCAGTTGGGTGACACCATGGGGCGCGGTTCGCTGCAAGAAGGCACGGTAGGAGGCGCAATGGGCAGCGGCGCACACGGCACCAGCCCCACCGGCGGCGACCTTAGCGGCGGCCAGGGCATGGCTGGCGATACCACTGGCGGCACACCCGCGCTAGGCGATCCCACCCGCGCCAGCAGCATGATGGCAAGCGACCAGATGGGCTTCGATGACGACAATGCGCCCAACGAGAACGCTGAATACGTGACCGGCCACCATTACGATAACAACTTTGGCGTTAGCGGCTCGATGGGTGGCGGAGTGATGCAGAGCGATTCGATGCTTGGCCCGCAGCCGAATAGCGGCAACGCCACTCCTGCCAGCCTTAACTCAGCAGGCGCAAAGCCCGATAAGCCGCAGCAGGGCGATGACCGCACTTCCATGATTGGCGACCACGCCGACAGCGCGGGTCGCCACGACAACCCCTACGACCAGGTGCGCTCCGCCGATGAAAACGAAACGCCGGAGACGATGGGCGGGCTAAACGGCAACTCCGACGAAGGCGATGCTTTAGAAGGCCAGAGCCACCTCTACACCCCTGGCACCACCGAGGAAGATTACCCAGCGACATAGAGATTACAGATTGTAGATTGTAGATTGTAAAAGCTAAAGGCAGCATCGTTATCCCTGAGTTCGCTCAACTAAGCCCCCAGCGGGGGTTGGGGGAGAAATCTTGAAGCGCAATAATGCTGGGGTAAGCACGTTAGGCATAATCCTGATTATCCCAACATTAGCAGTAGGCGAGATTCTCCCCCAAACCCCCGCTGGGGGCTTTTTGCCTCTGTGCATCCCTACTCATGCCTCATACCTCGAAGTGCTTCATCACCTCGGCAGCGAAGCGGCGCACCGGCTCGATCTGCGCCGCTTGCATCAGATAGACGATGATGTATTGCACCCCTGCATCGAGCAGCTTCTGCAAGGATTCGGCTATGTAGTCCGACTTGCCGATCAGCCCGATGCTGCGGCGGTATTCGTCCAGCGGGCGATTGCCACGGATATTGCGGCTAACCTCCTCGGCCTCAGCATCGTTGTCGGCCAGGCCGACGCGCACGTGCGCGGTACGCAAGATGGCATCGTAGTTGCGGCCAACTGTATCGCAGTGCTGGCGTAGCACGTCGAACTTGTGGCGGAATATTTCAGGGTCGAAGCCCTCGATGTTGCAGGCATCGCCGTATTTTGCTACCAGCTTGAGCGTCACCTGCTCACCCCCGCCGCCAATCAGCAATGGAATATGCGGTTGCTGCACCCCTTTCGGCTGGTTGATCGCCCCGTGTATCTGATAGTATTTACCATCGAAGTTTGCCTCCGGCTCGGTCCACATGGCGCGGATAATCTGCGCCGCCTCGCCCAGCATCCGCAGGCGCGTCGGCGCGTCAGGAAAGTCGTATCCGTAAGCCTTGTACTCCTCCTCATACCAACCCGCGCCAATGCCAAAGATCAGCCGCCCATGACTGAGCGCATCCACCGTGCTTGCCATTTTCGCTAGCAGGGCAGGGCTGCGATAGTTGTTGCAGGTCACCAGTTGACCGATACGCACCGAGCGCGTGTCACGGGCCAGCGCGGCAGTGCTGGTCCAACACTCGAAGGTCGGCTCCTGAGTTGGCTCCGGCACGGTATGCACATGGTCGTAGAGCCATATCGAATCGTAGCCCTGCTTTTCCGCCTCTTGCGCCACTGCGCTCATCGTCTCATACTGGGCGATTGGATCATTTATGCCTACCAGATCCATGCGCCAGCCCTGCGGCACGAATACACCGAACTTGACTGTCATTTAATTGCCTCCTCATATATTGGAGTGAATAATCGCCTGTGTATTATAACACCCAGCAAGCCGCGTGCCTTGCGGGTGAAATATTGCCGCTGCTACGCCAATGTGCTACAATCAAGGCGAACAAGACAGAGACAATCAGCGGAGGTGGCGGGCTTGAGCAGCGGTGAGGCAATAGGTGAGGTGGAGCAGACAACTGGCGGCTGGTGGACAGGTCTGCGGCTGGCGCATATCTGGCTGGTGGTGCCGCTGCTGGTCACGTTCATCTACCTGGGCATCGGCCAGATTGAGACGTTCGACTTCTGGTGGAATGCCAAGAGCGGCCAGATTATGACCCAGAGCGGTCATATACTGCTCAACGATGTGCTGGTCTATAGCCCGGTGCGCCTGCCTTATTACAACCCCCAGTGGGGGGCGCAACTGCTCCTCTACTGGCTGTACAACGCCAGCCCCCTGCTACTCTTGCTGATTCGCTGCCTGATCTTTACTGCGGTCAACGCCATCGTTATATATCACGCAGTGCGCCGCAGCGCCGCACCCCGCACCGCCGCACTGGTCACGCTACTCGTCTTCGCGGTCAGCATCACCAACTACGGCATCCGCCCGCAGATGTTCGCCTTCCTGCCCTTCGTATTGTTCTACCTTATTCTATTCGCGTTGCCCTATAAGCGGCATAGCGAAGCCGATCTGCTGCCTGGCCCCCGCATTGGCTGGCCTATTTTCGCCCTACCGTTGATGATGCTATACTGGGTCAACATCCACGGCAGCTTCTTCATCGGCGGCGGGCTGGTCGCCATCTACGTGATCGGCACACTCTGGCGCACCCTGCCAAACGCGGCAGGGCGAACCTGGCTGCGTAGCCGTGAGGCGCTGCGACAGATCATCGCTCTGCTGCTCACCGCTGCGGCTATCTTCGTCAACCCCTACGGCTTCGACATTATCAACTACTTTTTCGTCGCCACCAACGATCCAGTCGCCCGCGCCCTCAATGTGGAATGGCAGCCGCCTACCGTATACGATGGCGGCACCGGCGTGATGTTCTACGCCAGCCTGTTTATCCTGTTCATCTCCGTCTACGTGGGGAGGCGGCGCTGGAACGTCTATGATACGCTGCTAACCGTGACCTATGTGCTGCTCGGTCTCATCTCGCTACGCAACGTTATATGGTGGGGGCTGGTGCTGGCTCCAATTATCACCGCCAACTTCGCCGCTTACTTTGAACGGCGGGTAGCCGCAGAACCGGATGCGACTGCGAACGAAACCCTGGGCGGCACCATTGAACGACCGGCGTTGAACTGGGCCGCGCTGCTGCTGGTTATCGCCCTCGCGCTAATCTTCAACCCGCTGTGGCGCATCGGCAACCCCCTGCTAAATGATGACCTGCAGAAGGTTTACGACGATGTACGCCCCTTCCACCTTGCCCAGTATCTGCTGCAACGCGAGGCGGCGGGAACTCTGAATGGGCGAATCTTCAATTATATGGAGTGGGGTGGTTATCTGGAATGGAAGCTCTATCCACAGCAGCAGATGTTCATTGATGGCCGCTTCGAGGCTCGCCAGGTGCAGGTGTGGGACGATTATATCCACATCTCCAAAGGCTACGCCCCCTGGCAGGACTTGCTGAACCAGCCGCAGTATGGAGACATCCGCTTCCTGGTGTTGAGCGACGGATACCAGAAGGATTTGCTGTCCCTGGTCAATGCCAGCGCCAATTGGAAGCTGGTTTGGCCCGCGCCAAACACGCCGCAGGATCAGCTGGATGGCAAGAGTGCGCGAGGCTACGTCTATGAGCGGGTCAAGTGAAGTGATTAGGAAAGGTGCAAACAAGTGGATAGCACGGAACTGAACAAGCAGATCGCACAGATGTTGAGCGGCACGGCGGAGGCGCATCACCTAGCCTTCAGCGCCACCGACGGGGTTGACCCAGATTGGTCGCTGTGGTATGCCGACCAATTGCGCGAACCACTCGGCAAGCTGCTGAACGCGACATTTATCAAGAGCGATCTGGTCTACCTGCTGGTGCTGGCCGATAAGGAGCAGCTGATGCGTGCGCCGGGCGCTGACTGGGCAACTTATTACGCTAAACTGCTGGTGGAACGGTATCTGTAGAGGATGGGGTTAAACCAGGCCGCCTCAGTCGAGCAGCCCTTCGAGGGGTTCGATCAGAATGTAGCCGCCTTCGAGGTTTATCTCCTTGATTACATCCTTGATTGCGGGGATGAGATACTCTTTGGCGGTGGGGTCACTGGCTTTTACGGTATATACATCGTTGCTGCTCAGGTAGAGAATGTGGGTCACTTTACCAAGCTCACGGCCAGCGGTGGTTCGCACGTCAAGGCCGAGGATCTGGAACTCGTAGTAAGCGCCTTCCTCTAGCGGCCACGCCTCGCTGACTGGCACCTGCATCAGCAGACCACGCAGCTTTTCGGCTTCGTCCGGGTTGGTGATGCCTTCCAGCTTGATAAGCGCTTGACGCTTGGCGGTGTGCAGCCTTGCGCCCAGCACCGCGAACTCGCGTCGCTCCTTTGCGCCATCCGGCCCGCCGCCCAGGTAGACGTGCTTCAGCCGGGCGTAGCGTTCGGGGTGATCGCTCAACATCTCCAGCTTGATCTCGCCGCGCACGCCAAACGCGCCGACGATCTCGCCGATGATTAGATATTCAGGGGTGGTTGGTTCGCTCATAGTTTGCAGGTAAAAAGAGCAGGGCGTGATAAATCACGCCCCTAAATTATATGGGTGTCGCATTGGAGAACGCAAAGGACTGTGCCTCGCGCCAACTAGATGATTTCGAGATTGACGCGCTTGCCCTCGCGGGCGGCGATGATGCCGACCAGGGTTCGCATCGCCTTGACCACGCGACCATCCTTACCGATAATCTTGCCCGCATCGGTAGGGTCTACCGACACTTCGAGGGTGATGTTGAAGTCGTTGCGGATTTCAGTCACCTTCACCGCATCGGGGTTATTGACCAGATTGCGGGCGATGTATTCCACCAAATCCTTCATCATAATTAGGCTCCGGTTTCGGCAGTAGCCGCTTCAGCAGCGGCAGGGGCAGCTTCAGCGGCAGGCGCTTCAGCGGCGGGGACATCCACAACGGCAGGGGTAGCTTCAGCGGCAGGCGCTTCAGCAGGCGCAGCAGCGGCAGGGGCAGCAGCGGCAGGTGTGGCAACGGCAGCAGAAGTGGTAGCGGCAGATATGGCAGCAGTGGCAGGCGCAACGGCAGGCGTGGCAGCGGTGGCGTTCTTCGGCTGGCCTTTAGCCCTGAGAATGGCAAGCTGCTCGGTGAGGCGGGCGTGTTCCACCCCAGCATTAGTCAGCAGGCGGGCGCAGGTATCACTGGCCTGTGCGCCATTGTTCAGCCAGTGCAGAGCGCGATCACTCTTGATCACCACGGTTGCAGGCTTGGTCAGAGGGTTGTAGTAGCCGAGGGTTTCGATGAAGCGGCCATCGCGGGGTGAACGGGAGTCGGCAACTACCACGCGGTAGCTAGGGGCTTTCTTCGCGCCAGTGCGGCGCAGGCGAATCTTAAGCAAAGCGGGTAAGTCTCCTTATATTTGGTAACGCATCCAAAGATGCTCACTGGGTACAAGTTCCGCATCTGAGGAAACAGGGCGCATTAAATCCAGCGCCTGCCAATCTGTCGCAGGCAAAAGGGATTATAACCGATTCGAGTGGTGAATTGCAAGCGTTGGCTAGCCTTAACCTGACAAAGATGGTATAATCTCGTCGGCACAAACAGAGAGGAGAAAGTTCGGATATGGATTGGTTTCAAGCGATTTTCCTGGCTCTATTGCAAGGGGTGTCGGAGTTGTTCCCAGTAAGCAGCCTCGGTCATCTGGTGGTGGTGCCATCATTGCTGGGTTGGCATCTCAATCAGCAGGATCCCACCTTCGTCGCCTTCGTGGTGATGCTGCATCTCGGCACCGCCCTGGCGCTGCTGGCCTTCTTCTGGCGCGACTGGGTGGCGTTGATTAGCGCGTGGTTTAAGAGCCTCACCAACCGCAGCGGCCTGAACGCCAACGAGCAGAGCGCGGCGCACTTTGCCTGGTTGCTCATTGCAGGCACCATCCCGGTAGGGTTGATCGGCATACTGTTCAAGAAGAAGATTGAGGGTCTGTTCGCCGACCCAAAGTTGGTATGTGTATTTCTGATTGTCAATGGCTTCATCATGTTGGGAGCCGAGTACATGAAGCGACGATCGCTGACAAACGCGCCAATAGCTACCACCAACACGGCCGGGGTAAGCGAAAGCGGCGAAGTAGGGCGCAGCCTCGACAGCCTGAGTCTGGTAGAGGGTGGTGGAGTGGGTCTAGCCCAGGCGCTGGCGCTGCTCCCTGGCATCTCGCGCAGCGGCAGTAGCATTGCAGGTGGCTTGTTGCTCAAGCTCAACCACCTTGCCGCCGCCCGCTTCTCATTCATGCTGGCTACCCCGATCATCCTAGCCGCCGCACTGGTCGAGGCGCCTAAGCTGTTCAAGTCGGATGCCCGCGACATCCTGACTATGGCGGTGGTCGGCGCGGTCGTCGCTGGTATCGCTGCCTACCTCAGCGTGCGCTTCCTGATGAGCTTCTTCAAGACCAATCGGCTCGACATCTTCGGCTACTATTGCCTTGCCTTCGGCGCGATTGCCTTTATCCTGTTGCAGTTCGTGATCAAGTGAGCAGCGGCGACAGATAGCTGGCCGCGCTGAACTGGTCGCGGAAGCCGAGTTGCTGGTAGAGGTGATGAGCCATCTCCGAGGTGCGTAGCGTGGCGAAACGATAGCCAGCGGCACGCGCATCGTGTAGGGCGGCCAGCACCACCGCGCCACCAATGCCCCGCCCGCGCCAATTCGCCAGCGTAGCCACCCGATAGATGCCCGCCACCTCCGCGCCGAGAAACAGCGTGGCACAGGCCACCGCCTGCCCGTCCGCCCAGGCAAGATAGTGGCGGACGGTGGCGTTGGGGTTGTCTACCTCAGCACTGAAGGCCCGCATCAGGAAGTTAGCGAATACCTCACTCGTATCATAGACGCTCCTCACCACTGCCGCCCATTCAATCAGGCTGGCGCTATCTTCTACCGGCGCTATAGATACGCCTGCCGGGATAGAAGAGGCATCGGGCAAGCCTTGCAAATCGGCGGCCATGCTGGGCGCTGGCGGGCGGGTGGTGAAGCCGTGGGCCAACAGTCGCTCACCCAGGTTAACGGGCTGCACGCTGGGCCAGGTGCGCCACACGAACTGGGCCGCCCCACACCTGCGGTAGCGATCAATCATTGTGGCGATCTGCGTCTCTGCCTCTTTATCGCCCATGTTGGTTTGCATCACCTGATTAAGATAGGTGATGGGCATCGGGCTGATAATCCAGGCCAGGCCGCCATGCTCTTGCGCCGTCACCTCCGGTTGTCGCGCATAGATGTTGTAAAACTGCCAGTGGTTGTCCTCGATGGCCGTTGCGATGGGGACGGGTGAATAATCGTTCAGTATCTCGTTCATTATAACCTCCACAGGCTGAAGATAATATGGCAAAAGCAGCATCATTGGCGCTGCACCAGGGCGGGCCGCCGCCCGCCCCTACGTATTAAATCAACCCCTATTGCCAGCAACCTTGACGCTCATGCCCGCTGCCGCTTATAATCGCGCCATGCGTGTCAATCTGAAGCAAAACTGGCTAACGGGTGTTCTGGGCATCGGCAGCGGCTGGCTGCTAACCCTGCTGGTCGGCTGGCCCAGCCTCGCCTATCCGCTAGGCCGCGACAATGGCATCTTCGCCTACACTGGCTGGGCGATGCTGCGCGGCCAGGTGCCATACATCAACTTCTGGGAACACAAGACCCCGCTCATTTTCTTCATCTACGCGGCAATTATGAAGCTGTTCGGCGCGACCGAGGCGGGCGTGCGGGTCGGCGACCTAGTCTACACCCTGCTGGTCATCCCCTTCCTCTACCTGCTGGTCAACAACCTGTTTGGCCGCCGCGCCGCCGCCTTCACAGTAGTCACCTGGGCGGTATTCCACACTGCAGTAAACACCCTCTACTTCTGGAGTGGCGCAGAGTCGGAAACGTTCATGGTGCTGCCCATGATCCTGGCAACCTACTGCTACCGCCGCGCAGAACAGCAAGGAGCGGCGTTGAGGGCGAACAACGGTTCGCCTCTACAAAAAGGTATGCCTGGCAGTGGTGAATCGTCACCCACGGCTATATTGCCAGCTTACCATACCTACTGGGGCTGGATGCTTGCCAGCGGTTTCTTCGCGGGCGTGGCCGCAATGATCAAAGTGACTGCTGCCATTGGCTTGCTAGGGCTAGCCCTCTATGCCCTGTTCAGCAAGCAGCGCGGCGGCGAGTGGCGGCCCTGGTTGGTGGCAACCTTGCAACGGCTGGGGCTGGCCCTGCTTGGCTTCAGCCTGGCGGTCATCCCTTTCGTCATCTACTTCGGGGCGAACAACGCGCTGGCCGAGGCAATTGACGTTTCTATTGTCGCCAACTTCTTCTACGGCGGCGCAGGCACAAGCCTCGACGTTGCCGGAGCGGACCTATTGGGGCGCATCGGGGCCGACCTGATCGGTTTGCATTTCTACTATGTGCTGCCCGCCCTAGCATTCGTCTACGCCGTGCTACGCGAACGCAGCCGCGCTATGTTGCTGGTCGCGCTTTGGCTGGCTGGCGCTTTCGGCATGACATGGATCCAGGGTCGCCTCTGGCCCTACCACTATATCGGCACGCTGGTGCCACTCTCTATCCTCTGTGGCTTCATTATTGATCGCGCCCTGCGCGAACTTGCCGCCCGCGCCACGCCGAACACCCGCCCCTTGCCCCTCCCATCGGAAGGGGGGAATAGCACATCCCACCCTGGCCGTTCGCTGCTGGCAACAAGCAAAGGCATTATTCTAACGGGATATGTGGCTATGGCCGTGCTGCTACTAGGCCTGGCATTGTGGACGCTTGCGCCTGGCAACGGCACCGAGACCTTCTATAGCTGGGACCGCTACTTGCAGTACCAGACTGGCAAAATCACCCAACGGCAGTATTACACCGATTTCCATCGCGGCACCTTCGACTACCTGCCCAACCGCGATGCGGGCGAGTATATCGGAGCGCATACCAACCCTGGGCAGACGGCGCTGGTGTGGGCGGTTGATCCGCTGGTAAACCTGATCGCGGGGCGGTTGGCCCCTGGCCGTTTCATCTACAATTACCCAATCGTCGCCGAGGAAGTGCCGGTGACGGCGCGGGATCGCTACAAGCAGATATTTATGCAGGAGCTTGCGCGTAACCCGCCCCAGATTATCGCCGTCGCCGAGGGTGACAGCAGCCCGATCACCCCGCTCGACTCGTTGCACTTGCTGGCCGATTTTCCCGCCTTCGGCGCAGTGCTGACCAACGATTACCATCTTGTCACCGAGATCCCGCAAAGCTCCAATCATGGTGAAACCTTCCTGATGTATGAGCGTAATCCTTAAAGGTGTGAGGTAATAATTTGATAGGCGCATTTTTCTGGCTAATCGTGTTCCTGTTCGTCATTTTGTTGGGCGCGGATGTATTCACCAACAGTCTGGAGTGGCTGGGGCAGAAATTGCAGATCAACGAGGGCGTGCTGGGCAGTATCCTCGCGGCGGTCGGCACCGCTATGCCGGAAACGCTCATCCCCATCGTCGCGGTGGTGTTCAGCGGCGGGGTGGCCGCAGCGCAGGCGCAGGGCGCAGAGATTGGGGTCGGTGCGATTCTGGGCGCACCGTTTATGCTCTCCACGCTGGCGATGTTCGTCACCGGCCTGACCGTCTTTATCCTGGTGCGGCGGCACAATCGGCCCGCGACGTTGCAAGTCAACCTGCGCTTGTTGCGCCGCGATATGAGCTTCTTCCTCAGCACCTATGGCATCGGCATCAGCGCCGCCTTCCTCCCCTGGGACTGGCCCAAGCCGATACTGGCGGTGATACTGCTGTGTGCGTATGCCTACTACGTCTACCTACAAATCACCGATGGCGGCGCGGTGGGTGATGCGGAAGACCTCAGCCCCCTGCACCTGGCGCGACGAGACCCTAACCCGCCGCTCTGGATCATCGTCGGGCAGGTAGTAGTCGGGCTGGGGCTGATTGTGGGCGGCGCATACTTCTTCGTCGAAAACATCAAGGTGGTATCGAATGGGCTGGGCTTGCCGTCAGTTATTCTTGCGCTGGTGATCGCGCCATTCGCCACCGAGTTGCCGGAGAAGATTAACAGCGTGCTGTGGGTGCGGCGAGGCAAGGATACACTGGCGTTGGGCAACATCACCGGCGCGATGGTGTTCCAGAGCTGCATCCCCATCGCCTTCGGCCTGACCTTCACCAACTGGAACGTTGGCGCAGGCAGCAACGGACTTGCCTTCCTCAGCGCGGCAATCACGATTATCAGCACGCTATACATCGTCAATGCGATGCGCCTGCGCGGGCGGCTCAGTGGGCGCACCTTGATGATCGCGGGCGGCGGTTACTTCGTCTACCTGATCGCCCTGATCGTGCTGATCAACGTGAAGGGGTGAATAATTCCAATTCCAGCAAATTACCCCAAAATCGGTGAAGATAACGCAGTGGTCATCCGTCATAATAGATAGAAGAACTTTCCTCCTTTGGATTAGCCCCACTGGCCCGCCCAACCAGTGGGGCTTTTTCCGTTTTGCATCAGCTAGCGCATCCGCAGTCGCGCAATCGCCCGCAGGGTGCGAGATGATATAGGTAAGGATACGTATGGCAGGGTTTAGGTGGAAAGCGAGGTCGTAGAGCAGCAGGCCGAGCCAGGCGAAGGCTAGGATGATCATCGGCAAATCAATCAGCGCGTGAATCTGAGTTAGCAAGTGGCTACGCACGCCGCAGAGTGTGGCTTCGTCGGCGAAGCGGTAGGGCGGGTGCATTGTTACCCGCCGCCCACGCGACTGAGGCCCACCTGCGCCTGGCTCTTGAGGTCGGGGTCGGTGGCAGTGTCGCGGGCATGGGCGTAGGCATCAGCGGCGGCGGGGTGATTGCCCGCATCCTCGTAGGTGAGGCCCAGCGAGTACCAGGCAGCGGCAAGGTTGGGATTGAGCTTCACCGCCGCGCTATAGGCATCAATCGCCGCCTGGCGCTGGCCGGAGCCAGCAGCGCGGTTGGCGTTGCCCAGTTCGTAGAAGGCATCGGCGTTTTGCGGGTCAAGTTGGCTTGCTTTGGTCAGCGCGTCTATCGCAGCCTTGTTGTCACCTTTTGCAATGTACGCCTTGCCCAACAGGTATTGCGCCAGCGGCCAGCGGGGGCGCAGTTGCACCGCAGCCTGGTACTCGGCTAGCGCAGCATCGCGCTGCTTTTGGCTATCGAGCAATTGACCGCGATAGAGGTGGGGGTCGGCGAGGGAGGGGTCGAGGGAGATGGCGAGGCGGAAGTCCTTATCCGCATCACCAGGGTTGTTCTGGCTCACCAGGGTGCGGGCCAGCCCAGTGTAACCGCTGGCGCTACGACTATCGAACTGTACTGCCGCGGTGTACTCCTGCTGCGCGGCGGCCCACTGCTGGCGGATGTAATGGATGTCGCCGAGGCCAACGTGCGCTGCTGCCGATTGGGGCGCAGCGGCAATCGCCTGACGGAACTGCTGCTCGGCGGGGGCAAGCTGGTTCTGCGCCTGATAGACCCGACCCAGGGCGACCAGCGCAGCGGGGTCATTGGGGGCAAGCGCCACCGCCTGCTTAAGATTATCACTGGCTTGGGAAAGGTTGGCGGTATCATCAGTTTGCAAGTAAGCCTCGCCCTTGCAGGTGTAGGCGGGCGCGTAATTCTTGTCTACCGTGAGCATCGAATCGCCAAGTTTCACTGCGAAATCAGTTTTGCCCTCAGCAATGTAAACGTAACAGAGGCTGGTAGCCGAGGCAAGTTGTTTGCCCGTATCGGCTACACCAGCGGCAATCTGCACGGCAGCGATATAGTTGGTTTCGGCGCTGGCGTAGGCGGCGGCCTGCTGCTTTAGGTCACTAGTGGTGGCGGCACGGGCGCTGTAGAGGCTGCCTAGTTGCAGGTGCGCGTCGTATTCTGCGTCCGCCGCTGTGATCGCTTCACCAGCGGTGGTCTGGGGGTCGGCCCGCAGCATCTGCTCGTAGTATTTAATCGCCGCATCCGCTTGCCCTGCTGTGGCTTGCGCCACTTTCGCCAACTGGTAGTAGGCAAGCATGAACTGGGGGTTAGCGGCGACTGCCTGCTGCCAACGCTTCTGGGCCTCGGCCACCTGCCCCAACTGCTGGGCGATCAGCCCGGCGCGGTAAGCGGCGACTGCCGCGCTGACGTTGTGGTTGACCGCCTGCTGGTAGGCAGCCAGCGCCTGATTACCCTGCCCTAGCTGGCGGTAATCCTCACCGAGATTGAACCAGGCGCGGCCATCGTTGGTGTTGAGCGCCACTGCCTGGCGGTAGTTGGCGGCGGCGTTGGCGTAGTCCTGCAAGCTATCGTAGGCAATACCCTTGTAGCGGAACTCGTCGCCGCTGTGGGGTTGCTGGGCCACCGCCCGCCGATAGGCGGAGGCGGCGTTGTCAGCCTGATTTAGCGCCTTGTACTCGTCGGCCAGTTGCAGATAGCCGTAGATGTAGCCAGGGTTGACTTGCAGCAGCGACTCATACGCAGCGGCGGCCTTGTCGTGCTGATTGGCATCGTGATAGAGCGAGGCAAGCTGCTGATAGGCAAGGGGGCGCTTGGGGTCGAGTTTCTGGGCCTGCTGGAACTGCTGCGCGGCGGAGTTGGCATCACCCTTGCCGAGCAAGGCAATGCCCAACCAGGCGTGGGCATCGTAGGAGTTGGGGTCAGCGGTGAGCGCGGCATTGAACTCGTCAATCGCCTTATCGTATCCACCCGGCCCCTTTAGAAAATCGAACAGCCCTTTGCCCTGTTGCGCTTCGATTTTGCCTCGCTCCACATAGGCGCGGCCCATCCAGTAGTGGGCCGCCCCCAGTTGCTTGTTGGCAACCACCTCGCGGGCGACTACCACATCAGCCTGGTGGTCGTGCTGCTCCTTGAACTTAGCCTCCTGTGCGCTCAGGTTGCTGAGGCGACTGAGCAGCAAATCGCGGACGGCGGCCAGGTCAGCCTGGGCATTGTCGAGGTTTTGCTGCGGGGCAGTCAGTTGTAGTGCGCCGCGTTGAATCTGGGCGGCGGGGTACTGGCTATCGGCAGCCAGCGCATTGTTGCAGTCGCTAATTGCATTGTTGGCCGCCTGCTGCGAGGTGGGTAGCGGGTCGGCGTTAACGTCGAACTTGAGGCTACAGCGGTCATACCAGGCAGCGGCATAGTGAGGGTCAGCGGCTATGGCGAGGGTCAGGTCGGCGTTAGCGAGGTCGGGCTGGCTCTGTGCCAGTTGCACCTGGGCGCGGTTGCGATAGACAATCGCGGTACGCTTATCGGAGCCAAGCAGCTTGAGCGCGGTATTATAGTCGGCAAGGGCGACGGCCAGGTTGCCAAGACTTTGTTCGGCCAGCCCTCGGTCATCGAGCAGCGCAACATCGTCCACTCCGCCCGCTTTGGCGTACTCGCCTATTGCGCCAGCATTGTCGCCCAATTGCAGCAGGCTGCTAGCGCGATAAAAGTGCAGCGCGGGGTTGTCGAGGCCGAGCGCGAGGGCGGTATTGAACTGGTCGCTAGCATCGGCAACGCGGTCGCTATAGTAAAGAGCTAGGCCGGTGGTGAAGTCCACCAGCGCAGGCTCCAGGCGGGCGCGGCTCACCGGGGGAAACGCAAAGCTGGTGGGTTCGAGCATCTGACTGGGCAAGTCCTGCCGCTGACTGAGGCTGGGTGGGTTGTTGACTGCCATATGATAGTGCGGCGCAAGCGAGGTGGCAGTGGCGTTGGGCAAGTCACCCCAGATAACCAGGTCGGCATTGAAGTGGCTGGCCTGGCTAGCGGCAGTGGCTTCGTCGCCAATTGCTGCAGCGGGAGCGAGTACATCGGCCTGGCTGGCATTGAGGCCCGCGTTTCGCAAGCTGCTCACCACCTGGTTGCCAAACTCGCGGCTGACGCTGCCATCGTCGCTTGCGCCAAAGTGGGCAATTACGATAGCAAATTGCGCGGCGGGGGCTTTATCCTTGTCGCTGTTAAAGGCCGGGGCAATCAGCAGCCATACGACAGCAATAACCACTACGACTGCAAGAATCAACCCGCCTATAAGCATCAGCGGGGCGCTATCGTTGTTCTCCTCATCGAGGATCAGACGGTTGGAAAGGTGGGCGCGGCTCTCCGGCAGGTAGTTTTGCTGCTCGTCCTCCTCATCGGCATCGTCGAGGGTGACGTGGCGGAAAATGCGGCCATATTCGGGCGGAGTGTTCAATTCGGTTGGCGCGACGAGTAGCGCGGTATTGTTCGGTTGCTCGGCAAAGGCAGCATCAGCAGCCGCGAAATCGGCAGGCATGGCGCGGGTGACGAGCGTGGTGTCGCCCATATAGTTAGCGGCGGGGAAGGCGGCGCTGCGGGGGCGGGGCGCTGGCACGGCTGGCTGAATGGGCGGCTGAGTGGTTGGCACGCGACGACTGATCGGGGGGGTAGGTTCATCCTCAGCGGCCAGCGATCCGCCAATCCCACCGCCTAGTTCATCAAGGTCGTGGCGGGCGGCGGGGGTAAGCCCGTCGGCGGGGTCTACCACAACGGGGCCAGCCAGTCGGGTGGTGGTGAATTGCGTTGCGGCGGTGCGGTTGCTGGCAATGACGGGTTCTTCAAGAGCGGGACGTGGAGCAGTAGGTGGCGGGGCGGGCGGGCGGGCCGAGGGGGTGGAGATAGTGGGCGGCTGACTGGCGCGGGTACGTTGCTGGTCTACAAAGATGTAAACCAGCGTAGCGACGAACACCGCCGCGAACCCGACCACCAGTATCAGGTTGAAATCCATAGCTCTGGCCCTGCCTTCCACCCGCGATAACCTTAATCACGCCATCACCACGCCGCGCCAAATGGGTTGACATAATTATAGCACAACTGCGTGGGGCTGTCTATAGCTGGGCCAAAAGTTTGATTGACAAGGCAAGGACGTTTTGGTATAATGAGGCGCACTGCAAACCAATATCGGCCCAGGTGGCGGAACCGGCAGACGCGCTAGCTTGAGGGGCTAGTGACCGCAAGGTCGTGGGGGTTCAAATCCCTTCCTGGGCACCAGAAATATACGAATTACGGGCGACTAGCTCAGTCGGTCAGAGCGCCTCGCTTACACCGAGGAGGTCAGAGGTTCGAGCCCTCTGTCGCCCACCCGTAACCCATCCCGCTCAGGTAGCTCAGTTGGTAGAGCATGCGACTGAAAATCGCAGGGTCGTCAGTTCGAGTCTGACCCTGAGCACCAGTTTATGGCAGCAAACCTGACCCCGCTATGTTGAATAGCTGGGGTTCTTGTTTTACAGAGGGGCCAGACAATGAACGATGAGCGTAAGGCGCTACAGCCGGAGCAGGAGCAAGGTGAGATGCCCACCGAGGGTAACGGCTCGGCGGGCGTGTTCGTCATCGTGGGCTTTAGTCTGGCGGCCATCCTGGTGCCGATCGCGATGTGGCCGCTGGAGAGCGCGATGTTCAGCGACCACCTGCCAGTGGTGCTGGGCCAACTGATCATCTCGGCAGCAATCCTGTTCGGCATCCTCTGGCTGGTATACTCCGGGTTCATGGATCGCCACGTTGTCATCAGCCTGACGCTGGCCGCGCTGATGGTGTTGGGCGGCTACGCGCTACAAGATGAGGCCGCTGCGCTGATGGGTACGGATCAGGCATCATATATCGCCATCGCGGTCGGCTCATGGCTGGGGGTGGTCGGCTTCTACGGCCTGCGTGCAGTCAGCGGAATGCAAAAGGGTCGGGGATAGAGCGGGCCAGGGCGAACCGTTGTTCGCCCCTACCGAAATGAGCCATCTCCCTGGCTATGTGACATAAGCTATCGCTCCGGCCTTGCTCCCAGTGTGACATGGATGGTTAGCTTCTCCACCCCGCGTACGATCTTCAGTTCGATGGTGTCGCCCACACCGTAGCGAGTAAGGGCAATGGCAAGCGGGTTGTCCTCGTGAATGGCCTCCTCGCCAAGCGCGACCACCACATCGCCCTTATCCAGCCCCGCCTTTGCCGCCGGGCTACCCTCGACCACCTCTTGGATCAGCGCCCCACTCTGCGTCTTCAGGTTGTAATAGGCGGCCAGTTCGGGGTTTAGCTCCTCATACTGGATACCCAGGTACGGATAAGCGACGAAACCATTCTTGATCATCTGGTTCGCAAGGGCTTTGGCAGTGTTGATCGGCACGGCGAAGCCGAGACCCTCGATTGCGCCGCCCCAGCCCCCACCACGCACTACCAGGGTGTTGATACCCACCACCTCGCCGTAGAGGTTGGCAAGTGGGCCGCCGCTATTGCCCTGGTTGATGGCTGCATCTGTCTGAATTAGCGGCGCGTTGATGCCCTCGAAGCGGCGATTGACCGCGCTGACCACCCCAGCCGTGACTGTATTGCGATAGTTGCCCAGCGTGCTACCAATAGCGATAACTGGCTGGCCGGGCAGCAGCTTGTTGCTGCCGCCCAAATCGGCCACCGCTGGCACCTGACCATCCACCTTGATGACCGCCACATCGCAGTAGCGATCGCTGCCGACTAGCGTGGCGCTCATCCGCCGACTGCCACTAGCGAAGATAATATCCAGTTTCTCTTGGCGGGAGACAACGTGGGCATTGGTCAGGATATGGCCTGCCTCGTCTATAATCACTCCACTGCCCACTCCACCGCCCCGCCCGTTGCGGCTGCTCAGTACCGTCACCACCGCTGGGCCGAGCTTCTGCACCGCGCTTACTGCGTCAACCTGCCGTCCGTCTATAAACTCTGCCATTTGTTGTATCTCCTTATATAAGCCAGGGTTCTTTATATCACCACTACCTTATCGCAGCAGAGGTGTAGCCAGGATTCTAGCACAGAAGCGTGGGTCTGTCAGCCTAATTCGCGTTATAATTGCGTTAGATTGCTTTTGGGGTGGGTTACAAGGTGCGGCGGGGTTTCATTTAATCAGGCGCAACAAAAAGGCAGTGGGCCACAACTTCAGCCCACCGCCCTGTATACCGTGATATGGCTATGCCGATACTAGCGCTAGAGGCGAGCGGCCCCAGTGACGGTGTTTGGCAATCGCCGTGATGAAGGTCTCGATGGCGCTGGTTAGCTCCGCTTTGTTCGCCGCCACAATGCCTTGCTCGGTCATCAACTGGGATGAAGTCTGATTGAGCTGCAGCGCCTGACCAGCCTCACTTGCCGCCACCAGCTTGACTCCCTCGCCCACTGCGGCGATGGTCTTGGCGTGCTTGTATGCCTCGCTGATGAACTCGCGGGCATCGCCAAGCCCGAGCAGGATGGCAACACTCTGCTCACCGCCAGGGACGAACACGGCATCGAACATGATTGAGCCGCTATTGGCGAAGGTCTTGACCGCTTCCACCGTGCCGCCACTACCTTGCAGCACGCCCAGATGTGGGGCAACCACCTCGCCCAACGCGCCCGCAGCCATAAGCGCCTTCTTGAGCGCCGCCACCTGGTCGGCAGCAACCCCATCAGCGGCCAGGATCGCCACTTTGCGGCCCTTAATCGTGTTGCTGGGGCGTTCCTCCATGCTCAGACCGCTGGTTTGCTGCAGCCCGCCAGAGGCGCTGGTTGGCGAGATCGCCTTCGCCAGCGCCGTAGTCTCGCTGGCCGAGTCGGCAGTGCCATCGGGCATCCCGGTCTTGTCATCGGCTCCACTTGCTGTCTTGCTCTTAGCTACTCGTGCTGCCTTGCCGTTGCTAGCCGGGGCTGGATTGTCCGGATTAGCGGTTGGGTTGGGCGCAGGCAACTCACCAAGCGCAATGGCAACCTGTGCCGCCAGCGTATCATTAATTTGCTGCAGATGGCCGAGCATCCGCTGCCGTATCTCGCGGGTATCAACCTTGCTCAACTCAAATTGCAACGCCTTGACAATGTGTTCCTTTTCCGTCGGGGTCATACTGTTCCAGAACAGCTTTGCCTGGCCATAGTGGTCGGCGAAGCTCTCGCTACGCACGCGAAGTTTTGGGCCTTCAACCCGCGCCGGGTAGCTGACGAAGCCGCCCTGCTGCGCTGGCACTTGATTGGGGATGTTGCCGCCCAGCGAGTTTGGTTCGTAGGATACGCGCCCTGGGTTGATGGTATGGCGCATATGCCCCTCACGCTGGTTGTTGGAAACGGAGGCAATTGGCCGATTGATGGGTAGTTCCTGCCAGTTCGGGCTACCAAGACGGCTCAACTGGGTGTCCAGGTAGGAGAAATTGCGGCCCTGCAGCAGTGGGTCATCGCTGAAGTCAATGCCCGGCACGATGTTTGTGGTCATGAACCCCACCTGCTCGGTCTCAGCGAAGTAGTTGTCGGGATTACGGTTGAGGGTCATCTTGCCAATCCGTCGCACTGGCACGAGATCTTCCGGCCAGATCTTGGTGGCATCGAGGATATCGAAGTCGAACTTTGCTTCCTCGCCATCAGCGATGATCTGCACGCCCATTTCCCACTCGAAGAAGTTGCCCTGCTCGATGGCATCGTGCATATCGCGGCGGTGGAAATCGGGGTCTTTGCCCGCTAGCTTCTGCGCCTCATCCCAGACCAGCGAGTGAATACCCAGCAGCGGCTTCCAGTGAAACTTGACGAAGTGCGATTCACCTTTAGCGTTGACCAGGCGGAAGGTGTGGACTCCGAAGCCTTCCATCATGCTGAAACTGCGCGGGATGGCGCGATCGCTCATCACCCACATTACCATGTGCATAGACTCAGGGGTAAGCGAGATGAAATCCCAAAAGGTATCGTGGGCGGATGAGGCTTGGGGTATTTCGTTGTGCGGCTCAGGCTTGACCGCATGGATTACGTCGGGAAACTTGATTGCGTCCTGGATGAAGAAAACGGGTATATTGTTGCCAACCAGATCCCAATTGCCCTCTGCAGTGTAGAACCTGACCGCAAAGCCGCGCACATCTCTGGCGGTATCAGCAGAGCCGCGTGAGCCAGCAACAGTGGAGAAACGCACAAACACTGGAGTCTGCAACGCAGTGTCGGTCAATACGTTTGCAATGGTATATTCGGCTAGCGACTCGTAAAGTTGGAAGTAGCCGTGTGCGCCTGCGCCACGGGCGTGAACAACCCGCTCTGGGATGCGCTCATGATCGAAGTGGTGTATCTTTTCGCGGAAGTGGAAATCTTCCATCAAGGTAGGGCCACGCTGCCCAATATGCAACGTGTTCTGATCGTCGCTGATGCGATGGCCCATATTGTCAGTCAAGGCTTGCTCTGGTGGTACAGTTGCCGCCGCCAGATCGAGATCCTTGCTCTGTGGGTTATCCGTTTTCTGCTTTTTCACAATACCTCTCCTTGACGAAAACAGCAACGGCGCGACTGGCGTTGGCGATTGCGGCAAGCGCAAGATTGTCCGCCAAAAGCGAGTCGCGCCGAAGACATTGGATAGGTGTCGCCAGCGGCTGGCTTACGCGCCAGGGTTGGTATTGTTATCCTTGATGCCAAACATACCGTCAACTCGATCCTCGACGTTATCAAGGGCGCTACCCTCTTGCATCATGGACGAGGCGGCTGGTATGTGCTGGGTGATGAAGCTCTGGATTACGTTGGTAGAGGCTGCGGCCTGACTCTGGTTGAGGCCAGCATTCTGCACCAGTTCTTGGTGGAGCGGGCCGCCGTTGTTGAAGAGGTTGCCGAGTGCGCCCTGGATACCAGCAGGCATTGCCCCAGGCGCGGGAGTGCTGGTGGTTGCGCTGGTGGTGGTCGTGGTGGTTGGCGAGTTGCCGCCGCCAAACATCCGCTCCACATCGCCAATCAGGCCACCACCCTGCTGTGCGGGTGCAGTAGCACTAGTGGTTGTTGTAGTCGTTGTTGCGCCGCCACCGAACATACCCATTAGCGGAGCAAGGGCTGGCACACGGGAGCGGATGAAGTTCATTGCCACACTGAGGACATTCTGCGCCTGCCCCTGGCTGAGATTAGCCTGTTGCATCAGACGCTGGATTAGTTCCTGCATTTTGATTCTCCTTTCAGCTATGCGGGTTGTGAGTTGCAAACCGCTGAGGAGGGATTAGCAGGAAACAGGCCAAGAAATATTATAGCCAAACTGGGCTGCAAAGTGGTGGGTGAAGCGATCGGCAATGCGGGTGAGGTCGAGCGGCTGGCCGAGCAGCGCAGCCATGCTGGTTACGCCTTTATCGGGGTCATTGATGCCGCAAGGGACGATGTAGCCAAAGTAGCGCAGGTCGGTGTTGACGTTGAGGGCGATGCCGTGGCTGCTGATGCCCCGCCCGTTGACGTGTACGCCAATAGCGGCCAGCTTGTCGAACCGCTCACCCTGTGCCACCCAGATACCGCTGTAGCCCGCAACCTGCACGGCGGAGATGCCGAAGTCAGCAACGGTGGCAATCAGCACCCGCTCAAGGTCGCGCACGTAGCGGGGATAGTCGAGCGGCCCGCGCAATGCGGCGAGATCGAGGATGGGGTAAGCGACCAGTTGCCCTGGCCCATGATAGGTGACATCACCGCCGCGCTCTACCCAGCGCACCGTTATGCTCCGGGCCGCAAGTTCGTCACCAGCAAGCAGGATGTTGTCCATGCTGCCCTTGCGCCCCAGGGTGTAGATATGGGGATGCTCCAGCAGCAGGAGGCGATCGCCAACCTGCCCCGCTTCCCGCGCCGCCACAGTGTCGCGCTGCTGCTGCAATGCTTCGTCGTATGGGATGAGGCCGAGGTGGTGGATGGTCAACGGTGGGCTTGGCGCAATGATGCGCGTCTCTAGAACAGCTTGGTTCATTCGTGCCACCCACCATCCTGGTAGTGAAGGATGTGCTTGCCAAAAACCGCCCAACCTTCGTTGGCCGAAAGCATGGATAGCCCTGAATTCGAGTCGAACTCGCTAAAGTTAACATCTTCAGACCACTGACCGCTCTTGTAATGTAGGATAGCCATCTGGATATTATCGCCCTCTTTTGCACCGATCACCCAACCCTCGTCAGGCGAGACCAGCGCCGCCGCAGTTAGATTATCGTAGCTAGCACCATCAAAGCTGCGATCCTTCGTCCAGACCCCATTGTGATAGTGGAAGATTGCGCCTTCCACCGTCATACTGCTATAGGAGTGTGCTGTTCGCTGGGGTTTGTCAAGGAACGACTCACCAGACACTATTCCCTCAGTTGGAGAGAGCATATGAACACTCATGAGCAAGATGTCAGTCTTATCTGTGTTGAAGCTATTATCTTTGCTCCATGTGCCGTCTTTGTAATGGAGAATTACATTCCGACCAACTGCCCAGCCCTCGTTAGCTGATAGCATCTGGATGCTCTTCAGGTCGAGGTTGGAACCGAGGGTTTGAGTCAGCCAGCTACTTCCGTTGTAGTGTGCGACAATGTTGCCTTCCACCGCCCACACATCGTTGGGAGAAAGCGTGGATACACTCTCGATTGTGCTACTAACCGTGCTGGCGGCCTCAGTCCACGTACCACCTTTATAGTGAAGCATAGCGCCGAAGTCACCAGCCGCCCAGCCCTCGTTCGCCGAGGACATACTGACGGCATAGATGCTTTCAGTGTACTTGCTAAAGTTAGAAGCATACTCCTGCCACTTGCCGTCGCTATAGTGAAAGAGCGCAGCTTGCAATCCCTTGTTGCCATTGCGATGGTCAACCACACCACCCGCCCAACCTTCGTTTGCCGAGTTCATGTAGACGCTCCGCAGCGAGACGTAATCAGGTGTTACCAGGTTGAGGCCGCCAAGCATAAAGAAGCCCACGCCAACACCAATCACCACCAACCACAGCGCAGCGGCGATGATGTATATTTTGGTGTTGGGGTTGCTTTGCAAGCGGCCACCTCATCGCTCAGTCGTAGTAGCCGAGTTCTTCCTTAGCTTCTTCACTCATCATGCTGGGGTTCCAGTAAGGCGACCAGACGAGTTCCACGTCCACATCCTTCACATCGTCGAAGATGCTGAGGGCGCGGTGAATGTCAGCGATGACCATCGGCCCAACCGGGCAGCCGGGACTGGTCAGGGTCATGTCAACGTGAATCTTGCCCTCGTCGTTATTTATCTCTACCTCGTATATAAGGCCGAGGTCAACCACATTGACCCCCAGTTCGGGGTCGTACACATCGCGCAAAGCGGTGCGCACCATGTTCTCAGTAAGCGCCATTGTATATTCCTTTTCTCTATTTGAACTGATGACTGGCCTGGCTCAATGGAGGGGAGATTAGTGTCGGGCAAACAAAGTGCTGCTGCACCTTCTCCTCCTCCTTACCTCCCTCTTTGGGGAGGGATTCTCTGCGCTTCCCTCTTTGGGGAGGGATATTCAGTTAGATTAGTAACGCGGGATGGTGGGGTCAATCTCCTGCGCCCATTGGTCAATGCCACCATTCAGGCTCTTCACCTTGTAGCCATACGCTTGTAGATAACGAGCCACCTGCAGGCTGCGGCTGCCGGTGTGACAGTAGGTGATGATCTCTTCATCGGTGGGCAGTTCGCTGCGCCGCTGCTGAATCTCCTCGATGGGAATAAGAGTTGCGCCTTCCAGGTGGTTGAACCCCCACTCTTCGGGGCTGCGTACATCCAGCAGCATCAGCTTGTCGCCGCCATCCAGCTTCTCTTTTAGCTGCTTTGGGGTTATTTCCATTTCTTGCATATAAAGCTCCTTTTAGAAGGGTGAGCGCAACCCACCCCTACATATACCAGAGTGAGTGCAACCCGCTCCATAAGCATTGGTGCGAGTGCCAACCGCCCTAGCAACTATGGAAGCGACTAAAAATCTTCCTCTTCGTCATCCGCCCATTGGCTGCCTACAAGCGCCCGCTTCATTGCATTGAGGCCGAGCGTGGCGCACTTCTGGCGGCTGGGGCCGACGGTGATGCCTAGCTCATCCAGAATAGCCTGCTTGTTTAGCGCCAGCGCCTGATCGAGGCTGAGGCCAGGGAGCATATCGGTGAGCATACTGGCCGCCGCCTGACTGATGGCGCAACCCTGCCCGTCGAAGCGCACGTCGGCAATGTGGGCATCGCTAATGACGAAATCCATGCGGATGCGGTCGCCGCACGAGGTGCTGATGTCCTCATAACTGGCATCAGGATGCTCCAGCATCCCCTTGTGGTGGGGGTCGCGGAAGTGTTCGAGGATATTGGCGCGGTAAAGATCGTCCATAATTAAACTCCAAATATCTGCGCGGCCTTGTGCAAGCCCGCCACCAGCCGATCCACATCCTCATCGAGGTTGTAGATGTAGAAACTAGCGCGGGAGGTGCCAGCAACGTCGAGCGCGAACATGGTGGGATGACAACAGTGATGCCCGGCGCGAATGGCGATACCCTCGCTATCGAGGATGCTTGCCATATCGTGGGGCGGCACATCGGCCAGAGCAAAAGAAAAGGTCGAACCACGATGGGCAACATCGTGTGGCCCAAAGATACGCAGCCCCGGCACTTCGGCGAAACGGTCGAGCGCGTATTGGGAGATGGCAACCTCGTGCGCCCGCACGTTCGCCATGCCGATTGCGGAGAGGTAGTCGCAGGCTACGCCAAGACCAATCGCCTCGGCAATCGCGGGTGTGCCAGCCTCGAAGCGAGCTGGCGGTTCAGCGTAGGTGCTGCTCTGCATTGTCACTCGCCGGATCATATCGCCACCGCCGAGGAAGGGTGGCATGGCGGCCAGCAGTTCGCGCCGCCCCCACAACACGCCGCTACCAGTTGGCGCACACATCTTGTGACCGCTGAAAGCAAGGAAGTCGCAACCCAGCGCCTGCACGTCAACCGGCATATGCGGCACGCTCTGCGCCCCATCAAGCAACACTACGGCACCGACTTCGTGGGCGCGACGAATAATCTCTTCTACCGGATTGAGGGTGCCAAGCGCGTTGGAGACGTGAACCACGCCGACAAACTTGACCTTTTCGGTGAGCAATTCGTCGAGTTTATCCATCTGCAAGGTGCCGGTGGCAGGGTCGAGTGGAATATAGGCGAGGGTTGCGCCCTTCTCCTGCGCCAGCATCTGCCAGGGAACGATGTCGGCGTGATGCTCCATCTCGGTAATCAGGATGGTATCGCCAGGGCCAATGTTGGTGCGGCCCCAACTGTGGGCAACCAAATTGATCGCCTCAGTGGCGTTGCGGGTGAAGATAACCTCGCGGGGGGAGCGGGCGTGGATGAAGCGGGCCACTTTAGCGCGGGCCTGCTCATACATGGCAGTCGCCTCTTCGCTGAGGGCGTAGAGGCCGCGATGAATGTTGGCGTTGTGGTGGCTGTAGAACTCGTGCAGGGTATCAATAACTACGCGGGGTTTCTGCGATGTGGCGGTGCTGTCGAGGTAGGTTAGCGGCTTGCCCCCCACCTCGTTATCGAAGATGGGAAAATCGGCCTTTACTACCCGCCAGTCTATCGCGCTGTCACGCTCCAAGGCAGGCGTGGTTGCAGTTATGGTCGGCGTATAGCCCGGTTCGGTCGCTTCGCGGATGCCGGTCATGGTCGCGCTCATAGTATCTCCCCTTTCCTCGTTGAAAGTGATCATCTAATGTCTCCGGTTACTGTCAATGCCACCATTTTAACCCCATCCTTGTAATCAGTCAAGCGCCATTGCGCCAAAGCGGCGCACAGCCGAAGCCACGCGCCGCCTGGAAGAATGGATATACGCCCGTTTAACTAAGCAGCAGGAGTTGCGCCGTCGGCGTGAGCATCAGGGTTTTCCTTGCGCTCCCGGTAGGTGGCCTCGTCAACCCCCTCTTCGGCATAGCGGGCGCGGATGGCATCGTAGCCGCTGCGCTCCAGCTCCTGCACCAGTTCGGTGCCGCCGCTCTCCACAATGCGCCCATTCAGCATTACATGGACGTAGTTGGGGGTGATGTAGTTGAGGATGCGCTGGTAGTGGGTGATAATCAGCGCGGAGAACTCCGTACCGATCAGGGCGTTAACTCCCGCCGACACGTCGCGGATGGCATCAATGTCGAGGCCGCTGTCCGGCTCGTCGAGGATGGCGAGGGCGGGCTTGAGCATCATCATCTGCAAAATCTCGGTGCGTTTCTTCTCGCCACCGCTGAAGCCGTCGTTTAGGCTGCGACCAGTAAACGACTTGTCCATCTTCAGCAGTTCCATATTGCTAACCAGTGTCTTGCGGAACTCGCGGGCGTTGAAGCCACTGTCGCTGCCAGCGACTGCGCCGGGGCGGCGCATAATCACGGCGGCCACGGCGCTGGCCTCGTTGGGCGCGGCATCCTCGCTATTAGTCGCCAGGCTAGCGAACGCACTACGCTGAACCGCTTCGCCCTCTGCATTGACTACCGCGCCAACCGTGCCGTTGCCGCCACCGCTGATCGAGGAACCC